>DASXGW010000001.1:0-300000 GCA_036488875.1 Candidatus Baltobacteraceae bacterium | reverse complement strand
TGCGGATCAAACGATCGGCGCTCCGGCGATACTCGGCCGGCGACGACGCCAGAAAGAACGCGCGCTCGAAGCTCACCTTCGCGTGCGGGGCCTTGACCATGACCAGCCGGTCGATGTCGTCGGGTTTGGCGAACTGCTTGGGATATCGCACGCCGGCACGTTCCAACAGCGCGTACTGATTGGCGGGCTCGTCGCGCTCTTCGGCACGCAGCAGATGCCGGTTGCCGAAAAACGGCACGAGCATCCGCCGCTCGATCTCGTCGTACGTGAACTTTTGGTGCAGGTACACTTCGAACGACCGGTTCGCAACGAACACGGCATTGTGCGCGAGCAAACGCTCCTGCACGCCGTCGTCGAGGATTTCGGGAAATGCATCGAGCTCGAGCACTTCGTCGACGCAGCCGCGCTGCGGCCCCGGCGCGCCGCGCCGCGCGAAATGCTCGGTGTACGTGCGCTCGCGCCCTTTGGCGGTGACGACGAGATTTTGTAAGCCTTGCGCGCGCGCACCGGAGGCGACCTCGAGCGCCGAATGGCTCCCGATGGAACAGAGGGTCAGCTTCGAGCGATCGTACCGCTCGAGCGCGCGTCGTACGTAGTCTTGCACTGGCCCCGCCTATTCGACGCCGAGCTAGCTCGCCTTTTGAGCGCCGTGAAATCGAGGGGATGCTGTTGGCGCAGCGGCTCCTCGTCGTGATTGACCCGTGTGCCACCCAAGTTTCGCACCATCAGGGCGTGGCTTCGCGGGGACGGGTACGTGCTGACGAAGCGCCGCGCGACGAGCCACGAACAGTACGTTCATCCGAGCAAGCCCGGCGCGTAACCCTCTCCGGCTCCGACAACGAGGAACCCTCGCCTGGCGTTTGGAAGTCTATTCGCCGTCAGACGTTCTGGGATCGGGAGGGAAAACATGACGTCTAAGTACGCCGTCGTATTCGAAAAGTCGCAGACCGGCTATGGAGCGCACGTCCCCGACCTTCCTGGATGCGTCGCCGGCGCACCTACCTTGGAAGAGGCCGAGACGCTCATTCGTGAGACGATCGAGCTTCATTTGGACGGCATGCGTGAAGACGGAGACGCAATCCCCACGCCCACAACCTTCGCCGAAATGATCGAGATAACGGCGTAAGTCAATCGACGGAGACTTTGCCGCCCATGCGGCGCCATACGAACGAGCCGTAAGTCACGACCGCGATGCTGCCCAGAATGGTCACCACGAGCGCGCACGCGAGCGCCGCTGACGAGGGGGCTGCGTCAAAGATCGTCATGCCGCCGGTGCTGCCCGCGACTGCCGGCAGTAAAAACGGATAAATTGCCGTTGCGGCACTGGCCATCAACGCCCCGATAAACGCCGAGGACGCCGCAAACGCCCCGGGCGCGCTTGCGCGCCGGAGGGCGACCGCCAGTGCCGCGAGCGCGGCGACCGATAGCACGCCAAGCAGCGCGACGATGGGCGCACCCGGCGTACCGCGCACGCCGAACGTCGCTACGGTAACGGCAACGAACAAGGCCGCGACGATCCAAAAGAACTGCGACGACAGCCGGCGCGCGCGATCGCCCGGCGCGCCTTCGATCCGCATGGCCGCAAACGTCGCACCATGCAGTCCCAGCACGCCGAGCGCGAAGACGCCGACGAGCAGCGCGTACGGATTGAGCAGGTAGCCGAACGTGCCGCGGAAGTACCCGGCCGCGTCGAGCGGAAAGCCGCGCAACACGTTGCCGAGCGCAACGCCAAAGATGAAAATGAGCAATGCGCTGGCCACGGTAAACGCCGCGTCCCAAAACTCGCGCCAGATACGGGACGGAAAATGATGGCGCAGCTCGAGCGACATGCCGCGAAACATCAGCAGCCACAGCACGATGATAAACGGCAGATAGAACCCCGAAAACGATGAGGCGTAGGCGCGTGGGAACAAGGCAAACAGCGCCGCTCCGCCGGCAATCAGCCACACTTCGTTGCCGTTCCAGAACGGTCCGATACTGGCCATGGCCGCGCCGCGCTCGCGTTCGTCACGCCCGACCAACGGCGCAATTACCGCAACGCCCAAATCGAATCCGTCGAGCAGAACGTACGCCGTCAGCATGAACGCAATCACGCAGAAGCCGGCGGTACTCATGCTGGACCCTCGGCAATCTCGCGTAACACCAAATAGAGAAACAGAACGCCCAAAATGAAGTACATTCCGGCGAAGCCCACGAGCGTGAAGATCGTCTCGCCGGCGGCGACGTTGGGCGACCCCGCTTCGGCCGTGCGCATCACGCCGTAGACGATCCACGGCTGTCGTCCGACTTCGGTGACCGTCCAACCGGCTTCGTTTGCGATGTACGGAAACGGCATCAGCAGCATGAGAATCCACAACATCGGTCTGAAGGTAAACAGCCGTTTGCGCCAGAGCAGCAATACGGCCAGTCCCGTCGCCGCGACGAAGATCGTTCCGAGACCGACCATGACGTGATATGCGTAGTACGTCACTTCGACCGGCGGCCGCAGCTCTTCCGCGTAGGCGGTCAGCCCCTTAACGTTGGCCGTAAAGTTGCCGTACGCGAGAAAACTCAGCACGTTCGGCACGACCACCGGGTCGATGAGCTCTTGGCGCTTGACGTCGGGCATACCGATGATCGCCAACGGCGCACCGTTGGCGGTTTCAAAGAGACCTTCCATCGCGGCCAGCTTGATGGGCTGAAAATGGGTGACGTCGGCGCCGTTACGATCCCCGGTGGGAAACACCGCGATCAATGAAAACAGCAGACCCACGATCGCACCGTCGCGCACGAAGCGCCGGCCGAGCGGCGTTTCGCGCTCCGACAGCAGATAGTACGCGCCGATGCCGGAGACGATAAACCCGCCGGCAATCAGCGCGCCCGTTAGAACGTGCGCGTACTGCCAGCCCGCAAACGGCGATAGCAGGACGGCCCACGCATTGTCGAGTTCGAGCGTTCCATTCGCCGCAACGTGATAACCGACGGGATGCTGCATCCACGCGTCGGTGACCACGATGAAGAAACCCGACAGCCACGAGCCGATGCAGACCGCAACGGCCGACCAGGCGACGAATCGCGACGGCGTCGTGCGGGTGCGGGAGAGCAGCACGCCGAGAAAGACCGACTCGAGGAAGAAGGCGAACATGCCTTCCATCGCCAGCGGCTGCCCGACGATCGACCCGCTGCGCTGCGCGAATGCCGCCCAGTTCGTACCGAACTGAAACTCCATCGGAATACCGGTGACGACGCCGGCTGCGAAGTTGATCGTGAAGATTTTCGTCCAGAAGCGGGCGGCGCGCACGGCTTCCACGTCGCCCTCCGACGCTTGCCACGTATACCCCGCGACGAACGGCGCCAACCCCATCGTTCCGATGGGGAACAGGTAATGGAACATGATCGTAAAGGCGAACTGCAGCCGGTCCGCCAGGACGGGATCCACGTTCCGCTACGACGTGCCGTTGAGAATCTTGCGCGCCTCCGGGCTGTCTTGATATTCGATGGTGAGCACCGCCTTCATATGAGCGGCGGTTTGTTGCGCTTGCGAGTCGTCCATGCGCTGCGCGGTGGTGTAGGTCCAATAGAGCAGCATGGGCAAATCGCGATCGCGCGGATAGATTTTCTGCATGCCCTCGATCGAGTCGGCCACGCCGGCCGTTTCGGTACTTTCTCGATTTCCGTATTTATAGTCGAGCATGAAGTTGATGTGCTTGAGGCGATTTTCGATCTCCAGCACCGACATCGAGCGTTTGCCGAAGTACTCGTCGGCCGGCGCGAGCGTCGAAAGGTACACGTCGTGCGGAACGGCGGTGACGGTGGCGATGACGCGTAAGGGATCGACGGCTTTGACGCGCGCGACGAGCGTCGCACCGTTCTTGACGTCGTCGGCCGTGTAGCCGCGATCGGTCGAGGCGTTACCAGCCGCCGTAAGGAGCTCGTTGCCCCAGTTCGTCGGCAAATGCGCGACGGGAAAGGCCGGAAGCGCGGCGCGCTGCAGCGCGAGCGAGCGCCATGTGGGATCGTGCGTCAGCAGCCACGCCCGCCAATCGGCTTCCACCTGCAGCAACAGCGCGTCGACGTTGTTGGGATAGTTCTTCAAGGTTGCCGTTGCGTCGGTATCGGCATAGCGTGCGAGCTGTGCCGGATCGTCCTCGGCGTTGGCGCGCAGCAGTAAGGCTTGCGCCTGCGAAATCTCGTTGGGATCTTGCGAATGAGCGATGACGTACTGCGACGCCTCGCGCACCCACCACAGGGCCCCGTCGTGATTGGTGAGCGGATTGTAGTGAACGCCGCTTCCGATTTGCACCGTGAGATTGGCGAGTTCGCCATAGGCCGCCATGTCGGGATGCTGCAGCGAATATGCCCGCCCCGCGTTGAGAATCGTCGCGAAATAGATCTCCTGCGAGCGAAAGTCCCAACCGGCGGCGTCGCCCTTGGCGTAGGCGTCCTTCATTTGCTGATACAGCGCTTCGGGATCCGCTACAAACGCCGCCCTCGCCGCAATCGGTACGAGGCAGAGCAGCGCGAGCAAAAAGCTAGAGAACGCTCGAATCATCGAGTACCAAACGTAAGTTGTTGGTCAGAAGTGCGTTCTTGATCTCGCGAGCAATCCGGCGCCCGGTCGACATCGGCTCGGCATAGTTGAGATACGAATACGGCGACCCGTTGATGAACAGATTCGTTCCGGCCACGATACGCGCGGAGATTTCCATAATGTAGAACTGAATGTCGGGTGTAATGATCGTCTCGATGCAGAAGGCGCCGAACAATCCCTTCGGACCGCAAATCTCCTGGCTGACCTTCACCACGTCGTCGCCCATGCGCAATGCTTCGGCGAGCATCGACTCGCGCAGGGACACCGACGAGTTGCCGACGACCACGTACGAGGGGCTGATATCCATGCCTTCCTGCGCCGCTGCGGGAATACGGCCGAGCGAATCGACGTTGGTTTCGTAGCGCCGGTCCATCGACATGATCTCGAGCTTTTTCGAGAGCGGCGAGTAAAAGTAGTGGATGTAGAGCGGGACGCCGATGATGTATTCCTGGATCGTGTACGCTTCTTTGAGGTGCGCCGCGCGCGCCTCGAAGTCGTGCGCGTCGCGAATGAACATGTAGCCGCGGCCGCCCTGAGCGCCGTACAGCTTCACGATGACGGGCCGGTCGATCTCGTTGCCGCTCTTGAACTGACGCGGCAGCTTGAGTCCGGCGCGCGAGAGCCAGTCGCGCTGCAGCTCGCGGCTTGCTTCCCACTCAAGCACGGACTTGTTCCCGAAATACGGAATCTCCATCTTCTTGTGCTCTTCGAGCGACAAGTAGGCGACGAACGAGCCGTGCGGCACGATGATCACCTTGCGCCGCTGCAGTTCGTCGACGAGTCCCATGAACTCCGAGTACGAGTTGAGCGTGATGACTTCGTCGATGAATGCGAACGAGCGGTAGAGCCGTTCCGTGTCGCGGTTGGAGATTGCTAGGGTCTTGAAGCCTTCGTCGTGCGCCCCTTTAAGAATTTGCAGCGCGGAATGCGACCCTAGCGTCGCGATGGTGTACGGCCGGTCCATGCCGGTCCAGGGTACTCCGCTACGTTCCGTACCGCCTTTGCCGTAATGCAAAATCAGCGAGCGCGGTCCGTAAGTGGGTCTCGTCGAAGTCGGGCCAGTAGGTCGGCGTCGCCCAAAACTCGGCGTAAGCGGCTTGAAAGAGCAAGAAGTTCGACAAACGTAGCTCGCCGCCGGTACGGATGATGAGGTCGGGATCGGGCAAGTCGGCCGTGTAGAGCCGGCTCGCTACCGCCCGCTCGTCGATCGAGTCGGGTTCGCGCAGCCCGGCTCGCACTTCACGCGCCAGTTGACGCATGGCGTCGCCGATTTCGCGCCGTCCGCCATAGTCGATCGCGAGATTCAGCGTCATCTCAGCATTGACGCTGGTCGCCGAAACGAGCTGTTCGAGCGCGACAAGCGTCCGCGCGGGGAGGCGTTCGGTACGGCCGCACAAGCGCACCCGCACGCCTTCGCGCGCCAGCTTACGCAGTTCGCCGTACGCAGCGCGAAATGCGAGGCTCATGATTGCGTCGACCTCGCCGCTCGAGCGTTGAAAGTTCTCGTCCGAGAATGCAAAGGCGGTGAGCAGCGTTACGCCCGCGTCGCGGGCAGCGTGCACGGTTCGCCGCAAAGCGGTCAAGCCGTACCGGTGACCCAGTATGGCGGGCAACCCCCGCGCCCGGGCCCAGCGCCGGTTGCCGTCCATGATGATTGCAACGTGCCGCGGGGTCACGTCGTCGCTAACTTCCCGTGAGCGGCGCTTTTCGAGCGCTGTTGAACGTCACGCACGACCGATTCGAGTTCGTCGACGTAAGCGAGAAAGCGCTGACGCCCCTTCTTGGTGATGCGATAGAGTGTCGACGGGCGGCCGTTTCCACGCTGCTTCTCGGCCTTGACGACGCCGTCTTCGGCCAACGCGTGCAAGTGACGATTGAGATTGCCGTCGGTAAGGTCGCACGCCGCCTGCAGCTCCGCGAACGTCAGTCCGTCGGGCTGCGCGACTAACGACGTGCAGATCGCCAGGCGTCCGCGCTCGTGAAAGATCCGCTCGAGACCGGGATAGGAAAAAGGTGCGTCGTCGTTAGGCATCCTGAAGGCTCCGTTCGCGGGCAAGAAGGTAACCGATGGCGAGTTGTCCGGCGCCAAATCCGAGCGGCATCACCCACCACCGCAGCGCGATGCCCTCCAACGGCGTTGCGAGAAACGCGACGGCGAGCAGGGCGAAGGCAACCATGACCGGCAGCGCGCCGGCCGGGATGTTTCCGCGCGACGCAAACAAGCCGACGGCGTAAAAAGCGAACCACGTACCCGGAACGAGCGTGTAGTCGCCGTGCGCCCACAGCGCCGCCGTCAGCGCCCCGCCGAGCAGCACGCTCGGCGCGATCGAAAGCGCCGCCGTGCGAAACTGGCTCTGCGCGCTCGGCCGGTGATTTTTCAGCAGCCAAAGTGCGACTGCGCCGTAGTTCAAGAGGAGCGCGACACCCAAGCACGTCATCCAGATCGCGAAATACGCGGAAAATCCAGCCGGCGTCGCGGGATGCGGAACGCGTGCGAGCTGTACGCCGCCCGCGATGAAGGCGACAATCCCGCTGGCAACCGACGCCGGCCCCGAGTAGCCCTCGAACCGCTCCGCTCGCGCGAGCCGTTCGCGGACTTCGGCCAGATCGGAAAGCGCCCGCTCGATTTCCATCACCATGGCTCTCCTCGCTTGACTTTGCAGTACAAAGTCGCTTATCTTTGTACCACAAAGTTATTGCTCGATCAAGAGCCGGAGGACCTGCAATGGCTGCGATGTGGAAGCTGCTCAAACGCCCCGAAGGCTTTCTTCCTCTCTTGATCTCGGCGGGTTTTCTCGCGGCTCTCCTGACGAGCTTGGCGCAAGGCACGCTCGCTCGCGAGTCCGACGAGGGGACCGCGGCGCACGTGTTTCAGATTCTGATGCCGCTCCAGCTCGCGATCGTGCTGTTCTTCGCCATACGGTGGCTGCCGGGCAAGACGAAGGCCGCGCTCCAAGTCTTGGCTCTGCAGTGCGGCGCCGCGATTGCGGTTCTCGCAATCGTCTACGTAAAGCAGCTCTAGAAGCTGCATGTACAGAATTCGGCCGCGGGAATGGGTTGCGTTCGCCGCCTTTGCGTTGTTCGCGGTGTACGCCGCGGCAGAGCCGATTCTCGGAGCAAACGACTGCATATCGCTCCTCGAGATCCTGTTGCTTCTTCCGTACTACGGGCTGCTCTATTTCGGTACGCTGCCGGCACTGGTCTGGATCGCTATTCGGCGTGTCGCGCTATCCCGGCGGTTAACGTTCGAGGGTCGCCGTAACCTCGACCTCACCATTGGATTTCTTGGCGTTCTGCTGCTTCTGGAAATTCTCGCCGCCTACGAGTCACCTGTCGTCACCCTCGCGAGCCGGTGCCTCGACTTCGTTCCGTTGTTCGTTCTTTTGATCTGGTGGCAGGTTAGGATTTGGCCTTATGCGCGAGCTCTGCGAGATGCGCACTCGTGACCGCATCGTGCGACGCGTGCGACACCGATGAAGCATCGCGCGCGATCCGCGCGAGTGCCGCGCGTGCCAACGCCGTCGCATCCGGCGGCGTTCCCTCGGGTGGATTGGACACGAGCTTCTGCAGCGCGTCGACGTACTCGATCTGCAAATTCCGCGAGATCAGCGGAATCGTGCGGTCGCGCAGATTGTTGAAAATGCCGTCGTGCAGCCAATCGAAGAGATCGGCCATCGTCATCGTCGGTCCGGTCGACACGAGCGGATTGTCGTCGATGCGCTGAAGAACGAGCGGTTGGAACAGATAGCCGATCGCCCCCATCTGCGCGCGGTTGATCGTTTCGACCAGCGGATAATCGTGGCGTTCGGGCGGGTTGTACGCCCATAGCGGCAGATTGCCGTAGCCTTCCCAACTCGTGTATCCGTATCCGGCCCACTCCGAGTAGGGAAGCCGGTTCAGCAGCGCCGGCGGAATGTCCAGCGCGCTTGGATTGAAGAGCGCGGCATCGAGCACGCCCATCGCTTTGCGTTGCGTTCCTAGCGGCACCGGAACGATCGGCGCCTGGGCGTAGGGATCGCCGGCGTGCGCCCGCGACAGATATTGTCCGCCCAAATAGTGCGCGGGTACGCCCGCACAGCGCAAGTAGCGTCCCAGCATCGCACTGAAAAAGCCGCGCTCTTCTTCGAACGCGTTGCCGTCCTGCGGCCAGTACGTATTAAGCGCCGCGATTTGCGTGCGATACATTTGCATCTGCACGTTGCACCACGCCATCGGATCGTTGGTGAGCATCCCCTGCTCGACGCGCGGATCGGCCGCGTGCCCGGTCGCGTAGTCGACGTCTTCGTCGGATGCGTAACGCGTCCACGGGTTCGACCAGCCCTGCGCCCACGTGCGCAACCTCGGCACTTCCTGCTCGGGCGTTTGCGCGCCGGGAACGCTCGCGTAGCCCCAGTGGATCGCATAGTAGTCGTACGGGCCGACCGTCGTTTGCGAGTATTCGCCTTGCTTGTAGGGCTGCGGCCAGAGATTGAGCGGCGCGTACTCCATCGCGCTCGACGTAATGCCGTGCGCCTGGGTGAACGCCATGCTCTGGAGCTGCTCTGCCGAGTACGCCTCGTGCCCGATGAAGTTGTGCTGCATGCCGAGATTATGGCCGGCTTCGTGCAGGATGGTGGCAAAGATCGAGTCGTGCAAAAACTTCGGCGGCATCGGATCGGTCGTGCGCCCGTTGCGAACCGGATCGACCATATATTTCCACGTGAGACGCGGGTTCATGCCAACAACCGAAGAGACGAGGATGCCGGTGCGAAGCTCTTCGCCGGTCATCGGATTGAACAGGGTTTGCGAGTCCGCACCGAAGCTCGGCCGCGTTTCGTCGAGCCAGCGAACCACGCTGTAGCGGAAATCGTCCGGGTCCCAGTTCGGGTCGCTGGGCTGTTCGCGGACTTCCACGCCGTAGCGAGTGCCGGCGCGCCGCAGCGCCATATTCCACTCCAGCAGCGCGTCGCGAATGGCGGCGTGATACTCCGGCGGGATGCTGTTCGACAGATAATACACCATTGGGTGGTGCGCGAAATCCCAGCGAATGATGTAGGGCAGCAACCGCGTTTCGCGCGTGTCGGTCGAAAAATCGACGTAGATGTCGTCGTACAATCCGATCCGGTCGTCCATCAGGCGCTTGCGATAGTCGTCCTGCGGGATCTGCACGAAGTTGTAAACGACGCGAATCTGCAGGCGGCGCGCGTCGGGCGCGGCATCGTACTTGTGGCTCTCGTCGGTACTCCACGTCTGCGAAACCGTGAAGACATCGTTCTCGGGAAACGCCTTGACCGAATCGAAGTACGAGGTGGACGGATCGAGATGGTAACTCTTGCCGATCGAGCGCCCGGCCAGGATGTTTCGCACGTCGAGATTATCTTCGAGCAGCGACTTGAGATCGAAGACGACGTGGCCGTTGGCCGTATTCTCGGCCGCGATTTTTCCGAAGCCGACCACCGAGTCGGGGAAACTGCCGGCAACGCCGGCGGCCGCGGCAGCGTTCGACCCGGTGTACGCATACCAGTTGCGCCAGATCATGACAATGTTGTCGCCGCGCCGCTCGAACCGCAGCACCTGGGTCGGCAGATAATCCGTATCGCCCCACCACAGCGGGGCGTCACCGATGCCGTTGCCGGGCACGATCGTTTCGAGGAAGTCGGCGTCGAGCTGATTGGGCGCCACCTCCAAATACGTCTCGCCGTCTTTTTGCCAAATGGGAAACAGCCCGGCGCGCTGGTGCGCGGAAGCGGTAAACGCCGCGTAGTCGCTCGGAGCCGAGGTATTCCCGGTTGCGCCGAGCCAGAAGAGAGCGGACGCCGCAACGGCGGCTGCGACAAAAGCGCGCTTCATATGAGCTTAGTAAATTGCCCTTTCGATTGCCGGATTGCAGAGCAGCGATTCGACCGCCGCGTCGAGCACCGCACGCGACGCGTGCGAATCGCCGCTGAAGAGCCGCCAGCCAACGTAGCGCCGGGCCGGCATTCCCGCAACGGTTGTCTCGCCGCCCACCGTCTCGATCCACACTTCGCCCGGCCTCGGCTTGAGGCTGGTCAATAGGCTGATGCGATGCTTGTTCGGGTTGAAAACGGATTCGTCGCGCTCGATATGGGCGCGCAATTGGACCGGATCCTGCTCGTTATCGAAACGCAGGATATCGTTGCGCTCGACGCGCGCCACGTCGATGCCGAGCCGGCGCAAGGTCACCATCGCGGTGTACGCGCTGTTGTCGGGAATCTTCAATCCAATGGCAATGACTTGCTCGCTCAACCGTTGACCGCTTTCACGAAACTCTTGAAGAGCATCGCGCCGCCCGACGGCGCGAGCACGTCTTTGCCCTCGCGGCGATCGAGGTGATTGAAGTTCCACGCGTCGCGTTCGGGATGCGGCATGATCGCCAGCACGTTGCCCGCGCGATTGATCAACCCGCCGCAGTTGAGCGCCGAGCCGTTCGGGGATGCCGACTGCGAAGCCGTACCGTCGGCAAACGCATAGACGAACGCCAGGTGACTGCCGTCAACGATTTCTTGCAAGTGCTCGGGCGTCGCAGCGAGCCGGCCTTCACCGTTGGCCTGCCACGCCGGCACGAGCGCGTCTTTAGGCAGCGACGCCGTAATCGCGCTGCGCGACGGATCGATCGCGATCTTTAAATACACGTGACGACACACGAAATGCGGTTCGGGCGCGTTGCGCGTAAACGCGGCGGTGGGACGGCGTATCGCCCCGGTACCGGGAACCAGACCCGCTTCGAGTACGATCTGCGCGCCGTTGCAGACGCCGAACACGAGTTTACCGTTCTGCGCGCCCTCGATGACGAAATCCATGATCCGGTCGTGCGCGGCAATCGCGCCGGCGCGAATGCGATCCTCGTACGCGAATCCGCCGGAGAGGACGTAGGCGTCGTACCGCCCCAACGTCTCAGCCGCAGACCAGTGGACGAGCTCGGCGTCGCCGCCGCAGTCGCGCAGCAGCGCCACCGTTTCGTTTTCGGAGTTCGTTCCGGGGAAAATCGGAACCGCGATCTTCCCGCTCATCTTACGGATACACCTCAGCCAGCGGCGCCGACCAAACCCGGTACAAATCCTCGACGTGCAGCGACTCGCCGTTGATGACGAAATGCGCGGCCTTCGACACCGTTCCGACGCGGCGAACCGTAGCGGCGCCGGCGAGCCGCAGGAAGAGTTCCTGGTCGTCGACTTCAACGACGAAACCGGGCGTTTCGTCGAAATAGGCTTCTCCGTCGACCTCCGCACCGAGGGAACGGCCCGCGCCGCGCGCGGCAAAGAGCGCCCGCGCGATCGCCGCCAGCGTTCCGCCCGCCCCAACCGGCGTGCAGGATCGAACGACACCCTCGCGCATTGCGGCGCGAAGGAACTCGAGGTCGACGCGCAGTTGCGGATACTCCAACATCGGCACGTTGTCGTCATCGTTGCCAAGCAGCTCGGCGAACACCGTTCCGCCAAATCCGGGGCTGACGTTGCCGACAACGAAGAGCGCGTTTCCGGCTTGCTTGACTCCGGGGGTAATCGTCTTTGCCAGATCGTCGAGCGCGCCGACGCACGCGACGATCGCTGACGCGGCGACCGCCATGCCGGCGGTCGACTCGTTATACAGACTCACGTTTCCCGACACGAACGCCAGGCCGAGCTCGCGTGCGGCAGCGCCCAAGCCATCGATAGCTGCGACGAACTCGCTATACTGCTCGATCTTGCGGGGATTGCCGAAGTTCAAGCAATCCGTCAAGCCGATCGGCCGCGCGCCGGTCGCGTAGACCTTGCACGCCGCTTCGACGACCGCGAGCTCCGCCGCGCGCTGCGGATTGAGCCGTCCGTAGCGCGGATTTCCGGCGACGGACAGCGCGACGCCGAGCTTGCCGCCGCGCACGGCAGCAAACACACCGGCCTCGCCGGCGCCGCGCGGAATCACCGTCAAGCCGCGCACGACCGCGTCGTAACGGCGATAGAGCGGTTCTCGGGAGCAAACCGCCTGGTGTGCCAGCACGCGTGGCAGCAGATCCACGATCTCGTCGGTCGCAAGCTGCGGATAGACGATGTCCTCGTCGCGCAGCACCGCCGGCTGCAACTCCGTAAACGGCAGCTCGTCGCGAATCGAGCCGGTAAGAAAATCGATGTCGACGTCCATCACAACGTGTCCGCGATGACGAAGCACGTATTTCTTTTCGCGCGTCACGCGGCCGACGATCGTTGCGCGCGCGTTGTAGGCGATCTGCGGCAACGTGTATTGGTCGTTATAGATGCGCAGGATCTCGGGCGTCACGTGCGGCGGCAACACCCAGAGCAGGCGTTCCTGCGTTTCGCCGACGGCGATCACTTCCGGCGGCATGTTCTCGATCGCGACGTTGACCTCGTCGAGATTGATGTCGGCGCCGAATCCGCCGCTGGAAACGATCTCGGCCGAACAGCCCATCACGCCACCCGCGCCAAGATCCTTAAAGCCGGCTTCGATGTTATGATCGCGTAAATAGGCGAAGGCGCGATAGCTCGCGCGCATCAAAACGTTTTTCAAAAACGGATCGGGAACTTGAACCGCGCCTTTGTTCGCTTCTTCGTCTTCGGTGTCGAGGGTGAGCGACGAGAACGAGGCCCCGCCGAAGCCGCTGGCGTCGGTGGCCTTGCCGACGAGCACGATGTCCCATCCCTCGGCATCCTTCGGCGCAAACGAGTGAACGATCTCGGATTCTTTGACGATGCCGAGCGCGACGACGTTGACGAGGCAATTGTCGTCAAAGCTTTCGTCGAAATATACGTCGCCCGCGAGGTTCGGCACGCCGATCGCGTTGCCGTACGCGGCGATGCCGTCGACGACGCCGACCGCGACCGAACGCTGATGCGAGTCGGGGTCGTCGATTCGTCCGAAGCGCAGCGGATCGGCGACCGCGACGACTTCGGCGCCCATGCACAGCACGTCGCGCACGATCCCGCCGATACCGGTCGCCGCACCCTCGAAGGGCACGACCTGCGAAGGATGGTTGTGCGACTCGTGCGCGATCACGACGCCGTATCGCTCGCCGTCGTGCTCGCCGAGATAGAGAATTCCGGAATCTTCGGCCGGTCCCAATATCACGTCCGGGCCGCTCGTCGGAAGCTTCTTGAGGTGATGGCGGCTCGACTTATAGCTGCAATGCTCGCTCCACTGTGCGTCGAACGCGTGCAGCTCCGCGGCGGTCGGCTCCCGGCCTAGGCGTTGCGCGATGCGCTCGAGTTCGTCTTTACGCAGCGCGACGTTGACGGGCGCCTGATTAACCAAGAACGGCGCCCTGCATTAAATGCTGAGGCTGCTGTAAAGCCGCGTCGGCATGGACCACGCTCGAACGCGCGTTGGCTTGCATCAGCAGCGTCCGCCCGTAGAGCACCGTATCCTCGAGCCCGAAGAGCTTCGCGCACTGCATCGTGAGCTGATTGGTCGCGGCCCTTCCATCGAGCACCGGCGATGACGAGGCTGCGTCGAGCATCGTCCGCAGCAGATCGTTCTCGCCGACGCTGACGAAAATCAGCCGCGCGAACGTCGCTTCGAGCTGCCCGATGAGCTGCAGCACGTAGCCTGGGGTCGTTGCCGGACTCGCGACGTGGCGCACCGTCGGCAGTCCCAGTTGTCCGATGGCTTGCACCACCTCGTTGACCCGCTCGACTTGCGAAGTGGAATCCGCCAGCACCGCGACCATTCCGGGACGCATCACCGGAAACGTACCGACCAGATCGGCAACCTTTTCGTAGGCGCGCTTGACGTCGGCCAGCGCGGCATCGTCGACGCTCTGCAGATTGCGATAGATCTGCTTGTCGAGCATCAGATCCTCGCGCCCCTGCGGCCAGATTCGCCACGAGTCGTTGTCGATGACGTCGGCGATAACGAGCTGCCCCTGATTCTCGCCGCCGGCCAAACGGCCGAACTCGATCTTCAAATCGACCAGCAGCGTGTCGCGGCGGCGCCACGCGTGCGTGAGGATGTCGAACGTCAAACGGGCCATCTCGGTCATCGCGGCCACTTCGTGCGGCTGCGCGATGCCGCGCGAGATGATTTCGTCGGGCGAGATCATCGGATCGTGGTTAGCGTCGTCTTTGAGAAAGAACTCGGTAAGCCGCGGAACCAGCAGCATGCCGCGCTGCACGTTGGGATTGCGCTTGACGAACGAGCCGGCGGCCACACCCCGCGTCACGACTTCCAGCGGGATCATGTTGCAGCGGCGCACGACCATCTCGTTCTGATCGTCGTCCTCACCGCCGTTGAGATAGTGCGTCGGCAGCCCGCAGAGATTGAGCAAACGGAAGACGCGCGCCGTGGTCTGCGCGGCGAGGCGCCCTTTACCGGCGATCTCGTTGCGGCGCGCCCCGTCGCCGGCCGAAATATTATCGGTCTGCGCGACGACGAGCTGATCCGGTTGACCGGCGTGCTCGTAGAGCACTTTGGTCTTGCCGCGCGCGATTTCTAAACCCTTATTCATTTTTGAAGGCGCTCCGGCCCGGCCTCCGCGCCCCCCACTTCGTGGGGCCCCCATACCATGGGGCGCATAAACGTATCGTCCGGCGGTGATTCCCCTAGGGCGCCCCAAACGATCGTTACCTCTTTAGCTGACATGTAGCGGGACCTCGTCTTGCTTTGGAAAGGGTTGCATGTTCTCGATGTTGTCCGCCAGCAATAGCGCGCGCTGCGGGGCGGTACCGACGTGCTTGCCGGGATCGAGCAACCGGCGAATTTCGGCGGGATCGACGCGCGACGTGAGATCGCGATCTTCCACCAGGAGCTGCGAAAGCGGGTTGTCCTCGCCGCGCGCCAGCGACTCCCACGCCTGCATCGAGGCGGAGCGAATCGTTTCGTGCACCTGCTGGCGGTCGCCGCCCGAGCGCACGGCTTCCATCATCACGGCTTCGGTGCCGGCGAACGGACCGTACGTGCGCAGGTTGTGCGCGATGCGCCGCTCGTTGACCTTCAGTCCGCCGATCACGCGCTTCGCCAGCGAAACGAGCTCGTCGGCGCACAGCATCGCTTCGGGAAGAATCGTGCGGCGGTTGGCGCTGTCGTCGAGCGTGCGCTCCAAATAGTTCGTGGCCGCGTTCTGCCACGCCACGTCGCTGTAGCCGGCAAGCAGCCGCGCGAGCGAGTCGATGCGTTCGCACAGAATCGGATTGCGCTTGAACGGCATAGCCGAGCTGCCGACCTGGGCTTTGCCGAACGGCTCGGCCACTTCGCCGAACTCGGGCGAGCTGAGAATGCGCACGTCGGCTGCGAATTTCGAGAGCGACGCGCCCAGCCCGGCCAGCGCCGTCAGCAGTAAGTAGTCGAGCTTGCGAGGATACGTTTGCGTGCTGATCTCACGAGCTTCCAGCCCAAATTTTCCTAAGACGTAACGCTCGATCTCGGACGACTTGCCCGAACCGTCGAGTAGATGCTCGTACGAGGCTGCCGTGCCGACCGCGCCGCGCAGGCCCTTGGTCGTCAGATTCTCAAACGCGAAGCGCAGCGCTGCGTCGTCGATCGTCAGATCCTGCGCGTAGACGGCAAGCCGGTAGCCCAAGGTCGTCGGTTCGGCCGGCTGTAAGTGCGTGAACGCCATGCACGTGAGATGGGCGTACTCGCGAATTTTTTCGGCGAACGCGCGCAGCAGGTCCTGGAGCGAAGCGCCGATCCACGAAAGCGCCAAGCGAAGCCGGTAGGTCTCGACCGTGTCTTCGACGTCCATCGACGTCGCGCCGAGATGCAGCTTCGCACCGCCGGTCTTGGCCTGCGACGCGAACACGCGGATTTCGGCCATTAAATCGTGATGGATCTCGCGCTCGATCGCGAGCGCGGCATCGATATCGATGTGACCGGCGTGCGCGCGCAGATCGGCGACTTCGGCCTCGGTGACGAGTCCTTCGGCCGCCTGCGCCTCGGCCAACGCCACCCAAACGCAGCGCCACAGCCGGCGGCGCGTCTGCTCGGAAAAGAGCGAACGAAGCTCGGCGCGACCGTATCTCCAGGAGAACGGTGAGGCGTACGTGGCGGAATCCATTGGACGGAATCGCCTTCCCCCTCGTGTCACCCTGAGCCTGTCGAAGGGCAGGCGCCACCCCAGAGCGAGAAGAGTAGACTATGAAGTACATCGCGATTGCCTGTGCGGCGCTCTTCCTTTTAGCTGGCTGCAGCCGGTCGGCGATCGGGGGCGGCGGCCGGCATAACGGCACGCAGCCCGGCGTGCTTCGCGTCGCGGTGGTGACGGAGCCCAAGAGCCTCAACCCGCTCCTTGCCACCGATACGACCGACGGCTTCATCGACCGGCTGATGTTCGAGCCGCTCGTTTCGGCCGATCCCAAAGGCGACCCGGTGCCCATGCTCGCGTCGGTCGTCCCCTCCCTGACCAACGGCGGCATCAGCAAGGACGGCCTCACGATTACTTATCACCTGCGCAGAGACGCCAAGTGGAGCGACGGAACGCCGGTCACGTCCCAAGACGTGAAGTTCTCGTGGCAAGCGATCGTCAATCCGAACGACAACGTCATCTCGCGCCACGGCTACGACAACGTGCGATCGATCGACACGCCCGACGCCGACACGGCGGTCGTGCACCTCAAAGAGCGCTTCGCGCCGTTCGTCAACACGTTTTTTGCCGAGAGCGATCAACCGTACAATCTCGTGCCCGCGCACGTGCTCTCGAAATACCCAAACATCAACCAGCTTCCGTTCAACAACGAACCGTCGGTCAACGACGGCCCCTTCAAGTTTGCCTCGTGGGCCCACGGCGATCGCATCGTGATGGACAACAATCCGAACTTTTTCAAAGGCAAGCCGGGTCTCAACCGGGTCATCGTCCAGTTCGTGCCCGACGAAAATACCGCGATTAACTTGCTGCGGACGCACGCGATCGACTACATCTTCCAAGCGTCGATCAACACGTACCCCGCGCTCAAGAACGTGCCCAACGTGCGGTTAGTCTTCGTCGACATGAACGCTTTCGAGGCCCTCGAGTTCAACGTGCAGCATCCGGGGATTTCCGATCCGCTCGTGCGCCGCGCGATCGCGTACGCGCTCGATAAGTCCAGTCTCGTCTCGCGCTTGACGTACAACCAAGACAAGATCGCCACCGGCGACCTTCCGGATTGGATGTGGGCGTTCGATCCTACGGTGAAGTCGTATCCGCACGACGTCGCGACGGCACGGCAACTCCTCGCTCAGGCGGGTTGGCGTCCGGGACCTGACGGCATCGCACGCCGCGACGACAAACCGCTGTCGCTGCTGCTCTCCACCGACAACGCCAACGCCACCCATCGCGAAGAAAGCCTCTTGGTGCAGGAGGCGCTCAAGCGCATCGGTATCGACGTCGAGATCAAGTACTATCCGCAGGATCTGCTCTACGCAACCCAAGCCATGGGCGGCATCCTGCAAAGCGGCAAGTTCGACCTCACGCTCGCCCCGTGGTACGCCGGTATCGATCCCGACGACTCATCGCAGTTCATCTGTGCCATGCTGCCGCCCAATGGTTACAACACGGCGCGCTACTGCAATCGCGATATGGAGTCGGCGCAGCGCGACGCCCTCACGCACTACGACATCGGTCCGCGCAAGAAAGCGTACTCGCGGATCGAGCATTTACTCGTGCGCGACAACCCGTACATCTTCTTCTGGTGGCAGCGACAAATGGAGGCGATTAGCGTCGATTTCAAAGGCTTCTCGCCGAATCCGACGGTCGAATCCTGGAACGCCTGGCAATGGAGCATCTAGCTCCGCTCCTGTCATCCTGAGCGTAGCGCCCGAAGGGCGCGAAGTCGAAGGGCAGGCGCATCTAACGCATCGCGGCTGTAGTTAGCACCTAGCCGTCAGCGCTGGCCGTAGTGATATACTATGGGTGCAGTGGTTCATATCGACCTCGACGACAAGCCGTACCTGGAAATCCTCGACGGCCGCTGCGTGCGCAAGGTGAGCCCGAAGCGCAAGCACGCCGTCCTGCAGTGGCGCATCGCGGCATTGATCGACCGGCTCGGCGGATCGTTCGGCCAGGTCGCGACCGAGTGGCGCTTCCACTTGCCGGCCGGCGGTAACGGAGCAACGACGTTGGTACCCGACGTTGCGTGGGTGGCACTGGAACGATTGCGATCGCTTTCTGAAAACGCACGCGAGGAGCCGCCCTTTGCGCCCGACATCGTCGTCGAAGTTCGGTCTCCTTCGGATCGCGAGGCGCATATCGCCGCGAAGATCGCCGCTTACTTAGCGAACGGCAGCCTCGTCGTACTGGACGTCGATCCCGATCGAGAAGTCATTACCGCCCACGAGCGCGGCGGTTCGACCACGTTCTCGCGTGGCGACTTCTTCCAATGCAGCTCCGTTCCGTGGCTGCGTTTCGAGACAGCACCTCTCTTCGCGTCGCTCGAAATCTAGCGATGCAACCTTGCCAAGTTGTGGCTTGCAGCGTCCTCGCAACCGCGCTGCTCGGCCTAGCGCCACTCCAAAGCAACGATCCGTATCGGATCTTCGATCGCGCGCGGTCCGTTTGGCGTACGCAAAAGTATCCCGACGAGGTTCAGTTCAGAACCACCATCCACGTGACCGAGGGAGCTAAGGACGAGCAAGAGCACTACGACGGCGAAGCTTCGGCAACGGGCGACATTCGCGTCGAAGGCATAAGCGACGAAGAACGGTCCACGCCGCATGAAACGAGCGGCATCAACTTCAAGATCAACCTGGAGTTTAGCTGGAACAAGAATGCCGGCGGAAACGTTGGGTCCTTGAAGATGGACGATCACCGCAAAGAAAGCTCACCGGATTATCTCGGCGTGCCGATGGTCAGCCCGGAATATTCATTCGGCCTAGATCCACTACAGCAGCCGGAACCAGTCTCGACAACGGGAGAGCCCACGCCCAAAGGCGGGCTCCGCACCATCGCAACGGTCAACGCGGTGGACCGTGCATACGATATTACGAACCTTGGTACAGAAACGCTAAACGGCTTCTACGTGTATCATCTGCGCTTGCAGCCGCGTCGCGACCCTACGAAATATCGACTACGGGAGCTATGGATCGACGCTTATACGTTCCAAGTCGTAAAGCTCGTGACGCAAGGAAACTTCACCGGAGCCCCCATGAATGCCGTACCATGGGAGGTCACGTTCCAAGACATCGGCGGCGCGATGTATATCGAATCGGAGATCGCTGGAGCACCGCTCGTTTTTCGCGGGGATCGTACCTTCACAACGGCAACGATCACCTTCAGCGACATTAAGGCCGCAGCCTCGACACTACCCATTCTTCCGTTCATGGACTCCGGCCAAATCTTGCGCGAACCGTAAACCACAAAAGCGCCGCCATTGTCATCCTGAGCGTAGCGCCCGAAGGGCGCGAAGTCGAAGGGCAGGCGCCTCCTAAGCCTATCACCTCGACGGTTTTGACATTCCCGAGAGTTCGACGCTGATGCGTTCGACCAGCGCCCGGTGATCGTCGGGATCGTTGCCGGCTTTGCCCGTGACGATCGATTCAACGCCGCCGACGGCTCGTTCGTACGCAACGCGCGCGCGCCGTTCGCCGACGCGCTGCGCTAGCGGACGCAGCGCGCGCTCGCGCCATTTCGCTCGCGACGGCAACTCGCCCCCCGCGCGTGCCATCTCCCATAAGAAGCCGCATTCCGTCGCGAGTGCCGACAGCAGCGGAATCGCCGCACCACGCGGATCGCTCGAAAAGAAATCGTTTGCGATACCCAGCGCTTCGGCCATTCGCCCCTCGACGAGCGCGCTGGCGTACTTGTACGCCTTGGGATCCTCGATCGAGAGCGATTCACGCTCGAGATCGGCGACGCTGATCTTCTTCCCGAGCAGCGCCAGTTTCTCGAGATCGTTGCGAACCGCCGCTAGATCGGCTTCGCTGCGCGCCAGCTCGTCAATCGCACGCGGCTCGGCTTTCGCGCCCAACCGCTCGAGCGTTTCCGTGACGAATCGCTCGCGCGCTTCTTCGCCTGCCGTCGTGTCGATCCGCATCGCCGCCCGGCCGGCCTGCGCGCCAAAAGCTTTGGGGCGCTCCGATCGCGGCGACAGCAAGTCCATCAGAATCAGCGTGTTGCCGTCGGGTACGGCTTGTGCTGCATCCCACAGATCGCGCCGAGGCTGCGCGCGCAAGGTCTGCGAATCGGTGACGACCACCACGCGCCGCTCGGCAAGAAACGGCATCGCCTGCACCGCTTCGCGCACCCGTGACGCATCGCCGACGTCGTCGGGGGAAATGCGGTCGAGGTTGAGGTCGCGCACGTCCGGCGGCAACAGCCTGTCGAGCAAAATCTCGAGCGCACGATCGGCCAATACCC
The DNA here is from genome assembly GCA_036488875.1 of Candidatus Baltobacteraceae bacterium. Classification (NCBI taxonomy): domain Bacteria; kingdom Bacillati; phylum Vulcanimicrobiota; class Vulcanimicrobiia; order Vulcanimicrobiales; family Vulcanimicrobiaceae; species Vulcanimicrobiaceae bacterium. The sequence continues at coordinate 279,175 of DASXGW010000001.1, read as the reverse complement.
GTTCTGTACCTTCGACGATGACGAGCTTCGCGATCGCCGGCTCTTTGTCGACGAAATCGTAGAACTTCAACTACTGGTCCGTGTCGACCCTACGCTTGTCGCGGGCAAAGCGTTGCCAGTAAGCCGGCGTATATACCCGCTCGAACGCGGTGCGGTCGAACGAGCCAAAATGCGCGATAGGCGCTATCGGCGTCTGTTTGTAGTTGAACATATCGGACAGATTATCCGAATGCTCGTCTTCTTGGTGCAGCGTTCCGAGCGCAAAGTTCTTTTCGATATAGTGCAGGACGCTCCCGAACGTATGCGTCACGTGCGAGACTTTTTGCCGAGCGTAGGGCGAAACCGCGATGAGCGGCACGCGGAATCCCAGCGGCCCGAACGTATCGTGCGGCGGCGCCACGTGATCGTACCAGCCGCCCGAGTCGTCCCAGGTCACGAGCATCGTCGTCGACTTGTAGAGTGCCGGATTCTCGGTCAGCGCGGCGTACAGCGACATGACCCAAGCCGGCCCTCCGGCCGAGAGCGTCGCGCCGTGATCGGATGCCGCAAACGGAGGCGTCACGAACGAGACCTGCGGCAGCGTTCCGTTTTGAATGTCACTAAGGATCTGCGTCATCGGCGTGACGACGTTGACCCAGTCGCCGCTGTATCGTACACGCTTGATCGCATCGAACGCGCTGATTCCTCCATCGACCGTGCCGATGGCGCCGGTGTAGTACCTCCACGACACCCCCTTCGCGTCCATCAAATCGGCGATCGATTGATAGTCGTAGCACGGGACGCCTTGGACGAGCGGAGCGGAATAGCTCTTACCGAACTCGGCGACGTGCGATTTGGGCGCATCGCATCCCCAAATGGAGGCCAAGCCTTTCGCGCCCGTGCCCCACGGATCGCCCGCTGCCGGCGTTTGTCCGGCTACTAAGAACTGATGTCCCGGGAATGACGGGACCTGGCGCGACGAAAACATGCGATCGGCAAATCCGTATCCTTTGCCGGCGAAATCGAATTTGCCCGCGAGCAGCCAATACCACGTGACCTCGGCCGGCGGGACGAACGAGTACGCGAAGTCTTTAGGCGGCGTGCATCCACCGGCGAGATTGAGCGGATCGGAATCGCACGTGTCGAGATCGAAGCCGTTCATTTTCCCACCGTCGTACTCGGTCGCAAGCGACGGATGCGAGTGGCTCGGATCGTACTCCCATTCGAGTCCTTGGGGTTGTAGCGTAACAGGGTTGCCCTTATGATCCGTGCCGGCCGTAACCGTATCGGCGCCGGGGAAGCCGTTAAACAAATTATCCGTCGTGCGATTCTCTTGAATCACGACGATGACGTGCTCAATCGGGCTGCCTGCGGCGGCCTTGGCGGGTCGCAGCCTTGATAACACCGCGTCCGGATTCGCGAGAGCGCTGGTAGGCGGCGTCACGTTGCCGCCGCACGCACAAAGCAGCGCGGCGCAACCAATAGCGGAAACGATACGGCGTAGCATGCAAGCCACTTCGGACAAGCCGAAGTCGCCCCTCTTATAGGTTAACGAATGCTAACGTGGGGGCGTAACTCGAGGCCGGGAATCGACTCGCCGTAGGGCGCTCTGAGAATGCCGTACTCGGTGACGATCGCCGTAATGAGCCGGCCTGGGGTGACGTCGAACGCGGGGTTATACACCACCGCGCCCTCCGGTGCGACGCGAACGCCGCCGAAGCCGGTGACTTCGTCGGGAGAACGCTCTTCAATCGGAATGTCCTCGCCGGTTTCGATCGAGGGATCGAACGTCGAGCGCGGGGCCGCGACGTAAAACGGAATGCCGTGATGCGCCGCCAGGATGGCCAGGCCGTACGTCCCGATCTTGTTGGCGGTGTCGCCGTTGCGCACGATGCGATCGGCGCCGACGATCACCAGATCGATACCCTTGCGCGCCATCGCAATGGCTGCGGCCGAATCGGGCTGCAGCACCGCATCGACGCCGGCTTGCGTCAGCTCGAGATAGTTTAGGCGCGAGCCTTGCAGCAGCGGCCGCGTTTCATCGACGAAAACCCGCGGTTTCTTTCCGGCACGTTGCGCGGCAATGATGACGCCGAGTGCCGTACCGCCGCCCGCGGTCGCGAGCGGTCCGGTGTTGCAGTGCGTGAGAATGCGCGCGCCCTTGGGGACGAGCTCGAGCCCATTTTCAGCGATCGCCGCATCGACGGCGACTTGCTCGCGCGCGATCGTGTGGGCTTCTTCCAACGGATCGGCCGCCGCGCTCACACGATCGACCGCCCACGCGAGATTCACGGCGGTTGGCCGGGCGTTGCGCAGGCGCGCTAACGCCGCGGCGAGATCCGCTTGGCCGGAAACGGTCCGCATGAGCAGCGCTGCGCCGAACGCACCGAAGACGCCGATGCACGGCGCACCGCGAACCGCTAACGTCTTGATCGCACTCTCGAACTCGTCGACGGAGCACGCGCGTTCGTAGCGGACGTCGTGCGGAAGCTGGCGCTGATCGAGGTAGACGACGGCGTCGCCCTCCCAGGCGACCGCCGTAAAGGACGTCAAACCGTTGCCGGAACCTGCGCCGAATAGCAACTGCGGCAGTACACCGGACGATCGCCGCGCGGACGGAACGGTACGGTTGTCTCCACACCGCACGCCGCGCACACGGCCTCGTAGCTGGGTCGCTGGTTGGACCGCGGTGCCGAATCGCCGTTTTGCGAGCGACGGGCTTGCCGGCAGTCGCGACAGCGTTGGGGCTGGTTCGTGAAGCCTTTTTCGGCGAAGAATTGCTGCTCGCGTGCTGTGAACGCGAACTGATTTCCGCAATCCTTACAGGTAAGCATCTTGTCTTCCAAGGGGGCCTCCACAACGGGCTGAGCCGGGGTAATGCGACCTAGGTAACAGAGCTCCTGCAGGTGAACGCGTCCGGCTGCTATGCCCTTCGTGCTCGCGCTCGACCAAGGGACGACCAGCTCGCGTGCGATGCTTTTCGATGCCGCTGGTGCCATTGTGGCCGTCGATCAGCGCGAGTTCCGGCAGCACTTTCCGCAGGACGGCTGGGTGGAGCACGATCCGCGCGAGATCTGGGAGACGCAGCTCGCGACCGCTCGCAACGCTATGCGAGCGGCCGGCGCAACGGCGGCCGACGTCGCCGCGATCGGCATTACCAATCAGCGCGAAACGACGATCGTATGGGAGCGCGCGAGCGGCGCGCCGGTCGGTCCCGCGATCGTCTGGCAAGATCGCCGCACCGCGGCGCGTTGTGAAGAACTTCGCGCGTCCGCCGCGATGGTCGCGCGTAAGACGGGTCTGGTGCTCGATCCGTATTTCTCGGCGACGAAGATCGCGTGGATTCTCGATCGTACGTCTGGCCTGCGCGAACGCGCCGAGCGCGGCGAGCTCGCATTCGGCACCGTCGATTCGTGGCTGATCTGGAATCTCACCGGCGGCGCGGTGCACGCTACCGATCATACCAACGCGTCGCGCACGTTGCTGCTCAACATCGAAACGCTCGACTGGGACGACGCGCTACTCGAGCTGTTCGCGGTGCCGCGCGCGATGTTGCCGGAGATTCGCCCGTCGTGCGCTGACTACGGCGCAACCGCTACAGACCTGTTCGGCGGAACGATCTCGATCGGCGGGATTGCCGGCGATCAGCAAGCCGCGCTCTTTGGGCAAGCCGGTTTCCGAAAAGGACTTGCCAAGAACACCTACGGCACCGGCTCGTTCGTTGTGCTCAATACCGGTGAGAACATCGTGCACAGCACGCACGGGCTGCTCGCGACGGTCGCGTTTACGACGGCAACGCAGCGCACCTACGCGCTGGAGGGCTCCATCTTCGTCACGGGCGCCGCCGTCCAATGGCTGCGTGACGGACTCGGGATCATCGCCGACTCGCAGGCCGTCGAACGACTGGCCGGTTCGGTACCCGATAACGGCGGCGTGTATTTCGTTCCCGCGCTCACCGGCTTGGGAGCGCCGTATTGGGATCCGTACGCGCGCGGCGCCATCTTCGGCTTAACGCGCGCGACGACGCGCGCACACCTCGCCCGCGCGACCCTCGAATCGATGGCCTACCAAACGCTCGACGTCGTCGACGCAATGGCCGGCGACGCGGGATTCGCGCTGCGCGAGCTGCGCGTCGACGGCGGCGCGGCGCGCGATGACTTGGCGATGCAGTTCCAAGCCGACGTACTCGGCGTCGACGTCGTGCGTCCGCGCGTCGTCGAAACGACCGCGCTCGGCGCCGCGTATCTCGCCGGACTGCACGCCGGCTATTGGAACGACCTCGACGCGATCGAACGGCTGTGGCAGCAAGAACGGCGTTTTGAACCGCGCATCGACACCGCGACACGAACCAAACTGATCGCCGGCTGGCAGACCGCGGTCGCGCGCACGCTCGGAAAACACGGGACGTGAATCGCGCGGCCATGCTGGCGCGCCTAGCGAACGAAACGTTCGACGTGGCGATCGTCGGCGGCGGTGCGACGGGTCTTGGCTGCGCGGTCGATGCGGCGTCGCGCGGCTACCGCACCGCATTGGTCGAGGCGCACGATTTCGCCGCGGGCACGTCGAGCCGTTCGACCAAGCTCGTTCACGGCGGCGTGCGCTATTTGGCGCGCGGCGACGTGTCTCTCGTGCGCGAGGCGCTGCACGAGCGATCGCTGCTGCTTCAGAACGCACCGCATCTGGTGAAAAGCGTCGCATTCCTCACGCCGGCGTATCGTTGGCTCGAGATTCCGTACTATGCGACGGGCCTCAAACTCTACGACGTGCTGGCCGGACATCGCACCGGCTTCGCTCGCAGTCGATTCGCGGGCCGCGACGAGGCTCTGCGCCGCGTTCCATGGCTGCGCGCGGACGGCTTGCGCGGCGCGATCGAGTATCACGACGGGCAGTTCGACGACGCCCGCTTGGCGATCGAGCTGGCGCGCACCGCCGCACACCACGGCGCCGCGTTAGCGAACTATGCGCGCTGTACGCGCATCGCGCAGGGTCGCATTGCTACCGTACGCGACGAGGAATCGGGCAACGTCTTCGAGCTGCGCGCAAACGTCGTCATCAACGCGTGCGGCATCTTCGCCGACGCGCTTCGCAAGCTCGACGACCCCTCGGCCTCGCCGTTTCTCGAACTCAGCCGCGGTACGCATATCGTTATCGAACCGCACGCAATGTGGAGTGACGACGCCGTGCTCGTACCGAAGACGGCCGATGGGCGCGTCGTCTTCGCGATCCCGTGGCACGGCCGTCTGCTAGTCGGCACGACCGACGTTCCGGCGACCGAACCGGTCGCCGATCCGCAGCCGACCGATGCGGAGATTGCTTTTTTGCTCGAGACGATCGGGCGGTACTCCAACGTAACGATCGACGCGGCTAAGATCGGCGCCGCTTTCGCGGGTTTGCGTCCGCTCGTCGCGCGGCACCCCTCGTCGTCGACCGCGCGCGTGTCGCGCGAGCATTTCGTCGACGTTGCGCGCAGCGGGCTCGTAACGATTGCCGGCGGCAAGTGGACGACCTATCGCAAGATGGCGCAAGACACGATCGATGCGGCGATCGACTCGGCGGATCTACCGCGGGCGCCGTGCGTGACCGCGCGGCTTGCGCTGCACGACGGAACGAGCGAGGTCGAAACGCTCACGAGCGCCCAGCCAGATCTGGCACGCCCGCTTCATCCGGATTTTCCGTATACGCTAGCCGATGTCGTCAACGGTTTTCGTAACGAGATGGCGCGAAGCGTCGACGACGTGCTCTTCCGCCGCACGCGTCTAGGCTTTTTGGATAGCCGTGCAACACAAGCGTGCCGCGATGAAGTCGCGCGCTTAGCGGCCGAGCAGGCGTAAGCTCATCGCCCCTGTTGCAGCCTCGTGCGCGAACCGATAGTAAGTCCGGAGGATCCTATGAGTCCGCTCGACATGCTCGAAGAGGTCGCGCTCTTGAGTCTGTTCGTAGCCCTGGCGTTGTCGTACGCGCTCGATCGACTGCACCTCGTCTACTACGGACGCCACGCGCGTGAAATCGTCGCCGATTTAGAAGCGATGGAGGCGCGCTTGCGCGCCGAACAACCCGCGATTGAGGACGCCGACACGGCGATCGTCCGGTTGTCGAAACTCGAGAAGCGGCTGACGGCCGCATCAAAGCGCCTGATTACTTGGCGCGCATCTCCGGTCGAGCGCGCAATCATCGGGCCGCATATCGATAGATTGCTCTTCCAGTACGAACGGGCTGGCGCAATGACCACCCGGGTCAGCTCCATGATCCGGGTACGTTACCACAATGCCCGAGGAAAAGAAGAAGCAACCGTTCCCGCGCGATCGTAAAGGCGAGATCTTTCAGGACGATTTAGGCGAAGATCACACTGCGTCGCCGTCGATGCGCGACGATGCGGCCCACGACGTCAATCTCAAACCTGACGACGTCGACTCGCAAGAAGCCGACGAGTTCATGAAGCGGTTTAAGTCCGAAAACCGGCCCGGGCAACGCCGGCCGTAATTCGCAACAGCGTCGCGGCGGCAAGCGCGGCTTCATAGCCTTTGTCGCCGCGCTGCGGATCGGCGCGCTCTTGTGCCTGAAGCGCGTTCTCGGTGGTCAAAACGCCGAAGCCGATCGGCACGCCGGTGGAGAGTTGCACGTCCATGATGCCGCGCGCACACTCTCCGGCGACGAAATCGAAGTGCGGCGTTTCGCCGCGGATTACGACGCCGAGGGCGACGAACGCATCGTAGCGATCGGTATCGATGAGGTTGCGGCACGCCAGCGGCAGCTCGAAGCAGCCCGGAACGTCGTGGACGTCGATTTCGTCGACGCCACAGTCGCGCAGCGCGCGCTTCGCGCCGTCGACCAGCCAGTCGGCCAAATCGGAATAAAAGCGCGCGACGACGATGCCGAAGCGCTTACCGCTGCAGTCCGGCAGCGAACGATTCACCCCGTCACGCTTCACGAAGCCGCCACCGTCTCTTCTTCTTCGAACATGTGCCCGAGCTTCGAGCGCTTCGTATCGATGTAATGACGATTGTGCGGCGTCGGCGTCGTATAACTGGGAACCCGCCCGACGATCTTGAGACCGTAGCCTTCCAGACCGAAGATCTTGCGCGGATTGTTGGTAATCACGTGCATCTCTTTGACGCCCAGATCGACGAGAATCTGCGAACCGATGCCGTAGTCTCGCTTATCGGCGGGCAATCCCAGCGCTAAGTTCGCCTCGACCGTATCGGCGCCGCGATCTTGCAGCTCGTAGGCGCGCAGCTTGTTAGCAAGGCCGATGCCACGGCCTTCCTGACGCAGATAGAGCAGCACGCCGCGCCCTTTTGCAGCGATCACTTCCATCGCGCCGTCGCGCTGAGCGGCACAATCGCAGCGGATCGAATGCAGCGCGTCGCCCGTCAAGCACTCCGAATGCACGCGCACGAGGATGTCTTTGCCGTCACCGATGTCGCCCATCACCATCGCGACATGCGTGTTGCCGTCGACCGTCGTTTCGTACGCGACGCCTTTCCACAGCCCGGTTGCAGTCGGCAGATTGAACTCGGCAATCTTCTTGACGAGCTTCTCGGTTTGCATGCGGTACGCGATGAGATCTTTGACCGTGATGAGCTTGAGACCGTGGCGATCCGCGTACTTGCGCAATCCGTCGCGACGCTCCATCGTGCCGTCGTCGGCCATGATTTCGCAGATGACGCCGGCCGGATACAGTCCCGCCAAGCGCGCGAGATCGACCGACGCTTCGGTTTGCCCGGCGCGCACCAGCACGCCGCCGTCGCGAGCGCGCAGCGGAAACGTATGTCCCGGACGCAGAAAATCGCCGGGCCGCGCCTCGGGGTCGACGAGCCGCTTGATCGTCGCGGCGCGATCGTGCGCGGAGATCCCCGTCGTCGTCAGTCCGCGCGCTTCGACCGAAACGGTAAACGCGGTTTCGTGCACGGCGGTGTTGTCGTCGACCATCTGCGGCAGATGGAGCTCGTCCAAGCGGCGTGCGGTCATCGGAACGCAAATCAAGCCGCCCGCCTCGCGGCGCATGAAGTTGATCGCCTCGGCTGTCACCATCTGGGCGGCCATCACGAGGTCGCCTTCGTTTTCGCGATCCTCGTCGTCGAGCACGATCACCATCTTGCCGGCGCGAACGTCGGCGATCGCCTCTTCGATTCGATCGAACACGCGGGCGCCGTTCTCGCTCGCATCGGAGAGCTCCGGGAGCACGGTCGTCAGCCGCTGGAGCGTCCGGTACGACGGCTCGCGGCGCCCGGACCGCAGCAGCGAGATTGCCGATTCGGTGAGGCCGGAACGCTCGGCCAGCTCGACGGCCGAAAGCGACGCCTGGTTCAAAGCCGTGTTGAGGCGATCTGCGAAGGTGCTCACTTGTTAACCGTAGGCCTCGACTTTACAGATGTCAACTGCCAAAGCAGCCGATTCCTAGATAAAGCGAGCCAGGGCTCGGGCCTGGGTCAATGTAACTACTCTTACCGGCTCTGCGATAAGGAGACGCTATGCGACGTTGGGAGATCCGCCGGCTCGTTCAAGAGACTCGCCCCTTCGACCAATTGCTCTTTATTGCGGTGCTGATCGAGAAGCTCAGCGACAAGAAGATTCTGTCGGACGAAGAGATCATGGACATGTTCCAAGAGCAGCGCCGTCTGGCCGAGCAAGCCCACTACGAGTAGTCGGAATACTTGAAACAGTCGTTTCAAGTATGATACCGTGGGCGCATGTCGCCCCGTCCCCCCGACGAAGCCCATCGCCTCGAGCTCCTAGACCACGCAGTCGACTACGTCTGCCGGCACGGGATAAGCCAGCTCTCGCTCCGCCCGCTCGCTAAGGCCCTCGGCACCAGTCCGCGCAACCTGCTCTATTACTTCGGGTCCAAGGACGATCTCGTCGTAGAGATCATTCGGCGTGGTCGCGCGCGTCAGCAGGCCACGATGGCCAATCTCAAGCTTTCCGCTGATCTCCCGCCCGGCCAGGTATCGCGGATTCTCTGGCGCCATTGGACCGACCCCAAGCGGTTGCCGCTGATGCGCCTCTTTTTCGAGATCTACAATCTCGCCATGTCTGACGCGGCGCGTTTCCCGGGCTTTACCGAACGCGCAATCGAGGAATGGCTCTCGGCGCTCGAGGGCTGCTCGACGTTACCCGGCTACTCGCGCGTCAACGCTCGCGCGTTTGCCACGGTCCTCATTGGCGGGTTTCGCGGACTCATGCTGGATTTGGCTGCGACCGGCGACCGCGCGCGCGTCGATCGCGCCGCCGAAATCTTCTTCACGATGATCGACAACAAAGCGAACGACGCAACGCCGAGCGGAGAGTCACAGAGTGAAACCGCCTAACGGGCCGGCGCGCAGCGCCACGATTCTCTTCATCTTCATCACCGTTGCGATCGACATGATCTCGGTCGGCATCATCGCGCCCGTCTTGCCGCGCTTAATCACCAGTTTCTTGAACGGGAACGTCTCACACGCCGCCGTCATCACCGGTATTTTCGCGACGGTCTGGGCAGCGATGCAGTTCTTCTGCTCGCCGCTGCTCGGCATGCTGTCGGATCGCGTCGGCCGGCGCCCGGTCATTCTGATCTCGTGCGCGGCGACTGCGGTCGATTTCGCCATCATGGCGATCGCGCCGAATTTGTGGTGGCTGTTCGTAGGCCGCGTGCTTTCCGGCATGGCAACGGCAAACCTCACCACCGCCTTCGCGTACGTTGCCGATGTCACGTCGCCGGAGAAGCGCGCGCAGTCGTATGGGCTGCTGGGCTCGGCTTTCGGACTCGGCTTCATCATCGGTCCCGCGATCGGTGGTTTAGCCGGTAACCTCGACCCGCGTCTGCCGTTCTGGATTGCGTGCGGTCTGAGCGTCGTCAACACCCTCTACGGCTTCTTCGTCCTGCCCGAATCGCTAAGCGCCGCACATCGCACGCCGGCCATCGATTGGAAACGCGCCAACCCAATAGGAGCGCTCAAGCTGCTCGGCCGCCATCACGAGCTCTACGGCCTCGCGACGTCGTCGTTCATCGCGCTCGTGGCACACGAAGCGCTCCCGGTCTTGTGGGTGCTCTACCTCATGGCGCAGTTCCAGTGGGACACGCGCGCAATCGGCCTTACCTTGGCGCTCGTCGGCGTCTGCTCGGCGATCACGGCCGCAACGCTGGTCGGACCGGTCGTCAAGCGCTTCGGCGAACGCCGCACGCTCGTAATCGGGCTAACGACGTTCTGCCTGGGTAACGTGCTGATCGGCATCGCGAGCGTGCCCGCGTTCATCGCGGGCATTATCGTGTTGTGCGTCTCGATCTACAACTCGCCGATGCAATCGCTCATGAGCAAGCGCGTCGGACCGAGCGAACAAGGCGAGCTGCAGGGCGCGATGGGATCGGTCCGCGGCATCGCGATGATGATCGCTCCACTGATCTTCGCGTGGGCGTTCTCGCAAGTCTCGGGACCGTGGCGCGCCTTGGCGCCGCTGGGCTCGCCGTTTTTCTTAGCCGCCGCCATGCTCGCCGTTGCCGTCTACGTGACCTGGCGCGTCACGACGCGCGCCGACGACGAGGTCATGCCGTTGGCCGAACCAATGCAGATCACCGTGGTGGAGGGTTAGATCCATGGCAATACCCGAGGGATTTCACTCCGTGACGCCGCGCCTGGTGTGCGACGATCCGCAAGGACTCGTGACCTTTCTCCAGCGCGTGTTCGATGCCACCGGAGAGCTGCCCGAAGACAAACCGGCGCACGTGCAGATCGGCGACTCGATCGTGATGGTGAGCGGTAGCGGACCGCGCGCGGCAACGCACTCGGTGTTTCACGTCTACGTTGACGACGTCGACGCGACGTTTCGCCGCGCGCTCGATGCCGGGGCAGCGTGCGTCGAGGAGCCGGCCGAGATGCCGTGGGGCGACCGGCGCGCCATCGTTACGGATGGGTTCGGCAACGACTGGCAGATCGCGACCTACGGCGACGCCTAAGGCCGGTGTGATTTTCCCCCGGCCGGCCGCGAAGAAGAGGTTGTGACCAGGCCGGCCGGACCGCGCCAAGCGGCGTTCGTAGAGCTCGTCGAGCAGCACGCGCACATTTTGCAGAAGGTGGCACGCGCGTACTGTCCGTTCGCAGCGCAGCGGCCCGACCTGGTCCAGGAGATGACGATCGCCCTGTGGCGGTCGTTCGAACGCTACGACCCCTCGCGCCCGTTTGGGACGTGGATGTACCGCATCGCGCTCAACGTCGCGATCTCGTTTTTTCGATCGGAATCGCGTCACGCCGTGCGACTCACGCCGCTCGACGACATCGAGCGCGCCGGCGAGCCGGCTTTTGACGACCCGCGCATCGGTTCTTTGCTCGAGTGCATCGACGATCTCGGCCCGCTCGACAAAGCGCTGATCCTCATGTACCTCGACGGCTATCCCCACGCCGATGTTGCGGGCGTGCTCGGAATTTCAACCAGTAACGCCGCCACCAAGCTCGCGCGTATCAAGCAACGCTTGCGCGCAGCCATGACCGCACCGGAAAAAGGAGCGATACACTAATGGAACGCGATACCGTACTCGAAGCGTGGGCGTCGTTCGAAGCTCAGCTGAAGCGAACCGAACGTCTAAACGACTTGATCGTCGTCGAGTCGCTGAGCCGCCGCGCGCAGACGCCGCTGAACCGCGAGCGCCTCTTCTTGTGGGTCGAGGTCGGCGTAAACATTCTCGCTGTCATTGCGCTCGGCTCGTTTGCCGCCGATCGCGCGCCCAGTGCGGCCGGTATTAGCGCGGCGATCCTGGGCGCGGCGCTGCTCGCGATCGACGCCGTGTTGATCAACATCGCCGTGTCGCTGTCGCGTCTGGACTTCGAGAGCCCCGTGGTAACGCTCCAAGCAGATCTTGCTCGTCTCAAAGCGCGGCGCGCCGCACTGGTTGCCGGCACGTTAATTGCGGGACCGCTGCTGTGGGCGCCGCTGCTCGTGCTGCTCGTCGCGCTCGCCGGAATCGATCCGGTGCGCGCTCTGGGTGTCCCCTACATTGCCGCAAACGCCGCATTCGGAGTGCTGTTCGCGATCGCCGCATTGAGCATCGCACGCACGTGCGGCGACCGGCTGCGGACGTCGGGGTGGATGGCCGGCATCATCGATGCACTTTCGGGCAGTGCGTACCGTGACGCGGCCGATTACCTCGACACGATCGAGCGCTACCACGAAGATTAGCTCGTCGCGTCGACCAGCGCAGCCCGTATAACGTCGGGGAGTGGGCGGCTCTTTTTCGTGGTGCGATCGATGCAGGCGACGGTGAGCGTAAACTCGGCACCGGCCTCCCCGGTGCGCTCGTTAAAGACGACGGTCTTCCAGCGAACGCTCGACGCGCCGACTTTTTCGAGATGGGTGCGCAGACGCAGCCAGTCGTTCATCAGCGCCGGAGCGTGGTATTCAGCTTCGGCGCGAACGCGCGGCAGCCAGATGTCGAGCTCCTCGAAGACGCGATCGTACGGAAACCCGAGTTCTGAAAAGAATTGGATTTCGGCGTATTCCACGAAACGCCAGTAGGCCGCAAAGTACATGATGCCGGCAATATCGACGTCGGCCCACTGCACTTGGAGCCGCGCCTCGAACGTGCGCCGTCCCTCGGGCAGCGAATCCTTAAAGCGCGTCACGGATCGCCAGGACGTAGCGCGCGATCGGATCGACTTCGACGTTGACGCGGCTGCCGGGCGGACGCGCCCCGAGCGTCGTGCGCGCGAGCGTCTCGGGAATCAACGCGATCTCGAACCAATCGTCGCGGGCCGCCGCGATCGTGAGGCTGACGCCGTCGATTGCGACGAACGCCTTCTCGACGAGCATCGGGGCCAGTGCGGCCGGACGTTCGAAGCGCACGCGTTCCCCCTGACCTTCCGTCGCGCGCGTGACTACGCGCGCGGACGCATCGACGTGGCCGTAGACGTAATGTCCGCCGATTCGATCGCCGACGCGCAGCGCGTACTCCACGTTCACGCGATCGTCTCTGCACCGCTCGCCGATGGTCGAACGTGCCAGCGTCTCCGGAATCACCTCGAACGACAGCACCTTTCCCTTAATCGCCGTTACGGTGAGGCAGACGCCATCGATCGCGATCGAGTCCTTGACGTCTGGCTTCTCGCGTTTGGTTCCATCGCAGCGGACGCGCAAGGTTATACCGCTGCCCTCCGACGGCTCCGCCGACACTACCTCACCGCTATAGGCAATTAATCCACCAAACATATGCGCCCCGTTACGATCGCGTCTGGACCGACGCGCTCCACTTTATCGAACTGCACGTTTAGCGCGTCGAAATCCACGCCTGCTAAAACCGGAACGGCGCCTTGCCGTTGCAGCAGCACCGGCGCTATCGCCCACACGACGCGGTCGACCAGTCCGCCGGCAATCATCCGTCCGGCCAGCGTGGGACCACCCTCGCAGAGCACGCTGTAGATCTCCCGCTCGCGCAGAGCCTGCATCGCCGGCGGTAATTCGAGCCGCTCGCTGCGATCGTCGCCGACGAACATCACGTCTGCGACGCGCGCTAGCGCGGCGAACCGTGCTCGCGCACCCGCCGGGGCCAGCACGATCGTCTTTGCGTACTCGTCGAGCGAGGAAAATACGCGGCTCGTTTCCGGTACGGTATCGGTTTCGCACGCGACCACGCGCACGTACGGACGCGACCGGTGGTGCGGCGGCCGTACGGTGAGCTGCGGATCGTCAACGCGGACCGTTCCGGCGCCCACCATCACGGCATCGTGCGCGATCCGCATGTCGCGCACGTAGGATCGTGTCGCTTCCGACGTGAGCCACTGGACGGCGCCGGGCTTCGACGCTATCGCACCGTCGAGCGACATCGCCATCTTCAGGGTGACGAACGGCCGGTCGGCGCGCAGCGACCCCGCAAAGATCTCGATCAGCTCGGCCGCACGCGCATCGCTAGTGACCTCGACGTCGATGCCGCGCTCGCGTAGCGACGCCACGCCGCGGCCCTGCGTTTTGGGATTCGGATCGATCGCGCCGACGACGACACGCGCAACACCGGCATCGATCAAAGCGTTTGCGCACGGAGGCGTGCGTCCGGTGTGATTGCAGGGTTCGAGCGACACGTACGCGGTTGCACCGCGTGCCGAATCACCGGCCATGGCCAAGGCATTGGTTTCGGCGTGCGGCTCGCCGGCGCGGTGGTGATAGCCTTCACCCACGACCCGTCCGTCGCGCACCACGACCGCGCCGACCGGCGGGTTGGGCGCCGTGCTGCCGATGCCGCGAGCCGCGAGTTCGTACGCGCGATCCAAATAGAGCCGGTCGAAAGCCGTCACCGCCACGAGGTCGGGCTTTTCGTCGCCGCCACGACGACGGCCCCCGTCACGCTTGCGCCCGCGCTGCGAATCGCAAGCGCGCAATCCGTCAAGGTGGCGCCCGTCGTGCACACGTCGTCGATGAGCGTGCACGCGCGCCCTTCGAGAGGTTCACGAGCGCAAAAGCGACCGTGTGCCGCCAATCGTTCGTCGCGCGTTCGCCCGCGCTGCGTGTCGCCGACCCGGTGTTCGAGCGTGTGAAGCACGGTCGCGTTTGCGAGATACGCAGCGGTCGCGGCGACGAGCGCGACGCCGTCGAGGCCGCGCGTCCGCAGCCGCGCGCGGGTGGTCGGAACGGGCACTAAAAGCGAGCCGGGCTCGATCGCGGGTGCGATCCGCGCGCCGAGTGCTTCGGCGACGTCGCGACGGCCGTCTTTGAGGGCGAGAATTGCCGTGCGCAAAGCACCATCGTACCATCCGGTTGCAACGACTCGCAGCCCCGGATGCGCCACGCTAAACGCGGGCATCGGCGGGGCGCACGTCGCGCACAACGCGCTGCCCAAAGCGTTGCAGGCGGCGCACTGCGCGGGAAAGACCGCATCGAGGATCGCTCGCCAAATCATGCAGTTCAATCACGACGCGGAGTGAACGCGGCTAGGCGGTCGGCGGCATCGTGGTCGTTCTAGGATTTTTGGCCTACGGCATCTTTGCGCTCTTCACAACGACATTGCGAACTCGCGCTAAAAGCCGGTTAGCTTGGTTGCTTTCAAAGGACGGCGATTCGGCCTATAATGACTTACCGCGCGTTCTTGCGCGGCGATTGGAGCACACCGTGGCACGTAAAGTCATCGATTGTCGCGATTTTCCGAGCGAAACGGACTGCACTGTTGCGATTGCCGCCGATACGACTGACGAGCTCCTCGACGTTGCCGTTCGTCACGCGGTTGAGAAGCACGGTCACGACGACACGCCGGAGCTTCGCGAGATGATCCGGGGCGGCATCAAAGAGGGCGCCCTCACTTAAACTTCGCGGCCATACGCGGATCGTGTCGAAGCGCCGCGTAGAACCGGTCGATTTCGCCCGCTTCGAGGTTGGCTCTCGAACGCATCGCCAAGTGTTCCCAACTTGATGCGAAATGCGGAACGCCGTTTCGGCGCAGGTATACGGCCTCTGCGAGAGCATCCCAGAGCCGCACGATTTCGTCCCCATACTTCATCACGATCAGACGCTCGGTCATGCTTCGCGTTACGATGAGCATCGACAACGAATCGAGGAACCGAAGCAGCGTTTCGATCTGCGTAAACTCCGGAACGGGCTGCACCTGCACCATTCGGTCGCGCAACGCCTGATCTCGCTGAAGCAGTTCGGCAAACTCTGCGTAGGACCGGAATGCCTCGTGGGCGTTTGCCGATTCCAAGCGATCGGCCAAGTGGAGATAAATCGTGATTTCGTTGGCGTTGCGAATGTGCCGAATTTGCAGCACCGCCGCAAGGGCGGCAATGCCGACGACGAACGCGGAGGCGACGGAAGCAATGGCGGCAACCCAACCGGCATCCATAATGCGGTCTAGCTCGCCGGGACTTCCTCGTTGGCGACGACCGCGTTGTCGAGCGCCGTTCCTGGCGCTACGCGGTAGCCGATACCGACGATCGAATCGCGCAGGGTAGCGTTCGCGCCGACGGTCGCGCCGGCCCACAGAATCGTGCGTTCGATGCGCGCGTTGGGTTCGATGGTGACGCCGTCGCCCACGATGCTGGGGCCGAGGATCGAAGCACCGTCACCGATGCGCGCGCGCGCGCCGACCCACACCGCCCCTTCGGTGCGCACGCCTTCGCCGAGCACCGCGCTGGGATCGACGCCGTCCGCGCGCGTCCCCGGAATGCTGAAGACACCGCGCACGACGTCGTAACTCGCGCGCCGGTATTCGCCGGGCGTTCCGATGTCGGCCCAATAC
Source organism: Candidatus Baltobacteraceae bacterium (assembly GCA_036488875.1). Classification (NCBI taxonomy): domain Bacteria; kingdom Bacillati; phylum Vulcanimicrobiota; class Vulcanimicrobiia; order Vulcanimicrobiales; family Vulcanimicrobiaceae; species Vulcanimicrobiaceae bacterium. Next base: position 263,010 of record DASXGW010000001.1, on the reverse strand, counting down.
GCGCCGCGCGCGTCGAATCCGTAGAACGGCTCGGCCGCGCTCTGCAGCGCCGGAAACACTTGTTTGCCGAAATCATAGAACTCGTCGGGCGGAATACGTTCGAAAATCGCCGGCGAGAACGCGTAGATACCGGTATTTACCAGGTTGCTGCGCTCGGTACCCTTGGGCGGCTTCTCTTGAAAGCCCACGACCTTTCCGCGCTCGTCGATCACGACGACGCCGTACTGATCGACCTCTTCGCATTCGACGAGGCCGATCGTCGCGACGGAGTTGCGTTCGCGGTGAAACGCCGTGAGACGATCGAGCGGAAGATCGGTGAGATCGTCGCAGCCGACGACCACAAACGGTTCGTCACCGAAGAACGACTGCAGCTTCTTGACGGCGCCGGCGCTGCCGAGCAACTCGGGCTCGTACGAATACGTCAAACGCACGCCGAAACGGCTGCCGTCGCCGAGCGCGGCCACGATCGCGTCGGAGAGATAGTGAACGTTGATCGCGATCTCGTCGTAGCCGTACGCGCGTAGATAGCGCATGAGGTGCACCGCGTTGGGCACGCCGGCGACCGGGACGAGCGGCTTGGGGACTTGTCTGGTGAGCGGATAGAGACGCGTTGAAAGACCGCCCGCGAGAATCATCGCCTTCACGTCGGTTGCCGCCTCGTTCGAAGGCCGATCTCGTCGAGCGCGACGAGCCAGACGAAGTACGGAAGTGCGAGCTGCCGCCGCCAGCGATGCGGCTCTTTGACGAGCCGGTAGAGCCATTCCAAACCCAAACGGCGCATAACCGTCGGAGCGCGATCGATGCGTCCGCTAATCACGTCGAACGATCCGCCGACACCGATACCGGCGCCGCAGCCCGTCGCCTTGAGATTGTCGTGCAGCCAATACTCTTGCCGCGGAAAACCCAGACCCACGAACAACAGCTTCGCGCCGCTAGTGCGAATCGCAGCGACCACTTCGTCCGTTTCGTCGGGACGAAAGTAGCCGTCGCGCACGCCCGCGATGTTGAGTCCGGGATGCAGCGCTTCGAGAATTCCCGCGGCGTCGGCAGCAACGCCGGGCGCGCCACCGAGAAAGTAGATGGAAACGCCTTCGAGGACGCTGCGGCGGCAAAGCTCCTCGATCAGTTCGACGCCGGTTACGCGATCGTGAAGCACCGCGCCGTGCCGGCGTGCGACGGCAAGCACGCCCACCGTGTCGCACAGCGAGAGCGCGGAGCCGTTGACGATCGCGCGGAAGCGCTCGTCGCGCCGCGCGTGAACGACCATCTCGGTGCCGAGCGTGACGATCTGCGCGGCGGTCTCGCCGCGCGCGAACGTCATGATCTGATCCGCCGCCTCGGCGGCGTCGACGGCATCCAAGCGACAGCCGAGGATTTCAACGCGCGCCGGCACCTACGCCTGAACCAGCACTTCCGCACCGTCGTCGACAAACGGCGCGAGCAACGGCCGTAACCGGTTCGCAACCGGCTGCGGGATGCCGTCGAGCGGCAAGCGGCACTCCCCCGCGCGAAAGCCGAGCTGACGCATCGCCCATTTCACGGGGATGGGACTGGTCGTCGCAAAGAGCGCTTCAAACAGCGGTAACAAAGACGCATGAATCTCGGCCGCTTCTTCGACGCGGCCGCTGCGGAACGCATCGAACATTTTGCGATATTCGCGCGAACACAGATGCGACGCAACCCCGACGACACCGTCGGCCCCAACCGCCAGACACGGCAAGAACAGATGATCGTCGCCCGCGAACACAACAAACTCGCTCGAACGGCCGCGGACGATCGTCGCGATCTGCTTGAGGTCGCCGCTGGACTCTTTGACGCCGGCCACGTTGGGGTGCTGGCTTGCCAGTTCGAGCAGCGTTTCGGGAAGCATATTGGCACCGGTGCGCCCCGGGATGTTGTAAATCACGATCGGAAGCTCGGGCGTCGCCTCGGCGATCGCGCCGAAATGCTTGACAATTCCGCTCTGGGTCGGCTTGTTGTAGTAAGGCACGACCGCCAGAATGGCGTCGGCGCCCGCAGCCGCCGCATCTTGCGCGGCCGCGACCGATTCACGCGTCGAGTTGGTGCCGGCGTTAGCAATGATCTTCGCCCGGTCGCCTACCGCGCTCTTGACGGCGGCCCACAGCGCGATGCGCTCGTTTTTGTCGAGCGTCTGACCTTCGCCGGTCGAGCCGGCCAAGACCAAGCCGTCCGTCTCGCGATCGACGAGGAAACGCGCCAGGCGCTGCGCCTCGGCAATGTCGAGCAATCCGCGTTTGTCGAACGGCGTGATCATTGCCGTTACAATCGTTCCCAGCCGGGAACGTGCCCCTTGGTTATTCATTGCGATACGGGATCTCCTGAAGCGAGTGAAAACTGTTCGTGAACCGCGATCTCGCTGCGCGTTGCGTCGGCCGCCGGCACCAGGACCGAGATCGTGACGTTGCTGTCGGTGCAGTGAATGATTTCGACGTTCGCGCGCGAGAGTGCCTCGACGACCTGCAAGACGACGCCCGGTGCGTCCCGCATGCCGCTGCCGACCACGCACACCTTCGAACAGCCTTCGCGTACGCGAACCGCGAGGTTCAGGTCGCCGAGCAGGCGCCGGATTTCGGCGCCGCGATCGCCTTCGACGACGAACGCCACGCCGGCCTGATTGATCGTTACCTGATCGATCGAGATCTCCGCCCCGGCCACGCGCCGAAACATCTCGAGCTCGGTTTCCATGCGGCGCGACGGCGACTCGATGTCGCCGCGAATGACGCGTACCCACGTTAGCCGGCCCGACGATGTGACGCCGGTAACGACGCGATGGTGGTCGGAACTTTCATCGACGAGCGTCCCTCGATCGCTCTGCAAACCTTTGATCGAATAGTGCGTGCCGGTGCGATCGGCGTAGCTCGCGGCCTTGTCGTGCATGACCTTCGCGCCGTGTTCGGCTAGCTCGGTCATCTCGGACAACGATGCGCGCTCGATCGTGCGCGCTCCCGGAATGCGCCGCGGATCGCCGGTCATGGCGCCGCTGACGTCGGTATAGATGTCGACGCGGTCCGCACCCAGCGCGTGTCCAATCGCGATGGCGGAGAGATCGGTACCGCCGCGACCGAGCGTCGTGATCACGCCGTATTCGCTCGAGCCTTGAAATCCGGCGACGACGGCGACGGCGCCGCGGTCGAGCAGCTCCCGCACGAGCTGCGGCTCGACGCGCAGAATCGTCGCGTCGCCGAAACGGCCGTCGGTGACGATGCCGGCCTGTGCGCCGGTGAGCGCGACCGCCGTGATGCCCGCCTCGGACAGTTCGTCGGCAAACACCGCCGCCGCAATCAACTCGCCGGCGGAAAGCAGCACGTCGGCGTTGGAGGTTCCCGTGCGTCCGCCGATCAGCGCCAGCAGCGAATCCGTGGCGTACGGGTCGGGCGGTCGTCCCATGGCCGAGACGACGGCGACCGTCGCAAAGCCGGCGGCACGCGCGTCGCGCACGCGTTCGACGGCGATCGCGCGCTGCTCGCTCGTCGCCACCGAGGTACCACCGAACTTCAGAACGGCTACGCGACCGGTCATGCCGACAGAATGCCTCTTGCTATCAACAACTCCAAGATTTGCACGGCGTTGGTCGCGGCCCCCTTGCGCAGCTGATCGCCCACGCACCATAGCGCGAACGTGTCGCCGCGCGGGGTCTGTCGCTCGGCGCGCAAGCGAGCGACGTGCACCGCGTCGGTCCCCTCGACGTCGCGCGGCGTGACGATTCCGTCGCGATGAAACACGATTCCCGGAGCGCGTTCGAACGCGGCTGCGAGCTCCTCGACGCTGGTCTTGCGATCGGTCTCGAACCACACCGCTTCGGAATGCGCGGTGCGGACCGGAACGCGCACGCTGGTCACGCTCACGTCGAGGTCCGGTAATCCGAGCATCTTGCGGGTTTCGTCGCGAACCTTTCGCTCTTCGCCGGTGTAACCGGATTCGTCGAAGGCGCCGACTTGCGGCACGACGTTGCGCGCGAGCGGCCGCGGAAACACCGCGGGTTCGGGCTCGGGCATCCCGAGCACGAGCGCGCGCTCGCCGCCAAGAAACTCGTCGAGCCCCGCGCGGCCCGCGCCGCTAGCGGCCTGATAGGTCGCGACGCGGACGGCGTGCAGCCCGGCGACGTCACGCGCCGGCGCGAGGGCGGTGCTAAGAATGATCGCGGTACAGTTGGCAACGGGGAACAGCCGATGATCGATGCGCACGCTCTCCGCGTTGACTTCGGGAAGCACGAGCGGTACGCCGTCGTGCAGGCGGAACGTCGAGCTGTTGTCGATCACCACCGTGCCGCGTTCGATGAGCGCGGGCGCGTAGGTTTCGCTGGCGTCTTCTCCACCGGCAAAGAACACGACGTCGAACCCTTGCAAGGCCGTTGCGCTGGTCTCGCGCACGTCGAGCGCCCGGCCCCGAAAACTCACCGCGCCGCGCCGCTCGCGCGACGCAAACGGCGTCAGCTGCGCGACGGGAATGTTGCGCTCTTCGAGCACCCGGACGATTGTCTGGCCGACCGCGCCGGTCGCGCCGACGACGGCGATATCCAGACTCACGTTTGCGTCATCTCCAGCACTTCATCGAGACCGACGACCAGCCCGCGCGCGTGCATCACCGCGCGAATCGATGCAAACATGCCCGGAACGAAGCATTCGCGCGAAAACGAGTCGTGACGGACGCTGAGCAGCTCGCCCGTGCTGCCGAAGAGCACTTCCTGATGCGCGACCACCCCCGGCAGCCGAACGCTGTGAATCGGCGGGCGTTTCCCGGCGACGTGGGCGATGCGATCGGCCGTCGTCGCCGCCGTTCCCGACGGCGCGTCTTTCTTGCCGGCATGGTGCATTTCGACGATCTCGGCGTCGGGAAAGTAGCGCGCGGCTTCTTCGGCTAAACGCATCATCAAGACCGCGCCGAGAGAAAAGTTCGGCACGAGTAATCCGCCGATACCGCGTTCGTTCAGCCGCGCGGCCAAAGCATTGCGCTCGTCTTGCGTCCAGCCGCTCACTCCGATCACCGGACGAACGCCGTGCGCCGCCGCGGACATGGAAATCTCAACCGACCCCGGCCGCGTCGTGAGATCGAGCAAAACGTCGACGCCCCGAGCGAAAAGCTGCTCGAGGTCGTCGGTAATACCTTCGGACTCGCCGGCGGTGCGCGCGTAGCCGCCCGCGTACGCGATCGATCCCGGTGCATTCGCGAGCGCCGCCCGTGCGACGGTTCCCATCCGCCCTAACGCGCCCGCCACGGCGACGCGGATCATTACGTTACACTTTTTCGAGCGGAGCGTACTTCAGCATCAGCATTTTTTGGCCGACGTTCGGAAAATCGATCGTTACCAAGCCGTCGCCGCCGGCACCGACGAGGTTTTGAATCGTGCCCTCGCCCCATTTGGGATGACGCACCTTATCGCCGGTCTCCAGGCCGAGATGCACGCCCGCGCCGGCCGATTCGTGAATCGCGACTTCGCGCCAGCGGCCGCCCGAGGGACGCGGCAGCGGAACGCTGTCGCTCTCGAGGATCTCTAACTCGGGCATTTCTTCGAGGAATCGCGATTTCGGATACGCGTACGTGTTGCCGAACAACGCGCGTCTGAACGCATAGCTCAGGAAGAGCCGGTCGCGAGCGCGGGTAACGCCCACGTAGGCCAAACGGCGTTCCTCTTCCAGCTCGTGCGTGTCGGCCAACGCCCGGCTGTGTGGGAACACGCCCTCTTCCAAACCGGTCAAGAAAACGCTGGAGAACTCGAGTCCCTTAGCGCCGTGCATCGTCATGAGCGTAACGTACGACGCTTCCTCTTCGAGTGCGTCGAGATCGCTGATGAGCGCGATGTTCGCCAGGAAGCCGCCGAGCGACGGATCCGGGTCATTGTTTTCGTATTCGCGTGCGACGCCGACGAGCTCGTGCAAATTCTCAAGCCGCGCCCGCGCGTCGTGCGTATCTTCGGTCTGAAGCTCGCGTACGTAACCCGAATCTTCCATCACGTTGACGAGCAGATCGGCTACGCCCATCGACTCGGCGCGCTTACGGAAACTCGCAACGAGCTCCGCAAATCGCTCGAGCTCCTTGAGCTTCTTGGGCACAGCCGTACGGAGGAGCTCGCCGTCGAAAATCGCTTCGCCTACCGACAGGTGCGCGGCCGTCGCCGCCTGCACGAGCGCTGCCAGCGTTTGCTGACCGATGCCGCGCCGCGGTACGTTGACGATACGCTTGAACGCTAGCGCGTCGGACGGGTTGAGTATGTAGCGCAAGTACGCGATGACGTCTTTGATCTCGGCACGCGCGTAGAAACCGACGCCGCCGACGACGCGGTAGGGAATGCCTTCGGCGAGCAGCGCTTCTTCAAAGACGCGCGATTGCGCGTTGGTGCGGTAGAGCACCAGGAAGTCGCGATAGGCCGAACCGTCGCGAACGAGATTCTTGACCTTTTCGACCACGTAGCGAGCTTCGTCGCGTTCGGTCGCGGCCGGATACACCGTGATCGGATCGCCGACGCCTCGCTGCGTAAAGAGCCGCTTGGCCGCGCGCGTCAGGTTGTTGGCGACCAGCGCGTTCGCGGCATCGAGAATCCGCTGCGTGCTGCGATAGTTTTCCTCGAGCTTGAAGATGCTCGCGCCGCGGAAGTCGTCTTCGAAGCGCAGGATCATGCGATAGTCGCTGCCGCGCCACGAATAGATCGACTGATCGTCGTCGCCGACGACCGTGATGTTGCCGTGATGCGCCGCCAGCAGGGCGATCAGCCGGTATTGCGCGGCATTGACGTCCTGGTACTCGTCGACGAGCACGTACTCGAAGCGGCGCTGATACTTCTCGCGCGTCGCCTTGTCGCGTTCGAGCAGATCGATCGTCCGCACGATGAGATCGTCGAAGTCGAGTGAATTCGACTCCGCCAGGCGCCGCTGGTACTCCGTATAGACGTTAGCGATGCGCTCGCCGACGAACGACGTTTGCTTCTCGGCGTACGCCTCGGGCCACATCAGCGCGTTCTTGGCTTTGCCGATTTCGGCCAAACACGCGCCGGCCGCGAGCTGGCGCTCGTCGTAGTCGAGATCGTCGAGAATTTCCTTAACGAGCTGGCGCTGATCGGTATCGTCGATGATCGCAAAGTTCGGCGCGATGCCGATGCGCGAGCCGTCGCGGCGCAGAATGCGCACGCACATGGCGTGGAAGGTGCCGACCCATATGTCGCGAGCGACCGATCCCACCATGGTCTGCAAGCGCGATTTCATCTCGCCGGCGGCCTTGTTGGTAAAGGTCACGGCCAGAATGTGGTCGGGCTCGACGCGCAGATCGCCCAAAAGATAGGCGATCCGATGGGTCAAAACGCGCGTTTTCCCGCTGCCCGCGCCGGCGAAAATTAAAACCGGGCCATCAGTCTTCCGAACGGCCGCGGCTTGCGCGTCGTTGAGTATTTCCGTCTCCAGGAGCATTATTCTCTATTCGCCGGAGGCACTTTATGTCATCCTGAGCGTAGGCGCGAAGCGCCGAAGTCGAAGGACGACGATAATTATCGCACCGCGCGTAACGTCCGAGGACGGCGAAGTGCCATCGTATAGGACCCCGCCAGCAGCGCCAGCGTCGATTCGGCGCCCATATTGCGATTGACCGCATTTTCGCCGAGCCCGTCGTAGCATCCGCCGCCGTGTGCCATCACGACGCCGCGCGAGTTCTTACCGTAATACCATGCCAGCGCGAGCTCCGCTGCGGCCATCCGAGCCGGATCCGAGGTGGCGTCGTAGGCGGCGAGCTGGGCGTCGATCGTTGCGTACGCCTCGAGCGGTTGCTGGTCGTAGATTGCGCGCGAGCCGCCTCGCGGGTACCACCCGTCGTTGCCGATTGGGACGAAAATACCGTCCACGGTGGTGGTTCGCTCGTAAAAGGCGAGCGTTACCAAGCCTAAGTCGGCGTATCGCGGCTCGTTCAAAGCCTGTCCCGCGCGAACGAGCGCTTCGCACAGACGCGCGTTATCGTAGGTCATCTCGGGCTCGAACCACGCCCAGTCGCCGTCGCTAGTGGCATCGTAAGCCGCGACGAGCGTGTCGGCGAGGTGCCGAAACGCCGCAGCGTAGGACACGTCGTGCAACGCGGGATAGGCGTGCGCCAAACCCAGCATCGCATATGCGCGCGAACGTGGAAACTCCAGCGCCTCGATCGCCGGCAGCGCGCGATCGAAAAGCATGCGGCATACGCGCCGCCACGGCTCACGCGGCGCGTAGCGAACGCCGTAGCCCAGCGCCCACACCGCGCGCCCGATGCTGTCCTCAGTGCCGACCTCGTCCAGCCACGAACGCTCGTACGACATGAAATTATGGAAGCGGCCGTCCTCGAGCTGCGCGTCCTCCAGGAACGCCAAATACGTCGATGCCAAACGGTCGGCCAGCTCGTCGCGCGGCGCTAGCTGCAAAGACTGCAACGTTACGATGAACGCCCGGCCCACGTCGTCCGTGCAATAGCCGGTCTTGCGGTTGGGCACGTTCTCGGTAGCGTGCTGAATGATTCCGGCGTCGTCGGAGAGGACCGCCAGATGTTCGAGCGTCGGAAGCGTGGCCATGATCTAAGCGGTCGACACCAATTCCAGCGACTCGGGCGGCGCCAGTTCCAGGAACAGATTTCCGTACTCCACGGCAACGTGCGGCCACGTCATTTGGCGGCCGAAGCGGTACGCGCGGCGCTCCGTAGCGCGCCGCAACGCGGGATCGTCGAGCAGCATGGTGAGTTGACGCGCGATCGAATCGGCGTCGCGGAACTCGCACAAGAAGCCGCGATTGTGCGCCAGGAGCTCTTGAGCGTAGAGATACGGCGTCGAAACGATCGCTTTTCCGCAACCGACCGCATAGGCTAACGTGCCGCTGACGATCTGCACCGGATTCAGGTACGGCGTCAAATAGATGTCAGTCGCCTGTAAGTAGCCGACGAGTTCGTCGAAATCGAGGTACCGGTCGACGAGCTGCACGTTGTACTGCAGACCGTACTCGCGTACCAGCGCCTGCACCGATTCGCGATACGACTCGCCTTCCCGCCGGCGCACCACCGGATGCGTCTCGCCAAGAATGAGGTAGAGCACTTCGGGATGGCGTTTGACGACCGTGCGCATCGCCTCGATCGCGTATTCGAGGCCTTTGCCGCGGCTGATCAAGCCGAACGTCGAGATGACCGTCCGCTGACCGATGCCGAACGACGCTTTGGCGGCGTCGGTGCTTTGGAACGGAACGTCGGGAACGCCGTGGTGGATGACGCGCAGAGTGGCGGGATCGATCCCGTAGACGGTTTCGAGCAAATCGCGCCCGGTTTGCGAAAGCGAGACGACGCGCGAAGCGTGCGCGCACAGCTCGCGCGTGACGCGCAGCATCGTTTCGTCCGGTTCGGGCAGCACGGTGTGCATCGTCAGGACGGCGGGCTTCTCCAGCGCGCTCAGAAAGTCGATCAGCCACTCGCCGCGATCGCCGCCGAATAGTCCGTATTCGTGCTGAACGTTGATCAGCTGCGCCGCGCTGCGGTTGACGAAGCGCGCCATACCGGCATAGCTGAAGCGGTCTTGCTCGGCGATGCGGGCGACGACTTCGGGTCCGTACCGGCGGACTTCGCCGCCGGGCTCGTCGATCGCGATGACCTCGCTCGAGACGCCGAACGCACGGTTGTACGAGTCGACGACGTCCTTGGTAAAGGTAGCAATACCGCACTCACGGGGCGGATATGAACCTAAGAATAGGGCACGCGGCGGCAGCATATGGTCGGTCAGCTCCTCCACAGGTAGGACTTAAAATTACCCCTGCGGGGATGCGTGTAAAACCCGCTTGCCTGGTCAGCGTTCCCTTGCCATGCCCGACTGGGCGAGACCTTTATCTTAGGTCGCCGCCTTGACCACGGGACCCAAGCGGCTGCCTGGTTCGAGGACCTGGCCGGGCTCGACGCTGACGTCGTGGCCAATGACGCTGCCGCGGCCGACCTGGGCCTTGGGCCCAATCGTGGCGCCGCTGGCAATAATCGTCTCTTCGATCGCGGCTCCCGAGCCGACGCTTACCCGCTCCCAGAGGACCGACTCGCGAACCACGGCGTTGGCGCCGATGCTGCAGCCGCGTCCGAGCACGACGTTGGGACCGATTTTGGCGCTGGCGTCGACGACGACGTCGTCGTCGGCATGAACCGGTGGAACGACGCCCGGATGTCCGCGCAGCGCGTCACGCCCCGAGCCGCTGATGCCCGGCTCGAGTGCGAGCGGCATTGCTCCGCTGAGCACGTCGCGGTGCGCGGCTAAATAGTTTTCCGGACGGCCGAGATCGATCCAGTAATCGGACGTCGTATACGCGTAGAGATCCTTGCCGGCGGCAATAACTTGCGGAAACGTTTCGCGTTCGATCGACACGTTTCGGCCGGCCGGAATGAAGTCGAGTATCTCGCGCTCCAAGAGGTACGTTCCGGCGTTGATTTCGTTCGTCGGTTCCTCGCCTTTTGGCGGCTTCTCGACGAAGGCGCCGACGCGATCGTCCGCGTCGTGCACGACGCAGCCGAACGACGACGGATCGTCGACGCGTATCAGATGCAGCGCGCCAAGTCCGCCCTTCGCGTCGTGAAACGCCAGCATCGCCGTGAGGTCGAGGCTGGTGAGCACGTCGCCGTTGAGCACGAAGAAGCGGCCGGTAATATGCTCCTCGACGTTCTTGATGGCACCGGCGGTGCCCATCGGCGTCTGCTCGATGACGTAGGTGATCTTCATGTCGAGGCGCGAGCCGTCGCCAAAGTAGTCGACGATGGCTTGGGGCATGTAGCCGGCCGGAAGGATGACGTCGCGGATGCCCGCCTCGTACAAGCGCTCCATGGTCCGCGCCAGGAACGGCACGTTCATGATCGGCACCATCGGCTTGGGCGTGCCGTAGGTCAGCGGCCGCAGCCGCGTCCCCTCGCCCCCGACCAGAACGATCGCTTGCACAAAACCCCCCTGTAGTAGGTGTAGACCCCGATTCTATCGTGCGACGCCCGGATGCGTCGAGAGGGCCCGGCCTAGCGGCCCAGCCCTCTCCTCTTACCCGCGTTTGCGTGAATGCCACCCAGTTGGCACACGGATATTCTACGATCGCCGCATGGGACGACTGTTACACGACTGGGCCGCGGTGCAAGCCTATCACGACGCAGGCCACGGTTTTGTCGAGTGCTCGAAGAAATTTGGATTCTCGCATACCGCTTGGGTCAAGGCCATAAAAAGTGGGCGACTACGCTCTAAGGCTACGCCGTATCGCGATCGCCGGCGCAAATACGACTGGGCAGAAATACGTGCCTACTACGAAGCCGGTCATTCGTATCTACAGTGCGTGGCACGTTTCGGATTCTGCTCCAAGGCCTGGGAAGGCGCCGTAAAACGCGGCGACATTAGGCCCGGGGATCGCGTTAAACGACTGCTCTCTCAAATATTGCAGTCGCAGTCCTCACGCTGGCGTAAGAAGCTACGTCTCCTACGAGAAGGCGTCCTAACGAATCAATGTTTGAGGTGCGGAGTCACCGACTGGCGCGGCAAGCCACTGGCGATCCACATCGACCACATCAACGGTGACAAGAATGATTGGCGCCTAGAGAACCTCAGAATGCTTTGTCCTAACTGTCATAGTCAAACACCAACGTTCGGGGGACGAAACCTTCGCCGTTTGAGTCCGCTGCTTTTGGGTTACGAGGCCGCATGAGGCGCAGTCCGGGCACCGACAGGCGTCGCCGCTACGATTGGTCGGAGATTCAACGTTATTATGATGAAGGCCATCCCCTTACAAAATGCATCGAAAGGTTTGGCTTCTGCAGAGGCGCTTGGCATAAAGCTCTCAAACGCGGTGAGTTTAAAACACGGCCGCTAGCGACCCCGCTCCTGGAACTTCTAGCAACCGCAAAAAGCAGGACGAACATAAAGCGCCGCCTGCTTGGGGTTGGACTGCTCGAGAATCGCTGCCAGGAGTGCGGTCTTACCGAGTGGCTGGGCGAGCCCCTGACCGTGCAGATAGATCATATCAATGGGATCCATGACGATTACCGCTTAGAAAACCTGCGCATGCTCTGCCCGAACTGCCACAGCCAGACGGCGACCTACGGGCGCCGAAACGTCGGGCGCCGCACGTGCTTGCAAGATGGGACGCCGGTCGTGTAGTATAAACGGTCGCTACCGGTCCGGGTTAGCCAAGTCTGGTAAGGCACCTGACTCTGAATCAGGCATTTCGGTGGTTCGAATCCATCACCCGGAGCCATGGCCCTATCGTCTAGAGGCCTAGGACGCCGCCCTCTCACGGCGGTAACACCGGTTCGAATCCGGTTGGGGCTAAACTTCAGAGCCGCGCGAGAGCGCGGCTCTTTTCATTTCGCAGCGGGGCTCGGCGTTGAGCCGGCCGGCGGAACGGGGCGGGGAACGTAGGAGTACTTTTCGCCGCAGATTCGGCAGACGTTCAGCGGACTTCCGAAATGTTCGTGAGGAGCGTACACTTTAGGAGGCGCTTTCGAGCGCTTCTTGGCAGGGACTGTTGCGGATGCGATGATGTCGATCGATTTCGCTCCGATGCTCGGAGCGGCGCGCGTCCAAAAAATCCTGGACGACTTTGACATGTTCGACGTTGAGCAGATTACTCTTCTTCTATTGGTTCCGGCTTGTCCCTGATCGACAGTCCTAGGCTGCGGTGATACTGTTCACTCTTCGCCAGCGCTTGCTCGATATCGTCGCGAATGCCGTGATCGGCCAGCAACTTCCGTAACCGCTCGCGGCTCTCGCGTAAATCGCGTGCGTAACCTTCGAGCACCGCGCCGGGCGTATCGTCGGTCGCGTCGGGCGGTCGGCTCACCCACCGCTCCATCGCTTCGTATGCCGCGAGTCCTAGTCGTTCCGCGGCCTGCAGCTCGTCTCGATAAGCGCTCATGGTATCTCTTACAGCGCGACGGAGTAGGCCGTGCCGCCTCCGAGAGTATTTGCCATCGGATACGTTCCGCCGTCGTACGTCACTCCGTACAGGCGCCCCTGGTAGTACGTCACGCCGTCCTTCGGAAGCACGCCGTCGGGCGCGGGTTCAAAAGCGTACACGATTTGCTCTTGGCCAGCGGTCGTAAAGCTGAACACCGTGCCATTATCTGCGCCACCCCCGTAGGCCGAAGTTCCGTAGATCACGTTTCCGACCGCAATGAGCGGTCCGTACGGGTGGATCGCATCGAAGCCGCCGTTTTGCAAAAACGTGTAGAGCTTGGTGTACTTGCCTTGGTGGTGAGCGAATAGAAAACGCCGACGTTGTCGGTGTGCCCGTCGGTGGTTCCATAAAGAACGCCGTTGACCATCACCATGCCGGTGGGCCAGTTATCGCTCGGGCTGAAGCTATGCAGCGTTTTGAACTTGCCGCTCAGATCGATCGAATACGCCGCTCCCTGGCCTTGCGAACCGCCGGCCACACTCGTTCCGTACAGAACTCCGCGCGAGTAGATCAACGGAGCGACCGGCGTCGCGCCGTCTTTCCCATCGGTGAACGTGTGAACGATCGATTCTTTTCCACCGAGCGTGACGCCAAAAACGACGCCGCTTTGAGCGACGGTTCCGCCGTAATACGTCGTTCCGTAAAGCGTGCCGCGAGCGTATACAAGCGATGCCTGCGGTCCCCACCCATCCGGCGAACCGGTAAAGCTGTGCAGCACGTGCTCCACGCCCGCCGGCGTGATGCTAAAAACGGTGCCTTTCCCTTTGCGGCCGCCGATCTCGGTCGTTCCGTACAGCGTTCCCTTCACGACGATCAATCCAGCGAACGGCTGCGCGCCGTCCTTCTTGAATCCAAAATCGTGGAGGATCTTCTCGTTCCCGTTCGCGTCGATGGTGAAGACCGTGCCGTTGCGGTACTTCCCGCCATACTGCGTGGTTCCGTACCACAGACCGTTGAGTAAGACCAGCGGACCCGACGGATTGTATCCGTCACCCGTATTCCCGAAGCTGTGCAGCAGCGTGTCCGCGGATGCAGAGTGCGCTCGCGCAGCCGCGTGCGCGAACGGCAGCGCGCTCGTCGACCTGCCGGCGCAGCTTCCGAGGGCCAACAGAAATACCAAAACAACAGATGAGAAAGACCGCATCATCATTGCTGCTTCCGCCCGGCCCCTTTTTACCCTTCAGAAAGTGCGTTAAATGAGGGCTCGCATCGGCACGGTAACCACGCGTTTTCGCCCGTCGCGCACGATCGTAAACGCGATCGTCCTCCGCTGCGGCAGGGCGTTTGCCGTCGCGAAGTCCGCGCCCGAGAACTGCTTCGCCGAAACGCCGTCGACGGCGGCAATGACGTCGCCCTTGCGCACGCCGGCAAGGGCAGCGCCAGAGCCTACTATGACGTAGCGAGCGATAAACGTTCCATCGGCTTGCTTCGCTGCGATGACGCCGGAGCGATTATACGGCGTCGGATCGCGCGCAAGCGGCTGCAGCCACACCCCCCGGCGCGCGTAGTCGAACGTCGACATGAATCCGTCGATGAACGCCTCGCTGAGAATTGCCGCCTCGTCGGTGAAGAGTTCGGCATTGGGGTCGGGCTCGTACATGACAACCTCGCGGGGACGCAGAAACGGTCCGACGCCGACGGGAGCGCGCGACACGTACGTGCCGCTTCCAACGAACGAGCCGCGCTCAAGAAGCGATGCCACGCCAACGCGCGTCGCCCAGCGACTTGCCACGATGACCGGCGCGGCATTTCCCGTATCGAGCATGCACAAACCAGCCTTGCCCGCGACCGAACATCCCGCAAGCGGCGAATCCTCGTCAAAGACGATCGGTACTTTCGTCCCCGCCGCCGCCGGCCGCGGCGCGTTGAGCGGCCGCAACGTCATCGTGTGGTTGCGCGGATCGAACGTCACCGCGAACCGTTCGAAAAACTCCAGTCCGAGCCACCCCGCTTTGGGGGCGCGCGGACCGCGTTCGCTCTTGGCAAACGCGTACGGATTGATCTTCACGACTTCGTCGTGCAGCACCGCACCGCCGATGCCGATGCTGCGTACCCCGGCGAAGCCGACGTGCGAAATCGTGCCGAAGTTCGTACTGCTCGCAAAGCCGCGTCCCGTTAAACCAACGCGCCGCGCCGTTGGCGCGGTCAGAATGAAATGGCCGCCCGCGTCGACGACGAACGGAAACGGACCTTTGCCGTCGATCGTCACGTCCACTATCGGCTTGTAGCCTTCCATAACGTACGGGACCGTCACCGCGCTCTTGCCGTGGGGCATCGTAACGCCGAACGCGGTGTGCGGCGGCGCGTAGACGCCGGCGTTCGGTACGAACGATTTTTGTGCGACGAGACCCTCGATCTTGCGCGACTCGACGTCGTTGTCTTCCGGGTCGACGATCGACGTCGCGTAGGGAACGACCGTCCCGGCGATCGATCGCCAATCCGAATAGTATGCAATGACGTGATTCTCGTCGTATCGCACGCTGCTGCTGTCGAGCAAATGCGTGGCGCGATCGACCAGCAACGTGACGGGCGCACCGCCGGCCGGGCGCGCAACGACCGCATCCAGAAACGTTCCGTTGGCCAAGTGCTGCGTCTGCGCCGCGGAGTAACGCGTGCCGCCCGCGTCGCACCAGCCGCGAGCGCGCACCCACGCCTGCGTCTTGGCGATTGCGATGACCGCCGGTGCGTCCATCACGTGCGTCGTCGCCGAAAAGTCGCGGTCCCACGGCGCTACGCCGTCGTAGCCGTCTCCGCTAGCAAAATCTCCGCTCTGCCAACGCGTCACGTACCGGCCATCGCGCGTGTCGATCAGTTGTTGATACGGACCGTTGAGATTGTCGCCGCGATGCGTGCCCGAAACGGCCACGGTGCGCAGCCGCCGCCAACCGGCGCATCCGCTCGCCGCGCGCAGCGCAGCAATCGTTTGCGCCGCCGCCCGGGCCGTTACCGCGACCGTGGTAACCGGAACGATCATCTCCCACCCTCTACTAAACGTTTAGTAGATAATAGCCGGGCCCAAGCGCCGTGTCAACTAAGCTTATAGTAGTTACGCTAGGGTGCGACGCGAGTGAACGACCAGGTCGAGTAGATCTTCACTTTTTTGCCGCCGAGATTCAGCTCGTCGGTTTGCGCGCCGGTGATTGCGTGAAACGTACCGGCGTTAAAACTCGCGTCGATCGTCAACGACATCGCATCGGCCACCGCACCCTGCGCGGCTTTTTTCTCTTCGGCCGTCCGGTGATGCATGGCGACCGCGGTCGCGATGCGGCCTGCAGGGGTGAACCCGTGCGAAACCATACCGACACCGGCGCTCTTCACGAGTTGCGCCGGATCGATGCCGCTGCTCGGCGGCAAGGTCGTCAACGACGTTCCGCCGACGGTTCCCGAGTACGTGACGTTCCCCGCGCCCCCACCCGGTTTCATGGAAATCTGCGCGGGCACCGGCGTACCTTCGCCGATCGGCCTCAGCGTCACCGGAGCGTTAAACGCTTGACCGCCGCTCTTTTTCGCAGCGACGCCGACCGTTGCCGCGAGTTTCAGATTGGCCATCAGCGTCTGCGCCGCGGCCGGTACCGACGAAGCCGACGGCGACGGCATTGCCGGCACTATGGTGCCGTTTTCCATTGCAAGCGGGATGGTTTTGCTCGTACCGTCCGACGACGTGACGGTGAGCGTCAACTTGCCCGTACCTGCCGGCCGCACGACGATTTGACCGCTGCTGGATTTCTTGCCCTTCGACGTCTGCACGCCGATGGTGTAGTCGAACGTCGCCCCCATCGCACCGTTGGGCATCGCCGGCGTCGAGTCCGCGGCCACCGCCGCCAGGGACGAAACTACGATCGCCGCCGCCGCAAAGGCGGTCGCGTTAAGCAAACTCTTCATGCGCGGGGATTCGCGACCGGCGGCTGTCCCCACTGCCCCAAAAAACCAACGCCGGCGCACGAGCCGGCGTTGCTGCTAACGGACGTTTAGAGGGACGGTTTGGACGCGATCAGGGCGGCGTCATCGAGTTCGGGCACTCGAAGCCGACGGGCGCGCCGTTGAGCTCCTGCGTTACGCGCAACGGAAGGCGGTAGGCGGGCTCTTCGATGTCGTCGCTGTCGCGATACTCCACCACGCCCTTCTCGGCATCGCGTTTGTTGGACTCCTCGATACTTGCGTCGAGCTGGGCCATCATTTGCCAGAGCGACGAGTTGCTAGTGGTCGACATATAAACCCCCATGTCCCCGGATTTAGCTTGCTTTTTGCCCGTTAAGGCTGCCGTTTCGCAGGCTGCGCGCAAGTTCTACCTGCTCCGTGATGCGCGCCGTAAGCCGTTGTAGGTCTTCGATTGCGCCCGTGCCCTGGGCCGAAGGCAGCTCGGTGCGCAGCGCCTCGGCGCTTTCGTGCGCTGCCTGCGCCGCAGCCTCGGCCGCTTCGCGTTCGGCCTTACGGGCCGCGGTGCGCGCCGCCGCTTCGGCAGCCGATCGCGCCGCCGCGGTCTCACGCGCCGTGCACTCGCGCGCGCGCGATTCGTGAAGCGCGACGTCGGAAAACACCGTCTGCGCCGCGTGCTTCAACTCTCCGAGCTTGCGCTCGAGATCGGCAATTTCGAGCTTGGCCGCGTCGGCTTCGTGGCGCTTGATCGTCACGATTTCTTCAATGCTCTTGAGTTCGCTCGACAGCACGGAATGATCGTGCACGAGCGCGTCGGAGCGTTGTTTGGACTCGGCTTCAGCGTTGGCGGCGGCTTCTGCCCTCGCCGCGGCGTCTTCGGCTTTCGATTTTGCCGATTGGTAGGCGCGCGTCGCTTGCGCGGCCACCGCCGCATTCTTGATCTGATCCTCGAGCGCACGCGTCTCCGATAACAGCGCTTCGGCAGCCCTACGTTGATCCGCGATGAGGCGCAACGCTTCGCTCGTTACTGAATCGATCTCGATCGCTTCTGCTTGAACGCTAGTGCGTTCGATCACGCCGAGTTCGACCTTGGGCGTTTCCACGTTAGAAGTCTCGACTTTCGCCGTGTCGAGCGGCGGTTCGGCGGCAGGCGCGGGATCCGCAACGGCATGAAGGTCTCGCTTGCGTCCCGCCTGCACCGCGCGCTCGCGCTCGGTCGATTGCGCGATTCCGGCGTCGAGCTGCTGCATCAGGCTGCCTAGTTTGGAACTAGCTTCGGATGAGGTCTCCACGACCGGCTCGTCGGCTTCGTCCCGATCCCGGCGGCGCCCACCCAGCGACCAGAATGGCGGTTTCGTTTGATTAAGAATGGCCGTTGTCTCCTCCAAGCAATCATGCCACCGGTCATCTGTGGAGACAACGCTCGTTACGGAGTCTTTACGCCGCGTGTATTGACCGTTGACGTGTTAACGGTCTCGCGATTTTAAACTTTACGGCGATGCAGCGGCGAGCATTAAGCAACTGGGGGTACTAGCGCGACCATCCGGGAGCACTACGATCGCGGTAATTCGTACCGCTTGGTTGGGCCCGAGCGACAACGCAATCGGATTGCGGTACCCCGTCGACGTTTTCGACGGCGGCGTTCCGTCGACGGTGTAGCGAATCGTGCCGTTCGGAACGACGCTCGATATCGTTACCGCGACGCTGCCTGATGCCGTCTGCGCGTCGACCGTGCGAACGCTGGGCGACACGTTGGCGAAATGCAGGCTGCCGCCGGCCACCGAAAACTCCGGATTCGGAATGCGAAACGCGTAGCCGTGCCCGCCTAACCACGGCAGCTGCGCGCCCATCGCGAGCGCGAAATCGCTCCACGCGCGCGGCTGAGGATCGCGCCAGGCAATTTCGCTGAGACTCAACATGCGCGGGAGCAGCATATAAAAGAGGTGCTGCGGCGTCCCGACGTACTCGGCCCAAAGGTTTCCCTGTACGCCGATGATGTGCCGCGACTGCGCGGAGGTCAGCGAAGCTGAAACCGGCTGATAGCGGTAGATCATCTCGGGCGTCGACAGATCGCCGATCGCCTGCGGCTCGTCGTTGGGATCGCCCTGATACGCATCGAAATACAGCGGACCGTCCGGCGTCATCACCACGTCGTTGCCGTGCCGCGCGGCCTCAACCCCGCTGTCGCCGGCGTGCCACGACATGATCGCGGCGCGGCGAGTCACTCCGCCGCCCAGAATGTCGTCCCATCCAATAACGCGCCGCCCGTGAGCCTCCAGAAATCGCTCGATGCGGCGGTCGAAATACCCTTGCACGCCGGCGTAGGTTGCGATGTGCCGTTCGCGCATGAGTTGTTGCACGGCGGCACTGTGCCGCCACGCAACGGTAGGGACTTCGTCGCCGCCGATGTGGACGTACGGTCCGGGAAAGAGCGCGATGACTTCGCGCAAGACGTTTTCGAGAAATCCGAACGTGTACTCGGTCGGGCAGTAGACGACGTCGCTTACGCCCCACGTTTCGCGGACCGTAACGTGAGGACTCCCGCATCCAAGGCGCGGATAGGCCGCGATCGCGGCTTGGGAGTGTCCCGGCATTTCGATCTCGGGAACGATCGTGACGTAGCGGGCTTTTGCGTACTCCACGACCCGTCGAATCTGGTCTTGCGTGTAATAGCCGCAATACCGTTGCGCGTCGATCTCGGTGGCGTCGCCTTCGAGCTCCGTACCGGCGCGGCATCCGCCCGCACTGGTAAGACGCGGATAGCGCGCGATCGCGATGCGCCAGCCTTGATCGTCGGTCAAATGCCAGTGAAAGACGTTGAGCTTGTAGCGCGCCATGACGTCGATGTAGCGCTCGACGACGTCGACGCCGAAGAAATGCCGGCTGACGTCGAGATGCATGCCGCGCCACGGGTGCGCCGGCCAATCGGCGATTTCTACGCCGCGCATCGTGCGATCGCCGCCGGCCGGCGGCAACAGCTGATCGAGCGTCTGCAGCCCGTAGAAAACTCCGGCATTCCCGTTGGCCGCGATGGTGATCCCCGAAGCGGTCACGTTCAGACGATAGCCCTCCGATCCGAGCGCCGCATCGTTTGCCGATCGCGCGAGGGTCAAGGCCGCTCCGACTCCGTGTTCGCGCAGGATGCGCCGCGCGAGCGCGATCGATTCGGACGCCACGCCGGAAGCCGAAATCGTCACCACTGCAGGAAGCACGTAGCGTTGCGCGGTTTCGACGAAATGCTGCGGCGACGGCACGACGGTTTCCGCGCGCGCGACGCAGGCGCACAGGAAGAGCGCGCCCGCTGCTGCAATCGGGGCGAGCGTGGAAACCCAGCTCGGCCGTGACTTCGAGCGCGAGATCTTCGAGCAGCCCGAAGTTTGGGAGAGAATCGCGCGTTCCGATGCCGCCGCAAGGCTCGCGAGCGCGCTCGAGGGAAAGATCGTGCTCATCGGCAGCGGCAGTTCGCTCTTTGCCGCACAGCTGGGCGCAATCGCGCTGCGGCGCCGCGCAATCGATGCAATCGCGCTGGCGGCAACCGAAGCGCAGGGCGACCATCGCGCGTTCGAGGGCAGCACGGTCGTCGCACTTTCGCAAAGCGGCCGCTCGACCGACGTTCTTCGCGCGCTCGAGGTCCTGCGTCCCGCAAAGCTCGTCGCCGTTACGAACACGGCCGAATCACCGCTCGGGCAACGCGCCGATCTGACGATCGACGTGGGCGCCGGACCCGAACTCGCCGTTCCGGCCACGAAAAGCGTCTCGTGCACGATAGCCATTCTCCTTACGGCGGCGTCGCTGCTCGCGCAGGATCGTTCGCGCGAACCCGCGGTGCTGCTGGAAACGGCGCAAACCGTTCGCTCGTGGCTGCGCGATTCCGCCGGCACTACTCTGACGCCTGCGGCGCGGATCGCGCACTGCAGCGGTATCGTGATTCTCGGAACCGACTACGGCGCGCCGATCGCGCGCGAAGCGGCGCTGAAGTTCAAGGAAGCCACCTACATGCACGCCGAGGGGTTTCAGGCCGGCGAGTTTCGTCACGGTAGCGCCGCGATGGCCGACGCATCGACTGCGGCGATCGGCATTGTCGATGCCGACGGCTCGCCGATCGTGGGAGCGGCAATGCGCGACCTCGCCGTGCGCGGGGCGCTGCGGATTACGGTAGGCACCGAATCGCTGGGAACCGGCGAACGTCTCGGACCGGTCGTCGACGATCCCTACAACACGCTCGCGTGGCTGGTGACGCTGCAACTGCTCGCGCTGCACGTCGCACGCACGCGCGGCGTCGATAGCGACAAGCCGCGCGGCTTGACCAAAGCGATCGTTACGGAGTAGCGCTCTGCGCGAACGGCCACCACCGCTCCATTTTGGCCACAACGAGAAAGACGGCGATCCCGACCACGAGCCAGCCCACGCCGAACTCGATCGCCGTCGTCCCGGTGAATTTGAACGCCAAGATCCATCCCGCCAGTGCGATCAGTGCGGGTAACGGATAGAGCGGCATCCGAAACGGCGCCGGCCCGCGCGACGTGCGCAGCACGGCCAAGGCAACGATCTGCGCGACGCTTTGAATCAACACGATGCCGGCAGTCAACACCGCGATCACGAGATCGAGCGTAAAGAAGCTGGCGACGAGCGAGAGCGCCCCGATGGCCAGCAGCGACACGAAGGGGAAATCTCCGGTTGGATGCAGCTTACCGAAGGCGGGAATGAACGCGCCGTCGCGCGCCGCCGCATACGGAATGCGCGACGCGCCGAGCAGGTTTCCGTACAGCGACGCCAGCGCGGTGACGAGCACGAGCATCGTCACCGCGAACGCCGCCGGATGTCCCCAGGCGCCCTCGACGATCGTAGATCCGATGTACTGCGATTGCGGCGTCGGATTGCCGTGTGCGTCGAGCAGCGATTGCCACGGCACCGCGCCGAGCACGCCGATTTGGAGCAACACGTACAGTGCCGCAACCACGATAACCGAAATGAGTATCGAGAGCGGTATCGTCCGATTCGGCGATTCCACCTCGTCGCCGACGAGCGCCACGGTCGAGTATCCGGCGTAATCGTACATCGCGATGTAGAGCCCGGTAGCAAACCCCGCCACAAACGCCTTATCGAAATGCAACGGCTTGGCGAGCGCGAACGCGTGGCTCGCGTGACCGTGTGTGAATGCCGCCAGCGTTACGATGACGAGCGTGGCCGCCGCCGCGACCCCAAGCACTTTGCCCAGCGCCGCGACCTCGGACGTTTTCCGGTACAGCAACGCAATCGTAATCAAACCGACCGCAATCGCGAGCGTATCGCGAGCGAGCGGATTGCTCGCAAAAACGGGCGCGACGTACGCCGAGTAGTTGACGACGCCGATGTATCCGGTCGCCAGAATGCACGGATAAAACAGCAGGCACTGCCAGTTGAAGAGGAACGCCAGCGCACGGCCCAAACGATGCTCGCCGAACGCCGCGCGCAGGTACGCGTAGGTGCCGCCCGATCCCGGAAGGCGCGAGGCCAGCTCTGCCCACACGAGGCCGTCGCAGAGCGCGAGCACAGCACCGGCGATCCAGGCGGTGAGCGCAAGCGGACCGCCCAGTGCCGAGAGCACCAGCGGAATGGTGATGAGCGGCCCGATGCCGATCATCGTTATGACGTTGATCGCGACTGCGCCGCGCAGTCCGATCGCTCGTTGCATGGGCGCCCGCGTTCGTGGGTGGAAGGAGACCCCCCTGGCCCGGGGAAAGCCTCCGCGTAACGTGGGGGATGCGCCCACTAGCGTTCACGTGAGGTTAACGCTCACGCCATAGCGAGGCTTCTTGACCGGCTCAGGAGGTTCTCGTCATGCTCATACGCTCTGTTAGCGTCTCCCGCATTTCCACAGCACTCGCGCTGACCGTCGCCCTTTGCGTCGCGGCGAGTTCCGTCGTTTTTGCGGCCGGCGGCGTCACGGGAATCTTACGCGGATCGGTCGTCGACTCCAAAACGAGCGCACCCGTCGCGGGCGCGGCGGTATTGGTGAGCGCGGAGTCCGGACAGTATCGGGGGACCACCGATTCGCACGGCTCGTTCACGTTTCTCGATCTGCCGCCCGACACGTACGTCGTCAAGATCACGGCGAACGGTTACGAAGAGGACACGCTTACCGGCATCACCGTATTCGGCGACGAAACGCAGCAGATCGGCGCCGTGCGCCTCATCAAAGGCCTCAAGACGATCGCGAGCGTTCACGCGCGCGACACGACGTCTGCCTTCCAGCCGCATCAAACGATCGACGAAACGACGTTTCAAGGCAAACGCGTCGACGAAGCGTTGGGGGAAGCCGGATCGACGAACTTCAATCAGCTCGTGCTCTCCGCACCGGGCGTGATCCAGAACACGAACTACGTGCCGGGACCCGGAAACAGCAGCAACGCGTTTACGATTCGCGGCTCCGCCAGCGTCGAGATCGGTTATCAGTTCGACGGCATCGATTATCGCGGATCGTTTTTCGACGAGAATCCGAGCCAGGGCTATCTCAACGGCGTCGGCGGCGGTGCGGGTTCGATGCAAGTCGTTAGCGGCGCGGGCGACGCGACGCAGGGCGGCATCGGTGCCGGCGTCGTCAATATCGTTCCGGGACGCGGAACCTATCCCGGCAACGGCTTCCTGAGCTTCGACGTCGGCGGCCCGTGGTATTATCACTCGGCCGCCGGTCAGTACGGCATCGCAACGCAGGACGGGCGCTTCTCCGACTTCTTCTCGTTCCGCTCGACGCGCTCGGCGCCGCAGTACGCGCCGTACGGCGTCTCCGTTTCGGATATCGGACAATATTACGGTACTTCGTTTAACTACGACGACGACGTACTCAATAATTTCTACTACCGCTTCGGCAAGAACAATTCGCAGCAGATTCAAATTCTCACCGATTGGCTCGACCACCGGGCGTGGGCGAACGCGGGCGGCTTGCAGTACGCGAACTACTACCCGTACGATCCGTTCTCGGAAGCGAACTTCACCAGCGACTATAGCGGCTATCCGATGTTTCCGAGCACTCCCGGCGATCGCAACGGGCAAAAATGGTACGATTCGGTGATTCCGTACTACCCGGGCGTCCCGACGACGTACGCACATCCGACGCAGCCCGAGCAATACGTGTACGGTCCTACCAATCTTCTGAAGATCGGCTACACGCGTCCGCTCGGGACGAACACTTCGATGAACGCGTTCTTCTATAACTGGGGCGGGCTGGTCGCCAACAACGTAACGGGTTCGTCGTCCGATTTGACGCTCGGCTCGTATTTGCCGGGTTACAACAACGCCGGCGGCCGCAAGGTCGGCTTCCAAGACCAAGTCACGAGCATTCTCAGTGATAAGAACACGATTACGTTCGTCGCCAAATACGAGAACGGATTTCCGTACTGGAATCAGCTCAACTACGGCAACACGTGGCAGGGCTTCTTAGGCGGACGCGGCGTCGATCAAGCCGCGGCGCAGTCGTCTTGCCAGTATAATTCCGCGACCGGCTTCGACACGCAAACGTCCCACTGTTACGAGCCGACCGGCGCGCGCATCGAAGATTGGTACTTGCCCGAAAATCCGGGGCAGCCGGTCAGCGGCAGTAATCCGTGCATCGGCCCGGCTCTCGACAACGGTTACTCGCCAAACGCGCCGACGGGTCAAGGCTGCTACCTCTACGAGTGGCTGCTCTCGCACGGCGATTGGAAAGGCAAGCTGCCCGTGATGCCGTCGACCGGCTTCGACTACATGGGTGCCGACTTCCAGCAGTTCGGTTTCGGCGTGCGCGATCAATGGACGCCCAACGATCGCCTCAGCTTCGATTACGGCGTTCGTCTGGACGGACAGAATTTGAAGTGGGCCGGCAATACGCAAGTCAACAAAGATCTCAGCAACACCGCCGACATCGGCACCGGTTACGCCGTTCTATCGGACAGTTATCTCTATCCCAAAGTCGTCGAGCCGCGATTTGCGACGAGCTATTTGCTCACGCCGCACGACAGCGTTCGCTTCAGCTACGGCCGTTCGGCCAGCTTCTTCTTCGGTCAAACCGCCGGAACGCCGACGAACATCGGCGGCGTCAATCCGATTCTTTGGGAGATCCCGGCTAAAGATTCCGGCAGCCCAACCTACAACCCAAACACGGGCGAAGGTCCGGCGTGCGGAAGCGGCTGGCATCCGCCGGGATCGGGCGTCAACGGTACGTACGTCCCCAATCCGAATCAGTACTGGTCGGGCGCCGGTACGGTCGGCAGCGTCGGCAACTATTTCCAATGCAGTGACTACGCGCAGCAACTCTATTGGGCGTTCGACCAAGCCTACGCGGCACCCGACATCGGCGGGCAAACGGTCGCGACGTACAATAACTACGATATCGCGTGGAGCCACGGTTTTCGCAACGGCTGGGGAACCAAGCTCACGGGCTACTATCGGCAAGGCTATAACACGTATCAAGTCGTGCTGCTCAACGCCGGGCCGCCGGATCCGGTAACGGGTCAGCAAACCGCCGGTTCGTTCCAAGTTCGCCAAAACGGAAGCACCAAAACGTACGGCATCGAGTTTATGCTGACGACCCCGGATCGTTTGTCGGGCTGGGGCGGATTCTTGACCGTCGACTACATCAACGCTTTGACCTCGACGCCGCCGGTGTCGAACTCGGACAGCCTGCCGGCGACGGCCCAATATCTGTATCAAACCGGCGCGCTCTTTCACGCCGCCTACGTTCCACCGCTGTCGGCCGTAGCCGGCATTCAGTACAAAACGAAGGGTGGAATCACCGTCAATCCGATCATCACGGCAAACGGCGGCATACCGACCGGCGTCGGAACGACGACATACGGCTTCGTCAACGGCGTGCTCTACCAAATTCCAACCGGCAACCTCGGGCAAGGCCTTCCGTTTGCGGGGCCCGGTCAGCCGCTTCAGGCCTACAACGCACTCTGTTACGTCGACCCTGCGTTCCCGGGCAGTATTTTCAAACCGCACGACTATGCGTGCCGCGGCGATAAGGAATCACCGCTGGCGGGTCAGACGCTCACGCCCCCACGGGCATACGCGGATCTCAACCTGCAGTACGAGCGGCGCAGCGTAACGTACGGCGTCTACGTCACCAATATTTTCGACAACTATCGCAGCGAGCCGGGCGTCAATCAGGCGTGGCAGCCCGTTGCAAACGGCGTCGGCGGCGCGCAGACCGGCCAGTACGCGGGCGCGTATCCCACGCAGCTCGTCAACGGCAAGCTCGAGTCGAATCCGCTCTATCAAGCCGGTGCGCGCAATCAAGCCGCCTTCAATCAATCGTGGCTGCCGTATCCGGAACTGTACGTCCCGGGCCGTTCGGTGCGTGGATACATCCAGTTTGCATTAGGACCGAAACCATGAGAAAGCCGTTCGTTATCGCGCTGCTCGCCGTCGTCGCGTCCGGATGCGGCGGCAGTTCACTCCCCGCGGGACGCGAAGGGGCTATGGCGCCGTCGTTTTTCCTGCCGCGCGGTACGAGCTACGGCGCGTTGCAGTTCGCGGTCGGCACGGCAAACGTGTACGGCGGGAGCGTCGGGCTCAACATCGTCTCGACGTTCCGGCAGAGCAACGGGTATAGCGCGGTTGGAGTCAGCACGCCCAAAGTAAGCGGGCCGTTTAGAATCGATGCGCGCGCGGTCCCGTCGTTCGCCGAAGCCAACTCCTCGTCGGGATTTCCCGACCCGTACACGACCGTCTTCAACGGCGGCCCGAGCGCGCGCGAGTGGCGCGGCAGTTCGATCGATGGTACGCCGCAGACGGTCGCGCCTGGAACGCCTTCCTGCGACGGCATAGGCACGTTTCCTAAACCGCCGAAGGGTCAGAATTTCGTACGCTGCCCGAACGGACTCTCGCCGAACACCACGACGTTCGGTGAGAGCGGCGGCGTCTTTGCGATGGGGTTTCAACCGGCCAACGCGGTCGCGGAAACCGGACAAGGCTATAGCTATCAGCCATATCCGCAACCGATGTATTCGGCGCACGATCCGATCTCGCGCTACGTTTTCGTGCCGTGGGGCGGCCCGCCGGCGTTCGATCCGGATCTCGACCACATGGGAACGCGCGACGGTCTGATTTTGGCCGGCGTCGATTCGTTCGGCGATCCGTATTTCCTAGGCGTCGGCGAGGGCGTCACGGTGTTCGACCGCACGACGCCGCGTAGCGGTGACTACACGCTCGCCGTCGCCATTTCAACGGTAGGATCGGGCGGCGTCACCACGACGACCGTGAGGAAGACGGCTACGCTCAACGCGTCACACGTCTTACCGAAGATGACGGCGCCGGTCTTCGTTCCCGACGGTAACGGCGGCGGACACGTTACGGCGTTCCTTCCGTTCGGCGTTAAAGAAGCGTACGTGCAGATCGTCGATTACGGTCCAAGGGGCGGACCACACGACGGCGCGAACAGCGGCGCGTCGAATTGTCAAGGGGCTCGCGGCACGCAGTTTGCACCCGTGTATTACACGCTGCTCGTGACCTCGCACGCGAAGGCAACGTATCGTTTGCCCGATACGGACGGACCGAATCTTGCGACGTCAGGGGGAGCCGGCAATCTCAAACCCAGCCCGTCGATCTGCACCGCAGCGCAGAATACGACTGCCCTCGGCTCTAAGACGAATGCCGACGACATCGTCGTTCAAACGATCGGCTTCGACTATCCCGCCTACGAAGCGGCGCACGGACTGATCGAACGCACGACGCCGCAGAAGCCCACCATCACCAACGCGGCCGGACAGGCCGACATCACCCTCTCTCAAGCCATGGAGCAAGACGACGGTTCGACGACTCAGACGGGTATGTACGTTCGCGATCCTCGCCCTCGTCACTAGCGCCGCGGCGAGCCCGGCGAAAACGATCGTTCGCAATGTCGATCCGATAAATTCGCATTCGATAACGATGAGCGTGGATACGACGCATCGCGTACAAACGATTCGGCCGTTGCGCGCGTTGGGGACGTCGGTCGATTCCGATCCGAAGGGTCATCTCGATCAAATCTACTCGCCGGCCAACACCCAGCTCATGTTGAGCACGGGCCTGGGAACGCTCACGTATCGCCTCTACACCGAGCTCTCGATTCAGGATTGGCACTGGAATCCCAACGGCACGTTCAGCGACGCCTCCAATAAGCGCGGTTACTGGACGAGCAGCGCAACGCCTTCGGATGCGACGATTAGCGATTCGTTCGGTTATCGCTTGCCCCGGCGCGGTTCGTCGCGCGATCAGGGCGCCGACGACGGCTACTCCCGGATCGACGACGGCGATTCCTCGACGTATTGGAAAAGCGATCCGTACTTGTCGCACGCCTATACCGGCGAGCCCGATTCCGCGAATCCGCAGTGGATCGTGACGCAATTCTTAGCGCCGCAACGGATCGACGCCGTACGCGTCCATTGGATGAATCCGTATGCGACGCGATATTCGGTTCAATATTGGACCGGAGCGCAAGACGTCGTACTGCATCCGTCGTCGGCGGAGTGGAAAACGTTTTCTTCCGCGACCGTTACGAACGGTGGGGGCGGCATCGCGACGATCCGCTTGGCGACCACGCCGGTGAAGACGCCGGCGGTACGCGTCCTCATGACGCGCTCGTCGGGAAGCTGCGACGCAAACGGCAGAGGCGATCCGCGAAACTGTGCGGGCTATGCGGTCGAGGATCTAGGAGTCGGACGTATTGATGCTGCAGGGCGTTTCCAGGACCTCGTCGTTCGCTCGAAATACGGCTCCTGTCACGGAGCCGAGGTTTGCACGCCCGATCCAAAACGCCAAACCTTGATGTGGACGTCGTCGACGGATCCCTGGCACGACGATACCGATAAGGTCACCAACGATCAGGACCAGCCGGGGCTCGATCTCATCGCGCGCAGCCCGCTGACGCGCGGCCTGCCCACGATCTATCCGGTTGCGGTCTTCTACAGCACGCCGGAGAACGCCGCGAACGAGGTGCGCTACATGGAAGCACGCCACTATCCGATCGCCTATATCGAGATGGGCGAAGAGGTCGACGGGCAATACGCGCTGCCCGAAGACTACGGCGCACTCTACATTCAGTTCGCGCAAGCGATCCATGCGGTCGATCGGAACGTCAAGCTAGGCGGCCCGATCTTCGAGGGCGTCAACGACGACGAGCGCGCGTGGCCGAACGCAAGCGGCGATACCTCGTGGCTGCACCGCTTCATCGCATATTTAAAGCGGCGCGGTCATCTGCGCGATCTCGCCTTCATGTCGTACGAGCATTACCCGTTCCACAACTGCGATAGCGGCGCGCTTCGGCAAGACGATTTGGTCTCCGAGCCGGCGCTCGTGCGCCACATGGCGCAGACGTGGCGCGCCGACGGCGTTCCGGCGAACGTTCCACTGTTGGAAACCGAAGACAACTTCTCGGCCGACGGAACCGGTGCGCCGCAACGCGTCTACGGCGCGCTGTGGACGGGTGACTTTTTCGGCGCATCGCTCGCGTCGGGTATCTCCTACGCGACGTTCTACCAAGCCGAACCCGAGCCGCTCGATTTCAACGAACGCTGCAAGACGTGGGGCGCCTACAATCCCTATATGGTCGACGAGCATTATACGGTGCAGGCCAAAGGCGCAGCTTACTACGCGTTACAGCTGATCACGCGCGACTGGGCGCTTCCGGGGGACGATCCGCACGGCGTCTATCCGGTCGCGACGAGCTTGGGCGACAACAAGCCTTTGGTAACCGCGTACGCATTGAAACGGCCGGACGGCACCTGGTCGATTCTCGTCGTGAATAAGGACACCGCGACCCGCGTCTTCACCGTCGAATTCGACGGCGCGCAAAGCCGCCGGCACTTCGCCGGCACGGTGCATTTCGCAGATTTCGGCCGCCACCAGTTCGGATGGACGGGGCGCAATCCCGCCGACCCGCCGAATCCGGACCTGGGAGTTATACACGCGACCCGGTTCAAACTCAACGGATCGACGAGGTTTGCGATCTCTCCAGCGTCGCTCGAAGTGTTAAGCGGAAAGATCGATCCAAACTAACACTATAAACGAATGGGCGCCGCGATTGCAGGGCCCCGCGAACCGCGCTTTCACGTTAGAGCCCGATCTGACCGATGTTCGCAATGAAGCGCTGCGTTGCGGGAGAGTCCCACCAGTTGGCGACGATCGCCTCCAGCTGCGGAACGGCGCGCAACGCGCCGACGTGCTTCTGAATCGTTTTTGCGTCAGGCTTATCCGCGGTCACTTCGGCATGAAGCTCGTCGACCGTCCCGTGTGCCGGATGCCGCTCCGGCAAAGCCGCATGAAAGTCCTCGACCGGCAGCAAGGTTTCGGCTTGCGCCATTGCCTCTTCGTTTTCGAACATTCCGGTGTCGTCGGCAGCGCTCACTTCCCGCCGCCAATTTTCTTGTCTATCGCTCATCTGAGGACGCTTCTCGCTCGCACTTACACTTCTTGCACTCAAAAAGAGAGAAGCCGGCAGGGGCTGCCGGCTTCTCCCACGACGTCGTCGCACATCCGATAGCGTGAGTCAGGTTCCGTTTATGGAGACGATGATGCACTCGGCTCCGGGCTCGGATGCTACCTCGATGTACCGACGACGAAGTCGTAGTTCTGTCCGCCGACCATGCTGAGACCCGGCGACAGTGGGGCAAAGATCCACGGATTGTCGGTGATCGCTGCCGGTCCGGCGACCGGAACGGCGTTCCAGTGCGCGGCACCCGCCGAGTGACCGCTGCCTTTTCCGTGGCGGGCGATGGCAAAGATGTAGACGTTACCGGTGATGTTTCCGTGGCTCGACACGCAGACCGGCACAATCGACGGACTTGCCGCCAGCGCGAGCGGAGCGCTGGTCGGCGCGACGTACGGCGTGATACCGCCCAAACCGCGATGCCCGCACGACCGGTGCGCGATCGCGGTGAAGCTGGTTCCGTCGAACGTCAAGCCCGCAAAGACGTGGCGGATGACGACGGTGGAGGATGAAGTGTCGACCCGCATGGACGGCGCTCCGGGCGCACTAGCGGAAGGGATTCCGCTACCGGAAGGGCCGGTGCAAGCTGCAAAAACTGCCGCCGCGGCTAAGCCGAGCGCCAGCGATAGCGAGTTACGCTTCACAGAATGTCTCCCAAAAAGGCTCCGAACACGAGTGCATCCTCCACGGCCTAGCGTACGGCCGCGGGGCGCGGAAAAATATCGCGCAAACTACCTAGATTACGTAAGGGGGCTGGGCCTAGAGGCCCGATACGCCGATCGGTGACCCCAGGCCGGTGGCCAGGTCGAAGCCCGAAGCGCCGACGTCGCGGAAGTCGGCGGGATTGGCATACGCGAACGCCGGGCCCGCGGGATGTCCCGACAAGGCGTACGCCGCCGCGATGACCGGCGCGCCGACGCTCGTACCGCCCGCCACGACCCAGCCGCCCGACTGCGTCGAGAACATCGTCACGCCGGTTTGGGGATCCGCGACTACCGCCATATCGACCGTCGAGCGAGTCGAGCAGAGCCTCGGTTGGAACGCGGGTCGCGGCTCGTAGCCGCTACAGCCTTGCCCGCCGTACTTCCAGGCTGACTCATTCGGGGAAGCGCCGCTTTGCGCGACGGTGAGGCCGCCCACCGACGTGACGTACGGTGATGCAGCCGGGTAATACGGGAAGGCCTTATCGCCCGAGCTGGCTGTGATCGCCACGCCGGGATGATTGTAGTGAACGTCCTCGGCCGTCTCGTCCGACCACTCGTCGGCGTAATAACTGTTGCTGACGACGCGCGCGCCCAAGCGCACGGCCGTGTCGACGCTCGCGCCCAGATCGTCGATTGACGGCGAGTTTGCCTCGACCAACAAAATCGGGCAACGTGGGCACACCGCCGACACCATTTCGATGTCGAGCGAAATCTCTTGCGCCCACGCGCGGCTGGAGTGCGGGTATTTATCCGCATTGCCGTCTTGATTGACCTTGCGGAAACAGCCGTTCGCGGTGGTGCAGGCGCTCAAACCGAACTCAGCTCGGTATTTGTTGAGATCCTTCTCGGCTTGGCGGTTGTCGTAGGCATCGACGATGGCGACCGTCATGCCGGTCGCATGAACCGGAAATCCGTAAGTCTTGGCGAGTTGAGCCGGATGAATACCGGGGAGCCTGGACGCCGGAAAGTGCGGATTGCGCAACGCTGGAATGTGGATGTTCAAAGCCACCGGACAGCTGGCATTGTGAGAGCCGCCCTTAGCGTGACTGTGACCGTTGCCGTGGCCAGGGAACCCGCAGGGTAGCACCGCACCGGGCAGCGCGCTCGCACCGTGATCGGGCGTGACCGGCAGATCCCAGCCCGCGACCGAACCCGGAACCATCGACGGGCTCTGGGCGCATCCGGCGAGCATCACTGCGGCGGCGACTATAAGGAGATGACGACTGATGGTACGGCCTCCGGGCGGCTCCATGTTACCCTAGCGTTCTTCATTCTCCACCCACCCGGCGCCTATTGCAAGGGCTACGGCAGCCCGCCGGCTCCGGCAGCTCAGCTTCTTGCAGATCGACCGGACGTGGCTCTCGATGGTACGGGGACTGCGCGAGGTGCGTTCGGCCATGCTTTTGGTACTGCCCCCCGCGGCAAGCAACCGCAGGATCTCGCGCTCCGTCGCCGTCAAAGCCGCGTAGCCTCCCGTGTTCTCCGCCATCGGGAGCTGCTCGAGCAGACGCGCGATACCGCCGAACTGCTCGGCGCGCAACCGCTCCATCGTCGTTGCGATCCCGTCGTTACCGGCCGGCTCCAACGCCCTCCGATAGAACGCCCAACCTGCCTCCGCCAGCGCGTTCAAGCGCGACATCGCGGGATTGAGCTCGCGCTTGACCGCCGCCAAGTGCCGGTGCGCCGACGTTAGCCGCGCACGCGTCAACTCGGCGAACGCCAAGATCAGTTGCGCCCGCAGCGCGCGGCGCGTCGGCTTTCCCCAGCGCGCGATCGCCGTGTCCGCTGCGTCGATGGCGTCTTTGGTTTCGTCGCGCAGCCCCGCGGCGCACGCGTAGAGCGCGACTTCCGCGTAGTACTCCGCTCGCCGCTCGTCGGTGTGATGGTCGCGCGCCTGCGCGAGCAGCTCGTACGCGCGGCGAAACTGTCCGTGCCACGTGGCGCGCAACGCCATCGCCGGAAGGAGCACCTCGCT
Source organism: Candidatus Baltobacteraceae bacterium (assembly GCA_036488875.1). NCBI lineage: Bacteria > Bacillati > Vulcanimicrobiota > Vulcanimicrobiia > Vulcanimicrobiales > Vulcanimicrobiaceae > Vulcanimicrobiaceae bacterium. The sequence continues at coordinate 230,121 of DASXGW010000001.1, read as the reverse complement.
GCGATTCTGCGACAGCATTCCGGGAATTTCGGCGAGCAGCAGCTCGATGCGCTGGAGCGCCGCTTCGTTTCCGCGATCGGCCTCGATCCCGTACGACGCAATCAGACCGTAGAGCCGGCCTTGCACGCTGCCGCCTTTGCGCGCGCACTCGAGCAGCTTGTCGAGAATCGTCAGGCATGCGATCGGATCGTCCGAATCGTCGTAAGCAATTTGATAGAGCGCGCTGTACGCGCGGACGGCGACGTCGTAGAGATCGCGCGATAATGCAAGATCCACCGACAACGTGGCATAGCGGCGCGCGTTGTCGTGATCGGAGGCCTGACTGTAGACGTACGCCGCCTGTTGGTATAGCCTGGCGCGGGCGTCGTCGCCGACCGTCGGGTCGAGCAGCGAGAGCGCCGTGGCAATCGCGCCGAGCGCGCGTTGGTCTTGCGACGAGCGCGCATACGCCGTTGCGAGCGTCCCTAAGATCGGCACGCGCAACGCCGACGTGATTCCGTTATCGCCGGCGTAGGGCTCGAGCAGTTCGATGCAATCGCGCCCCTGACGCACGAGTTCGATCGCGTACCGGTGCACCAAAGTCAGGCGCAGGCCCGCGAACGTCGCTCGCTCGATCCCCGCCACGAAGCTGCGGGCGGCCGGCTCGAAATGTCCGCGCGCCGCTTCGAGCATCGCCTGCAACCCTAGCGCCGTGGCACTTTGGGCGCGCAGTTCTTCGGGAACGGCTTCGAGCGCGACGGAGAGCGCACCGGCTTGCCCGCGCTCGAAAAGACCGAAGCCGTCAGTCGTCAAGACTTGCAAGATCGCCGGCGCGTCCTTTGCTTTCGTATACAACGCCAACGCACCGGCCGGATCGCGGCGCTCTTCGAGCAATCGCGCGGCCGCCATCGCCGCGCTCTTCCACGCTTCGCGACCCCGCCGGAGCAGTTCGCTTTCGAGATACTCGCGGAAGAGATCGTGATAGCGAAACTCGCCCGGCGCCGTCTCGTTCAAAAACGCAACGCCTTGGCGCAAGTCTTCGATGAAATCGTTCGTGCCGCCGAGTGCGTGCGCGATCGACGCGTCGAACGACGAAAACACCGACGTTGCGAGCAAAAAGTCGCGTTGCACCGGCGAGACGCGCTCGAAGACCTGTTCGGCGAGATAGCGGTAGATCAGGTCGCGCGTGGTAGCGCCGCGCAGTTCCTCGGCTTGCGTCTGCGTGCGCAGCGCGATCGCGAACGCGACGGGCCAGCCGTCGGTCAGCGTCCACAGCGATTCGACGTCCGCAGCGTCCATCGCGGGCCGCTCGGTGCGCGCCGTTACCAGCGCTTCTTCCAACGTGAACCGCAGATCGTTGCGATCGATCGGTAAATCCATTTTTCCGTATGCCAGCCACGAGGCCGCCGGAAGGCCGGCATCGGATCGGCTTGCGAGAATCCACGACATTCGCTCGGCGGTGCGCTCGACGAGTGTGGTGAGAAACGTCATGCAATCCGGATCCGGCGCCGCAAAATGCAGATCGTCGACGACGATCGTTGCCGTCATTCGCTTGAAATGCTCGGCAAACCATTCGGAGAGCAAACCGGGCGCGGCCGCCGTCGACAGTACGTTCCCGGGTTCTTGCAGCGCTGGGAACGACGCGACGATGCTGGGAACGACGGGCTGCAGCACTTCGCCGAAGCGCCGCGCGAATGCCAAGAGCGTATTTTCTTCGGGGCGAACGTCGAAGCGCACCGCTTCCATGCCGGCTTGGCGCAGAAAATCGTCGAGCGCCACGCTCTTACCGAATCCGGCCGGCGCCGTCACGAGCACGATCGGATAGCGCGCGGCATGAGCCAGGCGATCGTTGAGCCGGGGACGAGTCAAGTGCGCTGTTCGCACGCGATGCTATTTACGGCCCGAGAATAATTTCGCCTTCGGATGCCAATGGGATAGCCATTCTTGAACCACGAGTTCAAAAACGCGGAATCGGCAGCAGCGCGCGCACGCGCGAACGGTAGGCTTCGTATTCCGGGCCGAACGTCTCGAGCAGCATCTTTTCTTCGACGCGCATCTTGAGCGCCAGGCCGATAGCCCCTGCTATCACCGGACCGGCATAGGGTCCGACGCCGCACGCCAGCGCGGTTCCAACGAGCATCGCCAAAACGCCGGTGTAAATCGGATGACGCGCGACGGCAAACGGGCCGTTCGTGCGCAGTTGATGCCCCGACCGCTGCGACGGGATGCCAGTCCACATCGTGCCTAGCGTAAAGCGCGCCCACAATGCAAACGCCGTTCCGGCAATGACGAACGCGATGCCGATGCCCTGCAGCACCGGGGAAACGACGACCATCGCATCCCACACGCTGGTGGGAACGAGCCACGATGCAAACCAAGCGATGCCCGCGCCGAGCAAAATCGTCGGCGAAAACGCGCGGCGATCGATTTTCGGTGCGCGCAGCAGATTATAGATCCAGCCGGTAATCCACACGCCGGCGAAGATCAGCCAACAGCTCAGCACCGTCCAGACGACGGCCGGATCGGGATCGTAGGGCATTACCGGTACGATACCCACCGGCCGGCCGTCCGATTCAAAACAGGCGCGCCTGCAGCCAGTCCAGCCGGTCGTGGCGCGCGAGCGGCACGTTGAGATCGTGATGGGCCTCGTACACGTACATCGCCCGCGGCGGCGGAGCGGCCGAGAAGAACCCGGTCGCGTGTTCGGCGCTTACATATTGGTCGTGCGACGCGAACTGAAACAAGAATCCGTGCGCCGTCGAGCGCATCAAATACGCAAGCGGATCGAGCGGCGCCATCTGCGCGCGATAAGCGTCGACGTCGGCCGGCTTCTTCCCGAGCAAATACCAATCCGCAAACGACGTCGTACCGGCCATGAGCACGTAGTAACGCGGACGCGAATCGACGCCGGCGAGCACGGCGCCGTACATCGCGCCGAAATCGTGCGCCACGTACGCGATCCGACCGGGATCGACGCCGGGCTGCGCGAGCAACAGATCCAGCGAGCGGCGCAAATCGACGACTTGATCGATCGAGTGTTTGTAATCGGTATCCGGCGATCGTACCGCCGAAAACCAATCGCGCCTCCCGTTCACGACGGTCGACCACATCGCGTCGAGCAGAACGCACGTCGCGCCTTTGGCGGCGAGCGCTCGCGCGTCGGGCTCGAACTCCTTATGGTTGGTCGTTGCGTCGTCTCCGAGCCAATGCACGAAGAGCACGCCCGGTCCGTGCGCGGTTGCGTGCGCCGGCGCGACGATTTCCGCGGTCAGCCTCCGATCGCCCGACGCAAACGTTACCAGAGTGCGCCGCACGCCGTTTTCGACCGACGCGCTCTGCATGCTCGCCTGTAACGGCGCCGGCGTGTACGCGAACGCTGCAGCGGCCAACGGAATCACGCAGCACCCCTTTCCACGATCGCGCGCGCGAGCCGCGACGGAGCCGACGGCTCGGCGTAGAGATACAGCGTTGGTTCGATGAGCTCGACTTCGAGAATGCACGGCCGTCCGCCGTCGTCGCGCACGACGTCGACGCGAGCGTAGACGTGTCCCGGCGGCGACGCACGCAACGCCGCCGTCGCAACGGCGATCTCGTCGCCGGTCGCAGGGACGGGAACTTCGCCCGAGGTACCCGGCGGCATGCTCGCGCGATCGCCGAGCCGCTGGCTGGCGTGCATGAACGGCGCCTTGGTCACCGCGTGCGAATATTGATTGTCGATAAAGACGAGCGCGCGCTCGTGATGCGTCGCGATGCTTTCCAGGTATGGCTGGACGATTGCGTCGCCGGTTTCCAGCAGTTCCCGTACGTGCGCGCTGCCTTCGCGAACCTGCGCGGGGTCGCGGCGAACGTGCATGACGTTGTGCGCCGATCCGCCGTGCGCCGGCTTGATCACCGCCTCGCGCCAGTTCCGGCGCGCTAACAGCGCGGGCAAGTCGACCGCCGTTCCGTGCTCGAGCCACTCGCTTGGCACCACGGGAACGCCGCGCTGCTCCAGATCGCGCAGATAGAACTTATGCGCGTTCCAACGGACGACCGACGGCGGATTCACCAGATGCGTACGCTGCGAAACGTCGTCGACCCAGGCAGCGAACTCGCTCGGCCGGCGATGATAGTCCCAGGTCGAGCGCAGCACGCACAGATCGGCCGAGCCCCAATCGACGCTCGCGTCGGTCCAAACGGCCGGTCGCACGCGAACGCCGAGGTCGGCCAGCGCCCGCGCCGCGAGCTCGTCGTCGGGATCGAAGCCCGGCAGCTCTTCACAGGTGACAAACAGGCAATCAGTCATTTTTACCGGGGTAAGAGGAAGCATGAGGATTGTGGTCGCTTTCTCGCTCTTCGCCGCTTTTGCCGCGTGCTCCGGCGGCCAACAACGCAATGCGCAGGACGCCGGTAACGACGCCTATGCGACCGTCGCCGTGAAAGCGAAACTGGCCGGGGTCGACGTCGACTCCGCCGATGCGGTCGGTGTTGCCGCTTCGGGCGGGACCATAACGCTCACCGGCAAGGCGCATTCCGACGCGGAACGGCAAGCCTACGTCGCCGCCGCACGTTCGGTCGACGGCGTCCAAAACGTGGACGACCGGCTGGTCGTCGATCCCAACGAACGCGGCGTCCGCGAGCAATCGGCGGACGTCACCTTGGCCGGCAAAGTCTCGGCTGCGATTGCGGGACAAGCCGGAATCAACGTCTTTCACGTCAAGGTCAGCGCGCGCGACGGCGTCGTCGCGCTCGACGGAGCGGTACCGTCGGCATCGATCGCGCGCACGATCGTCGATACGGCGCGCGGCGTCGACGGCGTCAAGCGCGTCGAGTCGCGAATCGCCGTTCATCCATAGTTCACGTCTGCCTGAAGCGTCCTCGTGCTACAATCCGGGGGTGCGCGAATCCAGACGGGTCCCCCTTAGTCCCGATCCCGACGTCGCCGGCGTTGCCGAACTCTTCGGCGATCCCGTTCGCGCTGCAATGCTTCACGCGTTGCTCGGCGGCGGAGAGCTTCCGGCGACCGACCTCGCGTCGCGGGCGGGTGCATCGCCGCAAGCCGCCAGCGCCCACTTGGCCAAACTTGCCGGCGGCGGTCTGATCGAAGCGCGATCTTCGGGCCGGCAGCGTCTCTACCGCATCGTTTCGCCGAGTGTCGGGCACGCAATGGAAGCCCTCGCGGCCATCGCGGCACCCGTGCGCGTCCGCGCGCTCGGCCAAGCCACCACGATGCAGCGCTTGCGCGAAGCCCGCTCGTGCTACGACCATCTGGCGGGACGCGTCGGCGTCGCCGTCGCCGACCACTTGCTGGGCGGGAAGCTCCTCGACGTCGCGGATGCGGAGTTCGTGGTGACGCGCCGCGGCAAAACGTTCTTCGCCGCGTTGGATATCGACGTCGACGAGCTGCACGAGGAGCGCCGCACCTTCGCGCGGCAGTGCATCGATTGGACCGAACGACGGCCGCACGTTGCGGGTGCGCTCGGCGCATCGCTGCTCGAACGCTTTCTCGAACGGCGCTGGCTGGTTCGAAACTCGCGCGACCGCGCGCTGTCGCTCACGCCCACCGGCCGCACCGAGTTTGCCCGTCAGTTCGACGTGAGGATGACGTGATTGTAAAGAAGACGCACGCTTACCGGACGTCCTTGCACTGGAGCGCGGGCGACGGCGAAGGAACGGTGAACTATCGCAGCTACACTCGAAACTTCACCCTGTCATCGGGCGAGAAAAAGCCGATCGAAGGCTCCAGCGATCCGGCATTTCGCGGCGACGCGTCGCGTTACAATCCCGAAGAGCTGCTCGTTGCGTCGCTTTCGTCGTGCCACATGCTCTGGTATCTGCACCTGTGCGCCGTCAACGGCATCGTCGTCACCGCGTACCGCGACGACGCGTCGGGCGAAATGCGCGAAAACGACGACGGCTCGGGCGAGTTCGCGAAAGTGGTGCTGCGTCCGGTGGTGACGTTACGCGAAGGCAGCGACGAAGCCAAAGCCCGCGAACTGCATCATAAAGCGCATGAGATGTGCTTCATCGCTCGCTCGATGAACTTCCCGGTGGAAATCGAAACCTAGAATCGCGTTACTGCGGTTCGGTGAGGACGTTTTTCATCGCCGCGATCGGCGTCCACAAATAACGGCCGGGCTGCGCGGGGCCGAGGCTCTCAAACGAGATCGTCACGCGCTCGTAGAGGTGGCGCCCGGAACCGACCGGTGCGAGGGCTTGCTCCGATGCGATGTATTGCGCGCCGTTGACCGTCGCAAACGTAATCGCCCACGGGACGTTGCTGTTGATGAAGTTCCCTTGCGTTACGAGCTTAACGGTCCCAAACGTCTGCGTATCGACCCACAGGTCGCGCAGCCGCAGCCGTCCCGGATCGTGCGTTGGGCGCAGCGACAGGTGATAGGCTTGGACGCCGTCGACGGAATCGACGCCGTCGAAGGTGATCGCGTAATCGCGGTCGGTCGACGTGACGCGTCCGATTTCTTTGAGTCCCTCGGCGTCGCTGAGCTTCTGCGCCTTCGCGGCCGACATCGGATCGTTGAACTGCCGGCGAATCTCCTCGACGAGCGCCGCTTGATCCGCCTGCGACGTCGCTACCGCGGGCACGTAAGCCGCGATGCCGAACGAGTAATTGGGCGCGAGCATCGGAACGCCAAGGAAGTCGACGGCATCTTCGGGGTGGCCGACGTGCCGTTTGAACAGCGTCATCCAGTCGCGCTTGGGCTCCAACGTGATAGTGGTGCCGGTGGGGACGTGAGGCTGTGCTCGTTCTTCTTCGCTCACCCCATTCATGTAAATGTGGTCGTGCGTCGCGTCGTAGATCGCGCGGTAGTGCGTCGTCTTCGGGACGCCGCGCTCGTCGACGACGACGGCGATCGTATACGCCACGTATTCGGGATAGTGCTGAGCCAGCCACACGGCACGCGCGTGTCCGTACAGCTGGTAGGGATTCGGGGCGATCGCCGCGCGTGCAGTCGTGCACAGCGACGCCGCGATCGCGACGACCCACAGCAGACGTTTCATCGGGCTACGGCCCCGAACTCGGTACCGCGCGATAGACGGCGACCTGATCGGACACGATCCTTTCCCGCACGACGAAGCTCGATCCGGAAGTCAACCGGATCGCCCAGTGCTTCGACGCGTGGGCCGCGTTCGCATTGAATCGCTCGTCGGGGACGTCCGAGAAGCGGTCGTACCGGTAGAGCGTATAGTCCGTGCCCGCTCGCAGGCCGGAGACGGTAACCGTCAGCACGATCGGCATCGGCTTCGGGCGCGCGTTCGAATGGTTGCGCATCTTCGGTTTTTCGTAGTTTACGTTGGTTGCCACGCGTACCGGCAGCGTTTCGTGGTGCGGGTCCGATACGCCCATAATCGCGATGCCGTAGTCGCGAACGCCTGCCGGGAGTGAGTACGGGGGAGCGGTATGCGCGTTGGCTTGCGTGCGCGTCCGCGCGAACGCTGAATCCTGATAGGTAAACAGGTAGGGGCGGGGCGGCCCCCAGAGGCCGCTGTCGCTGAACGTCACCGACGTCGCGCCGGCCGCGACGACCGGAACGATATGGTCGTACGACGCATCGCCCGCCTGCGGATTCGTGTGTCCGTAAAACTTGTACTCGTTGGTGTACACGCCGATGATGACCGGACGGTGCGCCGCGACGTTCTGCTCGATCCAGCCGAGAAACGACGCCGGCGACGCCGACGCATCGTTCCATTTGACCATCGTGAGATGCATGACGTTCGCGGCGTGCTGCGCGTTGACGCCGAGCAAGAGCTGACTCTGCTGCCGATTCTGTGGGATGCCGTCGCTGGCGATCGAGCGAACGTCGTACTGCGACGCCCATTGGCCGTAGTAAAGTCCGGCGCTGATAAACGACGTCTCGCCGCAGTAACCGAAGTTCGCGTTCCACTGCAGCCGCGGCGGAATATCGTTGTGGACCGCGGGCGCGACGATCGCCGGCCCGCTCGCGGGAACCGTTGAAGGGAGGCCTTCCCACGCGCTGCATCCTGAAAGCAGTATCGCGCCGAGCGCAATAAGGTAGCGTCGCACGAGGTACCGGTTCGACGTGGCGGGCGCTTTCCTCTGGAAGCGCGAAGCGCCGCTCATGCAGTTTCTGTCAATTTCGCGCCGGCTTACCGAGCGCTTCAGCGACGAACAGTTTTCGGCTCACATCGGCGCTGAGCGCGAACGCGTGCGCGAACTCTACCGCGACGGCGTGGTGCGCGCGATCTGGAGCCGCAAGGACGCGGCCGGCGCCGTCATGCTGCTGGAATGTACCGACGAAGCCGCCGCAAAACAGGCGGTCGGCTCGCTTCCCCTGGCGCAGCGCGACATGCTCGAAGTACAGATCGTGCCGCTCCAGCCCTATCCGGCCTTTTTCCCAATAAACGCTTAGAGTGCTCGCCGCGCTCGTAGTCGCTGCGACGCTCGGCGAAGCGTCGTACACGTTGTCCGAGCAGCGTGTCGCGGTGCCTGCGGCGACTGCGTCACCTGCAAGTCCGGCCTGGTCGCATGCAATCGATCCGCCGGGCGACGGCAACATGCTCGCCATCGGCGACGGAATCGTCGCGTTCGCCGACAACGGCCGGCTCTGTGCGTATGACGACAAGACGGGCGCGGGTGTGTGGTGCGCCGGTGCGGGGAGCAGCCCGGTTTATGCGCCGGGAGTCGTCGTCTACGCCACGACCGGCAATGCCGTTCGCGCCGTCGACGCGCGAACCGGCTCGACGCGGTGGCAGATGAGTGACGCACATAGGATCTGGCGAACCGGAGACGGACTCGTGCTCGCGAGCGTTTCCGTTGAAGACCCGCAAACGCGCGTTTTTCACGCAACGCTTCAAGGCGTGAGCTTCAACGGAGCCGCGCGATGGTCGAAGACTCTTCCGGCCGACGGCGCGGAAGCGACGGCAACATCGCAGTACCTCATTTGGAGATGGTGTGAAGGCGGCGCCACGCTAACCTGTCAATCAGCGGTCGCCGCATACGACGGCGGTATCGTGGGAGAGGTCGCGGCCGACGTCCTGGGAGTAAACGGGTCACTCATCGTCGACGACTCCAGTTTCAATGACCTCGAAGAGGTTCAAGATCACTTTTTGATGTTCGACATCGGCGCGTTCGATTCGCGCAGAGGTACGTACGCGGCCCAGTTTACCTACGCACCCGATTATCAACAAAACCTCGCGCGTTGGAACGCCAACGCGTGCCAGGGCTCCAAAGACGCCGTTACCAGGCGTCTAGACGGCGATGATCTCTACGTAACAAGCTGCCGCAATCTCTATCGCTATCGACTCGCGCCCGCGGCCGGCCAGCGACCGCTGCTCCTGGCAAACGACGTGACGTTCTGGGGCGGCCCGTACCGCCAACGGCTTTACGTGGAACGCGACGACGGCATCTGGTCGCTCCAGCCAGGCGCCGATAGCGTCCGCGCACAACTCGTCGTGCCGTCGTCCCAGTTCGTTGCCGATTTCACGATCGCGACGGGAATGGGATTCGGCGTTTTTCGCGACGGGAGCGTGCATGGCTTCGATCTCGATTCCGGGCGCGCGACGTTCGAAGCGACGCCGTGTCACGGCGAAGGCTTCATCCCGGTTCGCGTTGCGGCGACGGAAAAACGCATCTTTATCGCCTGCGCGTCCGCGCGCTTTTGGACCCTATACGCGTACGCCCGCTGAGGCTTCGTGCGGCGCGATCCTAAGGGCGGCTGCGCTTGTAACGCGCTTGTTCGACAACTTCGTCAACTGCTGAAATAACCACGGCCGGGTGGTACAGCTGAATCGCATGGGGCGAGTTCTCAATGACGAAATGCGCACCGACGGTGGATAGTCCCGCAAGGCGCTCTTCGGCCTTGTCCTTAGCGACCCACTCTGCTTGCTGCGCGGCCACCGATACCGGACCGCCGTTGTCGATATCCTCGTTTTCTGAGTCGGTGAGTACGATGAGCGGAAGATTGCCGTATGGATGCTCGGCTGCGCGGACCTCCGCCGCGCTTTTGTCGCCGGCCTCGAGCTCTAGCTCCTCGTCTCTCCAGAGCGAACCTCGATTCAAGTGTTGGCCCTGCACTTCCGCAACGGCGCAAGCGGCGGGCGAAATCGCCGGACAACCGGCTGCGCGCAAGTGGCGGTTATACGCGGTAAGGCCGGGAAAGAACGCGCACGCTTCCCGCGAGACGTCTACCGCGCAGGTGTCGTACTGCTTGTACCAGTCGCGCACTTGCTGGTCGAACCATTGAGGCGGTTTTTTCATGACCGTCGTTACGATTTTCGAGTCGTCGGCGAGCGTCTCAAACTCTGAATCGGGATCGACCTCGACGAGGCCGGCGACCTCCTCTGGGAAACGGTACTGATACAGTCGCGTGTATAGGCCGCCGCTCGACCATCCGACGAGCACGTAGGGCGGCGCAATTCCTACTCTCCGCAGCAGTGCGTGCAAATCGCGCACGATCGCTGCCGCGTCCCGCGGCGCGCCAGCGAAATCACTGAAACCCAAACCGGCTCGATCGTACGAGCAGACTCTGGTTTTTCGTGAAATGGCCGGTTGCACCAGCCGCCAGGCGGCCGAATCGGCGACGAGCCCCGCCTCGAGGATCACCGTCGGCGAACCTTTTCCGGTGCACAGAATGTTCAGCCGGCGTCCGCCGACGTCGACGAGGCGTTGCGGGTGAAGATACCAATTGACGTTGTAGGGCGGCCGTTTGTGCGCCGGCGTCGCCGCGATTTGTGTTACAACCGCGGCGCCAATCACGGCAGCACGAAATAAGCATATCGATGCGTTCACGCGGAACCCCCTAGACGAAGCGGTTTACTTTTGGCTAGCTATCCTGCATCTGATAGCCTGATAGATGCCGGCGCCGATGCACATCGCGGGGATGACTCCGCACAACAGAATCCAGGCCGAAAGTGGCGCCTGAGAAGCTGGGTTGCCTGCGAGCGCGGGGATGACGAAGCACAAAACCAGAAATAACGCCGCATAAAATGCAACGCGTGGGCCGTCGGTCCGAACGAGCACCGCAAGGATCGCGCCGAAAACGACTGCATCGGCCCAGTTGACGCAGAACCACAGCCACGCCGGTAGCCAGTGCTCGCCGTGAAATAGAGCTTGCGCTGCCATATCCATAACCGTAACCGCCGCAAGCATCGCAAACAATACGGCGAGCGCAATAAGCGCGACTCCAATCCGGCGAAGCACCGACCTATTCGATCGAGAGTACGAAAGCAGCGACGGAATCGAATGCAGGGTTTGCGCCCAATACCACCGGTTCGCCGCGTTTGCCCCGCTCAAAGACGCGATGCGAAGATACTCCTCGTGCAGATCGCCTGCAACGATCTCGTAATCGCTAGAGGGTGCGGCTGCAGCGATAAGCATCTCAGCGAGTACAGGCGGCCTCATGCCATTGTATTCCGAAGCGGCACGCCTGCGTGAAGCCGTTCCAAGGTTTTTCGCGCGTTCTTGAGGGCCGAGATGCCGTCGGCCTCAATCTTGAAGTGCCTTTTCGCCTTGCCGCCGCGCTCTGCCGTCGGCTCGCCGATCCAGGACGACACCAAACCCTTTCGCTCGAGGCGATCGAGCGTCGCGTGGACCGCGCCAATTGCGGGAGAGCGACCCGTCACGCCCTCGATTTCAGCGCGAACCATCGCTCCGTATGCCCCGTCGCCCAGACGAAGAATCGTCAGTAAAACGATATGCTCGAACTCACCGAGGTAATCGCCCTTCGCCATAATATCTGCATAATAGATAATATGCGACGTTCTGTCAACCCTTTTGCGCGCTTCGTTTTACTTTAGCTCTTCGGCCAGCGCTACGATGATATTCCCCGGACCACGCATGTAGCAAAGCCGGTACGAGTTCTCATATTGGGCCACTTCGCCGACGAGTTCGGCGCCATGGACGCGCATTCGAGCAACGGTGTCGTCGACGCTTTCTACCGCAAACATGACGCTCCGCAGACCCAGCGAGTTCGGCGGTGCGACCGCCGGTTCGCTCCCGACGAGTTTTGGATTGCGAAATCTCGTCAGTTCTAGCCGCCCATGCCCGTCCGGGGTCCGCATCATAACGATGTCGACTTGGACGCTTTCGAGTCCGTTGATGCGGTCGATCCAATCTCCTTCGAGCGCGGCCTCGCCCTCCAACTCTAAGCCTAGCTCGGAAAAGAAAGCGATTGCCGCTGCGAGGTCGTCGACAACGACGCTGACGTGGTGCAGTTGCAACTAAAAACTCAGTGCGCACACGCCGCTAGCGCGGCTTGTCCGAGACAGATGCCGGCGTCGTTGGGCGGAACGATGCGATTGGTCCACAGCCGGTCACCGAGCGCGTCGTACAGATCCCTCGTGAGCACCGCGTTTTGGAACACGCCGCCCGAGACGACGACGTGCTCCTCGCCGAACTCACGCGTCGTCTCGACGACGGCACTGGCAATGGCGCCGTGGAACGCGCGCGCGATTTCGCGCGCGTCGCGGCCCGCGAGCCGGTCGTGGACGACGCAGCTCAGCAGCGGTACGTAATCGAGCTCGCCGTACGCAAACGGCATCGAATACGCGCGCACGGGTGTACTCTGCCGCGCCAGATGCTCGAGCCACATCGCCGCCTGCCCTTCGAATGCGATCTCGCGCGTAAATCCCAGCAGCGCGGCCACCGTGTCGAACAGCCGCCCGATCGACGTCGTTGGAACGACGCGCACGCCGCCGCGCAGGAGCTCGCACGCCGCCTCGTAGCGCGCTGGAAAATGGAACGGCGGCCCTTGGAAGTCGCCGGCGTCGCCGAGCTGCGGATGCTCCCAGAGAAAACCCGCCGCGACCGCAACCGGAAATCGCGCCGCAGCGTCGCCACCGGGGAGCAGCGCGCGACGCAGATGCGCGACGCGACGTAAACCCGACATCACGTCGCCGGCGAAGACTTCGCCGCCCCAGATCTCGCCGTCGTCGCCGTATCCCGCTCCGTCGAACGCGAAACCAACGACCGGCTCGTCCAACACACCGCGCTCCGCCAGCACGCTTGCAACGTGTGCGCGATGGTGCTGCACCGCGTGTTTTTCGCCCGGCAGCCCGCGCGCGAACTCCGAGGAGCGATACTCGGGGTGGGCGTCGTGCGCGACGATCGCCTCGTCGGCGGAAATCTCGTAGAGCGCGCTCCAATCGGCAACGGTCGCCTTGAACGATTCGTAGGCGCCCTGCCGCTCGAGGTCGCCGACGTGCTGGCTCACAAATGCCTGTCCGCGCACGACGACAGCGACCGCGTTCTGAAGGTCGGCACCCGTCGCGACGATCGGGCGCGTGCTCGGGAGCGCCGCGACGGCCTGCGGCGCGTATCCGCGCGCGTGGCGCAGGATGACGGGACCGCTCGCGTCGCTTCGCGCGACCGAGTCGTCGATACGGCGCGCAATCTCGCGCTCGCCGATCAAAAACGCATTGGCGATTTCCCCGAGCGAGCGCCGCGCGTCTTCATCGCGATAGGCGATCGGCGCGTTCGAGCGATTCGCGGCGGTCATGACCAGCACGCTCGGCCCGCATGCGGCAAACAGCAGGTGGTGTAACGGCGCGTGCGCCAGCATCACGCCGAGATCGCCGTTGTCCGGCGCGACGCCGGGCAAATCGGCTTTGGCCGGCGCCAACACGGCGGGGCGCGCCGGCGATTGCAGCAGCTTTTCGCTGCGTTGGTCCAACCGCACGATCGTTCGGGCTGCGCTCAGATCGCGCACCATCACCGGCAAAGGCTGCTCTTTACACGATGTCCGCTCGCGCAGCATCGCCACGGCGATGTCGTTGCGCCCGTCGCACGCAAGATGGTATCCGCCAATGCCCTTCACTGCGAGGATCGCGCCGCCGTAGAGCAGCCGCGCGGCACGGGCGACGGCATCGTAGCCGCGCGACGTCTTTCCGCGCTCTTCCAGCACGTACGCCGGCCCGCAGTCCGGACACGCGATTGGCGGGGTGTGAAAACGCCGATCGAGCGGATCGTCGAATTCGGCGCGGCAAGGGTCGCACATCGGCCACTGCGCCATCGTCGTCTGCGCGCGTTCGTAGGGCAATCCACGGACGATCGAATAGCGCGGACCGCAATCGGTACAGTTGATATACGGGTACCGGTAGCGCCGGTCGCGCGGATCGAACAACTCGCGCAAACACGCGTCGCAAACCGGCAGATCGGCGCAGATCGGAACGCTTGGCGCCTCGCTGCGCTCCCTCTCGCGAGCGTCGACCGCGGGCAATCCAATCCCCTGCACGACCCCACCGGCGCGAAGCTGCGTTCGTGCGTCGAGCATCGGCGTCAACAGATTCTCGGCAGCGGATCGCCGGCGAGCATGTCGACGATACGGGTTCCGCCCGACCGCGTACGCGTTAGCACGACGCCGGCCGGCTGCCGGGCTACGACGCCGACGATAGCCGCCGCTTCGCCGCCCGGAACGGCCCGCATCGCCGCAAGCGCGGCTTCGGCTCGATCGCGCGCGACGACTGCGAGAAATTGGCCTTCGTTGGCGACGTGCAGTGGATCGAGTCCCAGCGTTTCGCACGCGCCGCGCACCGCGTCGGCTACGGGAATGGCTTCTTCTTCCAGTACGATTCCCAAACGAGATTCGCGCGCCAGCTCGTTGAGCGCTGTTGCGACGCCGCCTCGCGTGGGATCGCGCATCCATCGCACGCCGGCCGCGGCGACCGAGCACAGAGCTTCGACGAGCGGCAGCACCGAGCGCGTGTCCGATGCGACCTCGGCTTCGAGCTCGAGTTGGCCGCGCGCGAGCAGAATCGTGATCCCGTGATCGCCGATCGGTCCCGACAGCACGATGCGGTCGCCCGGACGCACGAGGTGCGCGTTCAACGCCAAACGCTCGTCGACGAGTCCCAGCCCGAACGTCGAGACGTACATGCCGTCGGCCATACCGTGCTCGACGACCTTCGTATCGCCGCCGACGATCGCAACGCCCGCGTCGCGCGCCGCAGCGGCCATCGCATCGATCTCCCGCGCAAGGTCGTTGCCCGGCAGACCGGCTTCCAAGATGAGCGTCGCCATCAACGCGATCGGCCGCGCGCCCGAAACGGCCAAATCGTTGATCGTACCGTGCACGGCGAGCGTTCCGATCGAGCCCCCGGGAAACTGTAGAGGCTTGACGACGAAACCGTCGGCGGTGATCGCGATGCGCTTGCCCCCCACCGTGAGCAGCGCGGCATCCGAGAGCGCCTCGAGAACGGAATTAGAAAACGCGGGAAGGATCACGCCTTCGATCAATCGCCGCGTCGCCTTTCCGCCTGCGCCGTGCGCCATCTCGATCTGCGCGATCGTCTCGCGGACGTTCACGTTACCGCCACTGCCTGCCTCACAACCGGCCTTACCCACATTTTGGGATACAGCAACAAAAGGCACGTTTGCCGGCCTCGCGGGATGCGGTAGCCTTGGCGCGAATGAGCTTGCCATGATTGCGTGGGAGAGCGACTACACCGCCGCCATGGGGCGCGCGAAGGAAGAACACAAGTTCGTCTTTTTGGACGTTTTCAACCCTGGTTGAGGGGGATGCCAAGCGCTGGATACCGTGACGTATCCTCAACCCCCGGTCGTCAAGACGATCACCGACTACGCGATCCCGGTTCAAATCGACAACTCGAAAAAAGAGAGCCAGCAGTTTTTGCACGGCATCCATCACATCTGGACGCCGGACGTTCGCATCCTCGACGGTAACGGTTACGAATTCTACCGTTTCGACGGCTTCTTGCCGCCTCCCGAGTTCATGGCGCGCACCCTGTGCGGATTTGCCATGGCATACTTGCGTCTCAAGCGCTTCGATCGCGCCGAAGAAATCTACGTCGACGTGCTCAAGCGTTTCTCGACGACTTACGCCGCGCCCGAAGCGCAATACTATCTTGGCGTAACGCGTTATCGCCGCGATCCCGATAGCGACGAGCTGCTCACGCAGTGGGCCAACCTTCGTTCCCGATACCCGATCAGCGAGTATCGCGTCAAGCAATCGTTTAAGGAGTTTCCGTAATGCCGAGCGAGTGGATCGATCTCACTACACCCGACGGACCCATGCGCACGTACGTCGCACGGCCCGAGTCGAGCGCGCCGCGCGCTGGGATCGTCGTCTTTCAGGAAGCCTACGGCGTTAACGATCACATCCAAGACGTCACGCGGCGGTTTGCCCAGCTCGGACTGGTCGCCGCCGCCCCCGAGCTCTTTCATCGCACGGTCCGCGGCTTCGATGCCCCCTACGATACCGAGGATGCGTGGTCCGCGATCGAACCGCACTATACGGCGCTGACGGCAAACGGGTTATCCGACGACGCGCAAGCCGCGTACGATTTCCTCGCCCGCGAAGCGAGCGTCAAGAGTATCGCCAACGCCGGCTTCTGCCTGGGCGGCCGCGCGTCGTACGTCGCCAACGCGCGCGCGCCGTTTGCGGCCGCGATCTCGTTTTACGGCGGCGGCATCGCTCCCGATCTCCTCGGCCTCGCGCCCAAACAGCACGGACCGATCCTCATGTTCTGGGGCGGGTTGGACGCGCACATTCCGCCGGAGAACTATCGCGCCGTCGCCGACGCGCTCGATGCAGCGAAGAAAACTCAGGAGCAAGTCGTCTTCTCTCAAGCCGGGCACGGCTTCTTCTGCGATCAACGCAAAAGTTACAACGCCCAAGCTGCGCAGCAGGCTTGGGCGTTGTCCGTTGCGTTTCTACGCGCTTACGGCGTAATCGGCTAAACGGCGGCGGCTGCGGCCGCCTTTTCGTCCGCTCCGACTTTCTTGCGCTCGCGCAGGAACTGGAAGAACTCCTTGCCCTCGCGCAGGCGGCGCTTCATCACTTGCGGGTCGGTGATCATGCCGCCCAGCAGCGAGAACATCTTCTTCGGCCGGAAATAGAACTGACGGTAGAAATCGTCGACCGACTCGAACAGCATCTCCGTCGTCAGCAGCCCCGGATAGTTCAGCGCCGCGTGCTGCACGCCGTGAACGTCGACGAGATCGCTCTCCTCCGCTTGCAGCCAACCGTTTTCGCGCGCCTGATTGTAGAGAAACGTTCCCGGATACGGTGCCGCCAGCGAAACTTGCAGTGTTTCCGGATTCATTTCCTTCGCGAACTCGATCGTTTGGCGAATCGTCTCCGGCGTCTCACCTGGGATGCCGAGAATAAACGTGCCGTGGATCTTGATGCCCAGCTCGTGACAGTCTTTGGTGAACTTGCGAATGTGATCGAGCCGCGTGCCCTTCTTCATGCTGTTGAGAATATCTTGAACGCCCGACTCGTAGCCCACCAGGAGCAGACGTAAGCCGTTCTCCTTGAGCACTTCGAGCGTGCTGCGCGAAACGTTGGGTTTCGCGTTGCACGACCACGTGATCCCGAGCTTGCCCAAACGGCGCGCGAGCTCTTCAACGCGGGGAGCGTTGTCGGTCAGAGTGTCGTCGTCGAAGAACCACTCCTTGACTTCGGGAAACAGCTCCTTACCGCGCTTCATTTCGGCCTCGACGAGGTCGACGCTCTTCACGCGGTAGAGGTGTCCGCTGATCGTCTGCGGCCAAATGCAAAACGTGCACCGCGACTTACATCCGCGTCCGGTATAAAGCGAGATGTACGGATGCTGCAAGTAGCCGTTGAAGTAGTTCGGGATGGTCAGGTCGCGCTTGTACACGTCGAGCACCGACGGAAACGCGTCCATGTCCATGATCGTCGGACGATCCGGCGTTCTGACGAAGCTGCCGTTCTCGCGGTACGCGATACCGCCGACTTCACCGAACGGCTTCCCCTGCGCGATCTCGACGCACGTGTAGTCGAACTCTTGCGTGCTGACCCAATCGACGGCCGGCGCGTGCTCGAGCGAATGCTCCGGAAGCACGAAGACGTGGGCACCGACCATGCCGATGACGGCGTTTGGATTCTCTTCTTTCATTCGGGCCGCAAAACGCGCGTCGTTGTTGAACGACGGCGTGCTCGTGTGAATGACGATGAGCTCGTAATCCTTGGCCATGGGCGCCACTTGGTCGACGGTCAAATCGTCGGGCGGAGCGTCGACGAGCTTGCTGCCGGGAATCATCGCCGCCGGCTGCGCGAGCCAGGTGGGATACCAAAACGAACGGACCTCGCGGCGGCACTGATACCGCGCGCCGGCTCCTCCGTCGAATCCCTCGAAACTCGGAGGATTGACAAAGAGCGTCTTCTTGTAGTCAGGCATGCGTCCCAGGTTTTCTACGGGCTCCCCAAAGCCTCTCTATTAAGCGTGCGAGCACCAGGGGTCCAGCAGGGTATCCTCCAGCCTATGAAACGCCCGATTCTTCTCGTTATAAGCGCCGGCTTGGCCGTCGGCTTGACCGGCTTCGCCTCGGCGCAGACCCAGCCGTCACCGCCGCCAATGCAGCCGGCGCAGCCGGCACCGGCACAGCCCATGCAGCCGGGGCCCGCGCAACCCGGTACCGCCGTCGCCGGCGGAACCGTCACGTTGAATCCTCCGAACAATCAGGGGCCAAAAGCGAGTGCGCAGTTGGCTCAGCAAGGCGACAACGTCGTGATCACGCTTCACGCGCCCGCCGACGAAACCACCGCAGTCGTCTTTAGCGGCAAGTGCGCGCCAAACGGAAAACCCCAAGCGACCGGTCCGGGAACCGCGCTGCAGCGGTTGTCGAACGGAACGTCGCAAACCACCCTGCCGCATGCGAAAGTCAGCGATCTCGTTTCTACACCGCACGCGATTGTGGTTCAAGGCGGTAACGTCGCGCCGTATTGCGGCGACGTCAGCACCCTGACCTCGGCACCTCCGCCCTAGTCCGCACCGACCGACGAGCGTACAAAAAGAAGGCCCTCGCACGGCGAGGGCCTTCTTCGCTTTTGCACTTTGGCAGCTAGTGCAGCGGAGGTTTCTTGTCCTTGTCTTGATCCGACGGAGGACTGGTTTTGTGCTGATCCTGCGCCGGCGGTTTCTGGTTGGTATGCTGCGGTTGCGCCGGCGGCTTCTGGTTATGCTGCGGCTGCGCGTTATGCGGCGGCGGCGCGTTGTGGTGCTCCGGCTGCGCGTTGTGCTGCGGCTGCGCATTGTGCTGCGGCTGCGCATTGTGCTGCGGCTGCATCGCGTTGTGCTGCGGCGCCATGGTGTCCTGATGCGCGCCGGCCTTGTCCTGATCGGTTAGGGGTTTGGAGTTCGGCGGGGGATTCTTCGCGCCGAACGGCTTTGCGGCCGCGACGACCGGCGGTTTGCCTTTGTTGACGTTGGCATAGAGATCGCGATCGCGAGCCGCGACTTGGGCGTGATCTCGCTGCACGGGCGTGGGGTCGACGTGGCGTTCGTGCATCACTTGCAGCTCGCGCGCGTCGGGATGCATGACGATTCCGCCCTTGCCGCCGTTGTAGCTCGTGCGGTTGATGACGGTCTTGTTGATGACGGTTCTATCGACGTACGTGTTGTGGATCACGGACTGATTGACCGGCCACACGGCGGTGTTGTAACGGAAGCCCGACGGCTGCCACTGGCCGCCGTAGAATCCGGTTCCGGGGTAGCCGAATCCGTAGTTGACTCCGCCATAGAAGCCGACTTGCGACCCCCAATAGCCGTTGTTCCAGCCGTAGCCGCCGTTGTTATAGCCCCAGTATCCCGGGGTCCAGTAGAGACCGGTTTGCGGCGGCTGCACCCACGTGCCCGGCACCCAGTAGTAACCCCCCGCACCGTAGGCCCAATAACCGGGCGTCCACATGTAGTTCTGATAGGGTGCCTGCGGGATCGAATTATAGTACGGCAGCGGCGGCGGCGGCTGACCGATCGTAAAGCCAATGGTGACCTGCGCGCTCGACGGCGCAGGGATGGCGAGCAAAAAGACGGCGATGATAGGTATCCAGATCAACCTGAACGCTCGCATAACGCGCTCCTTTCCAAGCAACTAACTGATAGATTTCTTTCCCCGATTCTGGGTTAATTAACTGCCCTCTCCATTGGACCTCGATAAAACTTCCCGGCGTACCGTTTCCGGTACAGGAGCATGGGCACAGCCCCGGCCAGCAATAAGCCGAAGACGGTCGCGTTGGCGCGCAGCCCGGCCGTGAGCACCTGCCCGGCGGCCACGGCAAAGACAAAGATCGCGGCGGCGATCGGCCACACGCGGCGCAGGAGCAACGGCAGCACTTCCCCGCGATCCGCGCCGGCGTAGTACGTCGCGCACGCGATCGCGGAGAGCCCGTAGAAAATGGCGACCTCGACGCCGATCGCGTTGATCGAGTCGCTCAAGATCGCGTTCACGCTGCTGCTGGTCGCGGCCAACGCGAACAAGACCAGCGATACGAGCGCGATGGCGATCGTCGCGTTCCACGGTGTGAGGAAGCGCGGGTTGAGCGAACCGAACCGATCGTCGAGAACTTCGTCGCGTCCCATCGAATAGACGACTCGGCTCCCCGACACGAGCGTCGTCTCGAGCGAACCGATGGCGCTGACGATCACGACGATGATCGCGAGGTCGCTCCACGGGCGCGGCACCGCGGCATTGGCCAAGGCGACGAGCAGATCGGACCCGGAGTCGGCGATCGCCCGAACCGGAAGCAACAGTTGGACGCCCACCACGGTCGTCAAGAAGAGCGCCAAAATCACGATCATGCCCAGCAAACCCGACAATCCGGGTGCGCGTTTGCGGTCGACGGTCTCTTCCGACAAGTTCGCCGTTACTTCCCAACCCCAGTAAAAGAACATCGTGACGATGGCGCCGGCGACGAAACTCGAGATGCCGTGGTTTCCGATCGGCGACCACCACGACCAACTCGGCGGATTTGCCGGATGCGCCAGGCCTTTGACGATGGCCGCAATGGCAAACAGCAGGAGCCCCAAGACTTGCACGCCGGTAACGGCCTTCTGAAACTCGGCGGTGGTTTTGATCCCCAATAAAACGATGCCGACGACGACGAGAAACCACGCGAAGCCGATCGCCGTGACGAGCAACACGTCGTGCGTGAGTTTCGGCGCGATCAAATCAAGGGTCGCGTCGGCGACCGGGAGCGATCCCACCACCATGAACAGCACCTGCGCGACGAGCATCGCCCAGCCGGCAAAGAATCCCAGCACCGGCGAGAGCGCGCGGCCTACCCAGACGTACGCCGCCCCCGCATCGGAGCGCCACGCGTTGAGGTAATAGTACGACAGTGCGATGCCCAACATCGGCAACGCGCCGAACAGCAGCGCGCCCGGTCCGCACAGACCGACGACCGCGATCAACGCGGCTGTGCTCGTCGCAATCGTATTTGCCGGCGCGGTACCCGCGATGGCAATGAGCGTCGCTTCGATGGCCGATACCGCGTTGTGCCGAAGCTGCATGAAGGTACCTACGCGATCCGATCCAGCACGCGCTGCCACGTACCGACGAGCGGCAAGAACCACGGACGTCCTCGATACCATGCCGGGCCGGCCGGAAGCGCGCGCTCGAACGCGTGACGCGCCGGCACGCCGGCCAGTGCCTCGCCGGTCAGCGTGCCGAGCAAGGTCGCCATCGCGACGCCGTGTCCGGCAAAGCCGAGCGCGTAATGCACTCCGTCCTGCGTTGCGGCATGCGGCATCACGTCGAACGCAATATCGAGCGTTCCGCCCCAGGCATATTCGATCTCGGTGCCGCGCAGTTGCGGAAAGACCGCGAGCATGTCGCGCCGCAAGATCTGCGCGCTTTGCGCGACCGTTCGCGGACCTTCCGGCAGAAACGCCGCTCGCCCGCCAAAGAGCAGCCGTCCGTCGGGCGTCAGGCGAAAATAGTGCAGCAGCCGCTTCGAGTCGTAGACCATGCGATTGCGCGGGATCAGCGAGCGCGCGAGATCGGGCGCGAGGCGTTGCGTCGCGATGACGTACGAACCGAGCGGAACGAGCCGGCGCCGCAGCGCCGCAAACGCGTTGCCGGTATACGCACCGGTCGCCGCGAGCGCGCTCTTGGCGCGCAGCGATCCGCGCGAGGTATCGACGCGCCAATCGCTGCCGTCGCGCGTCACCGCTGTGACCGCCGCGTTCTCACACAGCACGCTGCCCGCCGACACGGCGGCGCGCGCTAAGCCGGCTACGTAGCGCGCCGGATCGAGTCCCGCGCTCCGCTCATCGAGCAGCCCGCCGTAATATGCGCCCGAACCGAGCTCGCCCGCGAGCTCGTCGCGCGCGAGCGTGCGGACCCTGTGCCCGAATGCGTCGCGCAGCAGTTCCGCCGTGCCAATGAAGTCGGCGAAGTGCGCCGGTTTCGCCGCAACTTCGAGATGGCCGCTGCGGGCGAAGGCGCAGTCGATGCCGTGAAGCTCGACGAGACGTTCGACGAGATCGATCGCGCCGAGCGTCGCCTCGAACATGTCGCGCGCGGCCGGAAGTCCGTACCGCCGCCGCAAGGTCGCCGCATCGAGCTTGAGACCGGTCAGCGCCATGCCGCCGTTGCGCGAGCTGGCGCCGAAACCGGCGTGCGACGCCTCGACTACGCAAACCGATGCGCCGCGCGTAGCGAGGGCCAGCGCGGCGGACAAACCGGCGATGCCGGCTCCCGCGATGACGACGTCCGCTCGCTCGGGCAGCGACGTCGCCGCATACCCTCCGGTGGGCGTTGCGGCGCTCCACACGGACGCTTCGATCAAATCTTCAGCGTTGCGTTGACGAACAGATTGAAGGGTTGCTCCATCGATGAGTTCCCTACTTCGGTGATGTTAAAGAACGTCCCGTAGGGATATTTCACCTGAATCGGCGGCGCCATCAAGAAGTTGCCGGCGGATCCGAGGATGTTCGAGGGCAAGGTCGAGTACACGCACGTCTGCTGGTTGTCCCACGCATATCCGCGCTGGAAGCATTTGTTATAGAGGTTGACGGCGGAGAAGCCGATCGTGAGCCGGTCGCTGACGTCGTAGCTTGCCGACAGGTTCAGCGAGAGCTGCGACGGCTGTGCGTACGTCCCCAGGTTGTCGAAACGATAGCCGTTGTACGGATCCGGTAAAAAGAGCGCGCCGCCCGATCCGCAGAACGCGCCGGGCGTGGCCGGGTAGAGCGCGGGATTGCGCGTGCAGGCTTGAGGAACGTATCCGGGCCACACCAGCGGGGAGCCGTACTGCGAGCCGCTCAAATAATGGAGCGACGGCGTAAAATCGTATTTTCCGTGGCGATAGTTGACCACCAGCGTCGCCACGTCGGGGACGTCGAACCCATTAGCGGCGTTAAACGGCGACGGAATGACGTCGTACGGCGGATAGGATGCGTTGACGTCGAGAATCGGTTGGAACGACCACGGACACGACGACGTCGTCGTCGGGCAATAGTACGGATTCTTCACGCTGCATCCGGGCCCGCAGGCGCCGTTGAAGACCGGCTGGGCGTTACCCGCGTACTTGCCGGACCCGCACGCCGCCCAGTTGGCCGAGCTCGCGGTCACGCCCGCACAACCCTTCGTATAGGAGTTATACTGCTCGATTGGACCGTTGAGGCTGTCGATGACGCTGATGCCGTTGATCAAGTGGAAGCTGATCGAGTTGTTCGTGTGCGTGTACGCTAGCGATCCGGACAAACCGTCCTGCGCGAAATCGCCCATCTGCAGCGCGAGCTCGATGCCGTACGACTTCTGCGTTCCGACGTTGAGGCCGGCCAGCGTTCCGCCCAGGGCGTCGATCGACTGGAACTGCACTTGATTGCGCGTCGACCGGTAGAACGGTGTGACCTTGTAAGAGATCTTGGTGCCTTTGAGGTGCTGCTCGAGCGATACGTCGTAGTTGTTCGACGTATCGGGATACAGCTCGTGGTCGGGCGTGTGATAGCCGTACGAATAGAATTGGCGGATAAACGACGCCAGGTTCTGCTGGGCCGTGTTGTACTGGTAATACGACGAGGCTTCCGCACGGGCGTATTCGCCGGCCGAGCCGCGGACGACGGTGTTGGGATTGAGCGTCCACGTGAACGAAAAGCGCGGCTGGAACGAGTTATGCACCGAAAGCCCGGCGCCGACGTTATACAGCCCGTTGCCCGGGTCGGTCATCGGCAGATACCCAGCGGGACACGGCGAGAACCCGCTGCCGTTCCACGTCGACACCGGCGCGGAGCCGAGCACGCCGCAATGCTCCTTGTTGAACTGCGTGAACCAGAACTGCCGCGCCGGCCACAAGCTCGCGTCGGCGAGATTGCTCGTCGCATAGGCAAAGTGGTCGAAACGCGCGCCGATGTTGAACGTGAGCTTATCGTTGGGCTGCCAGAGATCGGTCAGCGAATAGCCCGAGAACAACGGTTTGACGTCGTCGACTTGCGAGCTGCGGCCGTCCTCCGTCATGATCCAGTGCGCGCCGGCCTTCGCGCCGGGCGATCCCTTGGGCGCCGTTCCGGGCGTGAGATTGAAGGTAGACGCGAGTCCGGGATAACAGCCGAGATTGAACTCGTTGTAACCGGTGAGAAGACATCCGCCCTGACTGCCCGCGTCGAAGCAGCTCCAGCGCTGCCCGGTCGTATAGTTGTAACAGTTGCCGTCGCGGCCGACGTAGTTGCTTAAAATCGTTCCGAGTCCCGTCGGCAGCAGGCTGTTCGCGGTCGGATCCGTCGAACTAAACGTCGCGTTGTACGTCTGCAAGATCTGCTGCGAATACGTCGCACCGGCGGTGAGCAGATGTTTGGGCGAAAGCTGATTCGAGTACGTCAGCACGCCGCCGACCGCGTGCTCGTACACTTCGTAGTCCGCAAGCTCCGCACCGAACGCTAACTCGGCGCTGACCGGTGCGGTGATGAACCAGTTGCTGTACTCGCCGTACGCTTGAAACCGCAAATACGACCGCTCGTTGAAGTTCTTCTGGTACTGGAACTTCTCGATGGCATAGTTGTTTATCGATCCGTCGCGCTCGTTGGTCGGAACCGGCGCGCCGGGAGAATGCTGCATGCTGTTGGGGAACGGATTGAACTGCAGGAACGAGTTGCTGGGCTTTTGCATGAGCGGACCGACGTAGTACGTCGAATCCAAGAAGGCTACCGGATACGCGCCGTAGGCAGCGGCAACGTTGTTCTTGCCGAGCTCCTCCTGCGAGCTGTAGAACCAGGTATTGATGCCGCCGGTCACCCATAGCAGTTGAATGTCGTCGCGCATCGGGTCGTGACGATGTGGAATACCGATGTGAACGTTCGCGACGTTCTCACGGTCCTGATTGAAGGCTTGGGCGTAGCTGTTTCCCGGCGAGAAGGCCGCGCCGTACGACGGCGCCGAGCACGTCGGATGCTTGATCGCGGCGCAGTTCCCGTCGAGAATATTGAATGCCGAGTTGGTGGTCGGGATAGCCAGCGGATAGAAGTAGAGCGGATTCGACGCGCCGTTGAACTGGTCGGCGTAGCGATAATCTTGGTTCGTGCCGGCAAGACCGAGATAGTAGGAAAATAGCCGGTCCGGCGTCGCGCCCGAGGCTTCGACGGTCGCCGAATGATAGTACGACGGCGTTCCTACGCCAAGCGACGCGTCGGCGTAACCGGGACTCGTTCCGGTCTTGATGATCTGATTGATGTAACCCGCCAGGCCCGACGAGTTGGAGCTCGCGGCCGTGCCGCCGGTATAGACTTCGACCTGCTGCGAACCCAGCGCCGTCAAGGTCGCGATCGGATTGAGGTCGGATTGGCGCGTCAGCGGAAGCCCGTCGAACTCGTAAGCGACCTGCTGGTAATCGCCGCCGCGGACGTAGACGCCTTGATTCCATCCCTGCTGGTTGGTTGGAATGTTCACACCCGGCACGCTGTTGATCGCGCCGTAGACCTGGTTCATCGAGCCGGCGCCGCTGGTCGCGATCGTCTTCTGGATGCCGGTGTTGTTGACGGAATAGAGATCGCTCGTGGTACCGGGACGTACTTGATCGCTAGAACCGCGCGAGGCGACACGAGCGATCGTTTTGAGCGTGGGCGTCATCGCGAGGCTCAAGGTCAGCGGCTGATCGGCGAAGATCACGACGCCGGCTTGCGCGAGCGGATCGTAGCCGCTCTTCGCCGCGTGCACGACGTACGTGTCTGGCGCCAACGAGATGAACTGGAACTGACCGGCTGCGTCGGTCAGCGTCGTTGCGACCTGCGAAGGCGCGTCCGCCGTTACGCTCACGCCCGCAAGGGGCGAACCGGACTTGGAGTCGACGATGACGCCGCGCAAAGTTCCAGTGGTACCGGCGAAAGCCGGTCCACTCGCATAAGCCCAGACGATGGCGGCCAGAAGGGCGCCGAAGCGAAGGCCTCGCACGTTGACCTCAGTCTACTTGGCTAGTGCTTGCTCGTCTAGGTGGGCGACGCACAAAGCGCCGGGTCGAGTTTGTGGATCGGCTACGGAATGACGTGGACGACGTTGCCCACGGCGCTCTCCGACAGCCACATGCTGCCGTCCGGTCCGCGGATGACGAACGTCGGGTTGGAAGCGCCGGTGGGCAGCGGGAACGTCTCCACGACGCTGCCGTTAGCCACGGGGAGCCGGTCGACTTGATTGTTGGTCGAGTCGGTAAACCACACGGCGCTGTCGGCACCCGTAGCGATGCTGTTGATTACGTCGGAAGTGGCAATGCTGCCGAACTGTGTCGTACGCGTCACCGTCTGAGTTCCGACGTCGAGGCGGCCGACGTAGCTGATCGTGGTCGTTGAGAAGTTACGAGCCGTATACCATACCGCACCGCTGGCACCGTCGTTCGGCGCCGACGTCAGATACGCGACGGTAGCCCCGTTAGGCTCGGCGATTTGGGTGAAGTTCGTCGTGTTCGGATCGTAGCGATCGATGTTCGTTCCGTCGGCAAAATAGAGCGCGCCGTCGGGACCCTGCACGATCTCGGCTGGAGAGCTCGCGGCCGTGGGGACGATGGTAAAGCCACCACCCACGGTGATTTCGATGAGGGCCGAGCAGCTCGGCGCCCAAACGTTGCCGTCATTGCCGGCGGTAATCCCGCCGGTGCAGTCCATGTTGCTATTCGGCGAGGGAAACTTCGTGATCGTACCGCTCGGCGTAATCCGATCGACACCGACGATGCCTTCGTCGATCACCCACAGCGCGCCGTCGGAAGCGGTCGCGACGTCGTTGAGTAGGGCGAACCCGCCAACCGGGATGGCCGTTCCCATCGTCGGCGCGCCCGACGCCGGCTTGAACGGAAGAATTTCGTTGCCGCCGCTGCCGGAGCTATAGTTTCCAACGACGTACAAATTGTTGTCGGGGCCCACGGCCATCGGCCCGGGACTCGCGCCGATCGAGTACTCGGTAATCCGCACGCCGTTGATCGTCACGCCGCCGGCGATCGCCGTGTTGGTGACCGGCAACACGAGCGTCGTCGAAGATCCGTCGGCGACCGAAATCGAGCATCCGCTCGCGCTTCCCGTCGCACCGCCCGTCGCCGTGAACGACGCCGCCGCGCCGGAACCCGAGAAGCCCGAGATGGTTGCGATACCGGTACAGCCGCTGCGAGTGACGTTATACGTCTGCGACGCGGGCGCGCTCTTTTCGGTAACGGTCAACGCGTTTGCGATGGCGGTGCCGTTGAGGCCGAGTGCGTGCGCCGCAATGCCGGGACCCTCGACGATTAACGGCGACACCTGCAGCGTTTCGGCCGGAGCGCCGTTGGCCGCAAGCTGCACCTGGATCGTATAACCCGACTTACCGCCGCCGTCGTAACGCACGCCCAACGTGTCGTTCGAAAACTTGATTTTCGCATTGCTGCCGCTACCGCTGCCATTGAGCAGCAGCACGGCATGACCGCTGCCGCCGGTTTCCGTGAGCGTAACGTTGACCGGATTGGCGAACGGATCGTTCGAGCCGGCCGTGATTTTATTCCCGCCAAAATCTTTGACGTTGAACGCGATTGCGATGTCGTGCGACGAGCCGTCCGCCGGCACCGACGAGAACAACGGCTTGGCATTGATCGATCCGATTTCGCCGCCTAAATAAATCAGAATCGACGGTGTAACTCCCGCCGTGACGGTCTGGGTAATCGACGAGAAACCCAGCTCCTGTGCGTTCGACGGAAATGTCGCGCCCGACGACGAGCCCGACGGCGGCTTATCGTACACCGTTACGTCAATCTTGTTCGGACCTTCCCAAACCGTCGACGGGATCAGACAGCTAAACCCAGACGACGATGCCGTACAGTCCGGCGCCTTTGGACCCAACGCCGCAACGGTCGTCTCGACGAACGTGGACGTCGATCCGCCTTGCCACGTCGCGACGATCTTGATGCCGCGCGTCGACGGCGAAACGTAGTCGGGTCCACGCCCGTGACGTCTGCGCGGATGGCGACGCGGAATGACGATGTGAACCACGGCGTTGGTGCGTTTGCGATGCTTACGGTCGGTCGTCATCGCAGCGCGTGCGCCCGGGACGAATCCCGAGCCGGGCGCCGTCGCGGAAACTCCGCTCGTTCCCGTGCCGGTACACGCGGCGAGCGCGAACAGCAGTAACAGTGCGATGACTCTACGCATCAGCGGTTCCACCGTACGAGCATTTGCGCATCGTCAAAAACCGTGTACGTGTATCCGCCCGGCGACGTTCCCATCGCGCCCGCCGTCGGCGTCTGCGACGACGAAGAGATTGGTGCGAACGGGCCCGTTGCCATCAAAAACGTCGGCGGATTCACGTTCGTGTCGACCCGTCCGATACCGATTGAGCCGCTCGCCATATAATCGAACCACGCGACGCCCGGCACGACGTTATCGGGCATCAGATACCACGGCGTCGTTCCCGCCGGCAACGATAGCGTATTGACGACGTTCCCGCTCGTGTTGAGGACGTGAATCTTGTTCGATCCCGTATCCGTGACCAGCAGCCGTTCGGTCCCGCTCGTATTCGTCACGTCGAGAATGTCGAACGGCGTCACGCCTAGCGCCGTTCCGGGGGAGCACGCCATGGCGCCGAGCCCCGCGTTGACCGTGCAGCTGCGCAGCGTGCTGCGCGCGGTATCGATAAACCAAGCCTTCGCCGTACTGTCGATCGCAAAGCCGCCGATCGTCCGATCCGCGATGATATCGGTGGCCACCGGCCCCCCGTTGGGCGGATAGAACGCAATATTCGTCCCCGACGAATACCAAACGCCGGCATCCGTATTGTCCCACGCCATCCCGCTGCCGTTGGGAATCGGTGCCGCCGACGCGCTGGCGCACGGGGTCAGTGCAGGCGGCGGACCGGCCGAGACCGTGTCGCACGAGTTTCCGGCAATCGTATAGATGGTGCCGCTGCCGTACTGAGCCGTTCCGGTCCCCGTAAAACCCCCGTAGATCGGCGCCGTCACCGATCCCAGCGTCGCCGAGACGCTCGGACTCGATCCCTCGCAGGAGGAGCACTCGTTCATCGCGCCGTTTCCGCCGGCTGAAGTAAAGTACACGACGTCGGAATACGAGGCGAGGCCGAAGGCGATGCCGCCGTGATACGGATTATTGACGTCGAGATTCGTCACGACGATCGAGGAGTAACTCGGCGCAATCGCCGCCAGCTTCGCCGGTGTCGTCGCGATCGAGGCCGACGAGGCGGTGCTCGCCGAGATCGTTACCGTTTGGTTCGATCCGTTGACGATGCCGTTGGTTTGCGGCGCGTAGGCGAGCGTTACCCCCGCGGGCGGAGGCCCCGTAAGCGAAGCCGGATTGATCGTCAGCGACGGCAAGGACGACGACGACGAAGCGCTGGCAATCAGCGGCAGCGTGTTGTCGGCCGCGAGGTTGACGGTAATCGGATTGCCGTTCCCGTCGACGTACGAATCCGTGACGATGACGTCGCCGTCGGCGTCGAGCGCGTAGACGTTAAGCGTCAAGGTCGTCGGAAGAATCGTGTGCAGCGAGTTCGGCGCGACGTCCAACTGAATTTTCGCCAGCACGCCCGAGAGCGCCAGCGTTACGTTGGCCGCAGTTCCGGCGGTAATGGTCTGCGGCGTGGCGCCGTATCCGAGTTCCTTGGCGGTATTCGGAATGCTGCCCCCGGCGGGCGGCTGATCGTAGGTGGTTGCGACGAACACGTCGTTTCCCGGCGGCGCCTGGAGAGCGATCGTGCACGTGCGCCCGCCGTATGGATCGGATGCGCCGCACTTCGCCGAACCCGCGGAGATATTTGCAACCACGCTGCCGAGCGCGTTCTTCAAGTCACCGCTCGCATACGCAAGGACCCGGATGCCGGCCGTATTGTCCGCAATCGACCAAATATGTTTGAGGCGCGAGCTGAAATGCTCGTGACGACGGCCGTGTTTGCGCTGCCGCACGCTTGGAACGATAACCTTGAAGTTGACCGTTACCTTGACGTGCGACGGCGTTCCGCCGGTAGGCGCGTGCGGAATAGACGCATTGCCGCCGCTGCAAGCGGCGACTGCGAGAGCCAGCAGAATACACCCAACCGGCGCTCTCATCTCATCCAGCAATTAGCAGCCCACCGCCCGCCTTCCTTTATGTGGGTCCGGGTAAGAAACCAGAGACCGAGGGCGAAATCACCCATCCCCTTTCGAGGGGTGTAAAGGAGTTGCCGTGCCCAACTCGCCAGCCGACGAGCAACGCATCAACGCGATCCGGTTTCTTGCCGTGGACGCGGTCCAAAAAGCCAACTCGGGCCACCCCGGCTTGCCGATGGGCGCCGCGGCGATGGCTTACGCGTTATGGACGCGTCATCTCCGCTTCAATCCGAAGGATCCCCACTGGCTCAACCGCGATCGCTTCGTGCTGTCGGCCGGCCACGGCTCGATGCTGCTCTACGCGTTGCTCTATCTCACCGGCTACGACGTGACCCTCGACGATCTCAAGTCGTTCCGGCAGCTCGGCAGCAAGACGCCCGGCCATCCCGAAGCCGAACGCACGCCCGGCGTCGAGGCAACGACCGGCCCGCTCGGGCAGGGCATCGCCAACTCCGTGGGCATGGCGATCGCGCAAGCGCATCTCGGCGCGGTCTACAACCGCGACGACGCGGCGATCGTCGATCACTTCACGTACTGCATCTGCGGCGACGGCGATTTAATGGAAGGGATCAGTCAAGAGGCGATCTCGCTGGCCGGCCACCTGAAGCTGGGCAAGCTCATCGTCCTCTACGACGATAATAAGGTCTCCCTCGCCGGCCCGACGGACGTCACCCTCACGGACGATCCGATCGCGCGTTTCGACGCCTCGGGCTGGCACACGCAGTTCGTCGACTCCGACCACTGCAACGACGTCGCAACGCTCGACCAGGTGATCGGGGTCGCCAAGAACGTGACCGACCGGCCTTCCTTAATTGCGGTGCGCACGCACATCGGCTACGGGTCTCCTCGCCAGGACAACTACCTCGCACACGGCGAGGCGCTGGGCCCCGACAACGTCAAGAAGTCCAAGGAGTTCCTGGGCTGGCCCCTCGAGCCGGACTTCTACGTCCCCGACGACGTGCTGAAGTTCTATCGCGATACCGCCGCCAAGGGCGCGGACCTCGAGAAACAGTGGCAGCAAACCTACGACGCCTGGAAGCGCGCAAATACCGACCTTGCCGCGGCGCTGGAGCGCGCGCTGCGCGGCGAGCTTCCCACGGACCTGCCGTGGCCCACCTTCACCGCCGAAAACGGCAGCGTGGCGACGCGCGATGCGGGCGGCACGGTGATGAACGCAATCGCGCAGAGTCTGCCCGAACTCGTCGGCGGCTCGGCCGACCTCGATCCGTCGACCAAGACGTATCTCAAAGAGTGCGGCGACTTCGAGCCAAACAACTACGCAGGGCGCAACATCCATTTCGGCGTGCGCGAGCACGCGATGGCCGCGATCACCAACGGCATCACCTTACACGGCGGATTGCTGCCGTTCTGCGCGACCTTCTTCAACTTCTTGGATTACTGCAAGCCCGCGGTCCGCTTGGCGTGCCTCTCCGAGCTGCACGACATCTTCGTGTTCACGCACGACTCGGTGTTCCTGGGTGAAGACGGTCCCACGCACGAGCCGATCGAGCAGCTTGCGATGCTGCGCGCAACGCCGAACTGCATCTGCGTGCGGCCGGCCGACGCGCTCGAGACGCTCGAAGCGTGGAAACTTGCCGTCGCGCGTAAAGGCGCGCCGTGGGTGCTCGTGCTCACGCGCCAAAAGGTTCCGTTCCTCGGCGCTCGCGACGCGGCCGTCGAGCGGGGGGCATACGTATTGGCCGAAGCGCAAAACGGCTCGCCGGATCTCATTCTCATCGCCACCGGATCGGAAGTCTCGCTAGCCGTCGACGCCAAGAAGATTCTCGACGGCCGGGGGGTCGCGACGCGCGTCGTTTCAATGCCCTGCTGGGAACTCTACGACGAACAACCGCAAGCGTATAAAGAGCAAGTGTTGCCGCCGTCGGTGACGGCGCGCATGTCGATTGAAGCCGGTGCGACCATCGGCTGGGCGAAGTACGTGGGAGATCGCGGATTCGCGTTCGGCATCGACCATTTCGGCGCATCGGCACCGGCCGCGGCGATCGCCAAGGCCTTCGGTTTCACCGCCGATAACGTCGCACAACTCGCACTCGATAAGTTCGCACTCGCAACGCGTTAGGGAGAGGGGCTTCGTGAAGAACCAACTGCAGCAGCTGCTGGATGCCGGTCAGAGCGTGTGGCTCGACAACATTCGCCGCAGCATGTTCGCCTCGGGCGAACTCAAACGGCTGATCGATCAAGGGCTGCGCGGGATGACGAGCAATCCGTCAATCTTCGAAAAAGCCATCGGCGCCGGAAACGACTACGACGACCAGCTGCGCAAGCTCGTCGGAACCGAAAAGAACGCCGAGGCGCTGTTTTGGGATCTCGCAATCAGCGACATCCAAAACGCCTGCGACGCGTTTTCGAGCGTGTACAAGGAGTCGGGCGGAAACGACGGATTCGTAAGCCTCGAGGTCTCGCCGCTGCTCGCGCGCGATACGCAAGGGACGATTGCGATGGCTAAGGACTTGTGGTCGCGCGTCAACCGTCCCAACGTGATGATCAAGATTCCCGGCACGAAAGAAGGCTTGCCGGCAATCGAAGAGTGCATCTACGAAGGCCTCAACATCAACGTCACTTTGATCTTCTCCGTCGATATGTACGAAAAGGCCGCGCGCGCTTACGTCAAAGGCCTGCAGCGCCGCGCCGCCGAGAAGAAACCGATCGACAAGATTCGTTCGGTGAACTCGGTGTTCGTCAGCCGCATCGACACCGCGATCGACACGCTGCTGCAAGATAAGATTGCCAAAGGTGAAAACCTCCAGGGTCTGCTCGGGAAGACGGGCGTCGCCGGCCTCAAGATGACCTATCAGAAATTCAAGGAGGTCTTCGAGAGCGACGAGTTCGCGCCGCTGGCAGCGGCCGGGGGCGCGGTTCAGCGGCCGCTGTGGGCTTCGACGTCGACGAAAAATCCGAACTATCCGGATTTGATGTACGTCGAAACCGTCGTCGCGCCGCATACCGTCAACACGATGCCGCCGCAGACGCTCGATGCGCTGCTCGAACACGGCAAGGTCGTCGCCGACACGGCCGAGCAGGATCTGCGCGCGGCGCAAGACGTTCTACGCGGACTTCAGGACGCGAAGATTTCGCTCTTCGAAGTGACCGAGCAACTGCAAAACGAGGGCGTAACGCTCTTTGCCGACGCGTTCGCCGCGCTGCTCGGCGCGATCGTTTACAAGCAGAAGCTGTTGGAGTCCGGGGGAGCCGAGCGCGTAACCTTCGCGCTCGGTGCGTCGCAAAAGCACTTCGACGCTGCACTCGAGAAGCTTGCATCGGCCGATTTCCTCAAACGCGCTTGGTCGCACGACGCCACGCTCTGGTCGAGCGCGCCCGATGACGCCGCGATCATCAAGAAGGCGTTGGGATGGATGGACATCCAGCAGCGGATGCTCGAATCCGTTCCCGGGCTGGAATCGTTTGCCGACGAGGCGATGCAGAAGTTCGACTTCGCCGTCGTCTGCGGCATGGGCGGAAGCTCGCTCGCGCCCGACATTATCGCCGACACGTTCGGCGAGTACGACGACTACCCGCAAATCTACGTGCTCGACTCGACCTGTCCGGCCCAAATCAAGGAGCTCGAAGAGAAGATTCGCATTCCCGATACGCTCTTCATCATTTCGAGCAAGAGCGGAACGACGACCGAGCCCAACGCTTTCTACGCGTACTTCCACGAGAAAGTCAGCAAGGCGATCGGTTCCGCGATGGCCGGCAACAACTTCGTCGCGATCACCGATCCCGGCACGTCGTTGGAAGCCGAAGCGAAGCAAGAGAAGTTCCGCGCCTGCTTCGACAACGATCCCAACATCGGCGGACGGTACTCCGCGTTGTCGTTCGTGGGCATTGCGCCGTCGGCGATCGGCGGATACGACATCAACCTTTTGCTCGATCGCGCCCTGGGTGCGATGCACGCCAACGACCGCACCATCGATCCGCGCACCGCGCCCGCGGTCCGGTTCGGCGCCGCGCTGGGCGGCCTTGCGATCAACGGCCGCGACAAGGTGACGATCGTGACGCATCCCGACGTACGGGCGTTCGGCGCGTGGGCGGAACAGCTCATCGCCGAGTCGACCGGCAAGCTCGGTAAAGGCATCGTGCCCATCGAGGGTGAGCCGCTGGGCGATCCGAGCGTTTACTCCGACGATCGGGTCTTCGTCTACGTCGGTGCAAACTTGCCCGATCCCGAACGCGGCATCGAGGACAAACTCAAAGCGCTCGAAGCCGCCGGACATCCGGTGATTCGCCTCGCCATGAACGACGAGTACGATCTCGGCGAGCAGTTCTACACGTGGGAGCTGGCCGTCGCCGCCGCCGGCGTCATCTTGGGTATCGACGCATTCGATCAGCCCAACGTGCAAGAATCCAAAGACAACACCGTCGCGCTGCTCAAGCAGTACGCGGCCAAGGGCAGCTTCGACGAGCCCCAAGCCAGCGTCGAGAACCATTCGCTCGACGTGACGTACCTGTCGGGCAGCAAGGGGATCTCCGGGAGCACTCCGGTTGAGGCGCTGGTGGGCCTCTTCGCGCAGATGAAACCGCACGACTACAACGCGATCACCGCCTACATCGCGCGCAACGATACGCACGAGAAGCTGCTGCGCGAGCTGCGTCTGAAGATCCGCGACTCGCACAAGATCGCGACGACGGTCGGTTTCGGTCCGCGCTTCCTGCACTCGACCGGGCAGCTCCATAAGGGCGGCCCCGACACGTGCGTCGTGCTGCAGATCGTGGCCGACGATCCGGACGATCCGATGATTCCCGGCATGAACGTCGGCTTCCGAACGCTGCTGGCCGCGCAGGCGCTCGGCGACTGGATGTCGCTGGACAAACGCAATCGCCGCGGGGTCCGCGTGCACTTGCGGGGCGACGTCGAGACCGGCCTGCGGGCACTGGTCAACATCGTCGACGAAGCGCTCTCGGTGAAAGCGTGACGGTTCAAACGGCGGCGCAGACTCCCGGCGACGGAGCGGCATTCAATCCGCTCCGCGCCGGCATCGCCAGCGATCGCATCACCGATCCGTGCTCGATCGTCTTCTTCGGTGCGAGCGGCGACCTGTTCAAACGGATGCTCTTGCCGGCCATCTACTCGATGCGCTTGCGCGGGACGCTTCCGACCGATTTCGCGCTGGTAGGATTCTCGCGCACGGACTACACCGACGATGCGTTTCGCGATTACTGCAAGCAGCAACTCGATACGTTCATGCCCGATGGGCAGAAGCCGCAAGGCCAGCTGTGGGAGGATTTCGTTCGGCGTCTGAGTTACATCAGCGCCGACTTCAAGGACGGCAAGTGCTTCACGAAACTCAAGGGCTTGCTGGACAAGAACGACAAAAACCTCGGAACTGCCGGCAATCACATCTTCTACCTCTCGACGCCGCCGCCGGTCTTTCCCGAAATCGTCAAGCAGCTCCACACGTGCGGGCTGGACCCGAAGTCGAACGAGACCGGCTGGACGCGGCTGGTCGTCGAGAAGCCGTTCGGGACCGATTTGGAAACCGCGCAGGCCCTCCAGCGCACGATCGAGCGCGCGTTTTCAGAGACGTCGGTCTACCGCATCGATCACTACCTCGGCAAGGAGCCGGTGCAAGACATCATGGCGCTGCGCTTTGCCAACACGATCTTCGAGCCGATCTGGAACCGCAACTACGTCCAGAACATTCAGATCACGGCCGCGGAGACGCTGGGCGTCGAAGAGCGCGGCGGTTACTACGATCATGCCGGCGCCTTGCGCGACATGATTCAGAACCACGTCACCAACCTGCTGGCGCTCGTTGCGATGGAGCCGCCGATCAGCTCGGCGGCCGACGACATCCGCAGCGAAAAATATAAGGTGCTTTCGGCAATCTCGCCGCCGTCGTACGACGCGGTCGGCTCGATGTCGGTGCGCGGACAATACGGCCCGGGCACGATTGACGGCAAGCAAGTCAAAGGCTATCGCGAGGAGGACGACGTCGCGCCCGACTCCAACATCGAAACCTTTGCGGCGGTCAAGTACGAAATCAACAACTGGCGTTGGGCAGGGGTACCGTTCTACTTGCGCTCGGGCAAGCGCCTCGCCCGCAAAGTTTCGGAAATCGCGGTTACCTTCAAACCGATTCCGCACCGCTTCTACGGCGAACAAACCGACACGATCGATCCCAACGTGCTCGTCATCAAGATTCAGCCCGACGAGGGCATCGCGATGCGCTTCGAGGCGAAGGTGCCCGGTCCGAAGGACCACGTTCGCAGCGTCTACATGGACTTCAACTACGGCGTCGGTTTCGGCGTGCAGTCGCCGCCGGCGTACGAGCGGCTCATCGGTGACGTGATGCGCGGCGATCAAACGCTCTTCACACGTTGGGACGCCGTCGAACGCGCGTGGGAGATCGTCATGCCGGTGCTGGAGACGTGGCTGAACACCAAAGACTTCTCGTTCCCGAACTACGTTTCGGGGAGCCAGGGGCCGCAAACGGCCTTCACGCTCTTCCCCGACTGGCGCCAGTTGTAATGAGCCTCGATCTCCATACCGTGCTTGGCGAGATCACCGAGCGCCGGCGCAACCACCGCGACATGAAGGTCGCGACGATGACCGTCGTAGTCTTCTTCAGCGATGCGGGCGTCGGCGATTGGGCGCGCGACCGTACGCACGCGCTGGCGGTCAAGCATCCGTCGCGCGTGATCGTCCTGGACGGCACGCAGGATCGTGCCATGCAGGTCGTCGGGAATGCGTGCGAGGCGCACGCGGACTGCGTAAAGACGCGCGGCGACTGGATCGAGCTCGGCGTCAAGGACTCGGGCCCTGAAGCATTGCTCTCAGCGGTGACGACGCTGTGCTTGCCCGAAGCGCCGGTCGTGTTGATTTGGGTTGCCGCGGGCATCGGTGAAGATCCGCGATTCGCGATGCTGTCGGAGCGCATGCGCACGGTCGTCTACAACAGTTCGGTGCTGGATTCGGACGATCAGGCGATGCGCGAACTGGTGACGTTCGTCAAAGCGCATCCAAACGTCGCGATCGGAGACTTGGCGTATCTGCGGCTGGCCCCGTGGCAAGAGAGCATCGCGCTGTTCTTCGACGGCAAGGACGTTATTCGCGAGCTTTTCGACCTGCGCCGCGTCGAGATCACGTGCGGATCGGATTCCGAAGCGTACTACCTGCTGGGTTGGCTCGCCAGCCGTCTGGAATGGACGCCGTGCTCGCCCGATGCGTTCTGTAACCGGTTCGGCGTGCAGGTCGATTTTGCGATCGTGCGCGAGGGACGCGCCCGCCGCATCCAGCGCGTCGTCCTGAAGTCGACCGAGACGGAGTTTGCCGCCGAAGTCGACGGCGAGAAAGCCGAAGCCATCATTCTTTCCGTGAGCGGCGCGAAGCAGCATCCGCGGCGCGCCCGTCCGATCAACAACATCGACATCGCTACGCTCGTCGAGCGGGCGATTTTGACCGGACACCAAGATCGTGTTTTCGTGGACTCGCTGATGGCTGCGGGCGAGATCCTGCAGCGCAGAAAGGTGAACGCCTAATGCGGCGCGGCGAAGTAAAAGTGTATCCCAACGCCGATGCGGTTGCGGCCGCATTGGCCGACTTGTTCATCGACGTCGGTCAAACGGCACTGTGCGATCGCGGCGCCTTTCGCGTCGCGCTCTCGGGCGGCAACACGCCCCGGCGCGCGTACGAGCTGCTCGCGCAAGAGCCGCGCAGCTTGGCACTGCCGTGGAAAGACGTCTTTATCTATTTTGGTGACGAGCGCTGCGTGCCGCCCGAGGACGAGCAGTCGAACTATCGGATGGCGAGCAAAGCGTTTCTCGACGCGGTTCCGATTCCGCACGCCAACGTCCATCGCATTCGCGGGGAAGCCGATCCCGGTGCGGCCGCCAACAACTACGCTTCGATCATCCGCACGGATCTCCAGGACCCGCCGCATTTCGATCTCGTGTTGCTGGGGCTTGGGCCCGACGGTCACACCGCGTCGCTCTTCCCGGGCTCGCCGCCGGACCTGCACGATTCGGTGCTGGTTCGTGCGGTCTTCGCGGAATCGCAGGGAATGTGGCGCGTGACGATCACGCCGAAGCTCATCAATCTTGGCCGCACCGTAGCGTTCGCAGTCGAAGGCGCCGCGAAGGCGGACATCTTGGCAAAGGTCGTCGAAGGGCCGGTCGACGCGACGAAGTATCCGGCGCAGATCGTTCATCCGTCATCGGGACGGCTGCTTTGGCTCGTCGACGAGCTCGCGGCGGGAATGCTTCACCAGAAAACGGGGTAGCGCCAAGATCTGTCATCCTGAGCGTAGCGCCATACCGCTACTTGTCATCCTGAGCGTAGGCGCGAAGCGCCGAAGTCGAAGGGCAGGCGCCTCTAATTAAGCGCGTCATCTTTAACGCCGACGACTTCGGTATTTCACGTGAAGTCAACGAAGCGATCGAAATCGCGCATCGTAATGGGGTTCTTCGCGCAGCCAGTCTGATGACGGGCGCGCCGGCGTTCGACGATGCCGTCGAACGGGCGCGGGGACTGCCGTCGTTAGCAGTCGGCTTACACGTCGTGCTGGTGCATGGGAAGCCCGTGCTGCCGCCCGAACGCATTGCGAAGATCGTCGGCCGGGACGGCCGCTTCTTTACCGATCTCGTCGGCGCCGGAGTAACCTTCTTCTTTCGTCCAGGCGCTGCACGCCAGCTCGAGGCCGAGATCCGCGCGCAGTTCGAGCGGTTCGCCGCCACGGGACTCGCCCTGGATCACGTCGACGCGCAAAGCCATATGCACGTCCATCCGACGGTCTATCGCCTGATACTCAAGGTCGGGCGCGAGTTCGGAATGCGCGCGATCCGCATTCCGCGCGAACCGTACGGCGGTACACGCACGATCGAGCCGTGGGTGGCGCTCATGCGTGCCCGCGCCCGCCGTCAAGGCGTGACGAGCAACGACTACGTATACGGCGTCAACGACGCCGGCGCGATGAACGAAGCGCGCGTGCTGCGGATGCTCGACGGCTTACCCAACGGCGTTACCGAGTTGTTCTTCCATCCGGCGACGGGCCCGTTCGCCGGTGCCGACGCCGGGACGGACCGTTTCCAGTGGAAAGAAGAACTCGACGCACTTACGAGCCCAGCCGTTCGCGAAGCACTCACCCGCAACCACATTGAAAGCACCACGTATGGTGCATTGTCATCCTGAGCGTAGCGCCGTAGGCGCGAAGTCGAAGGGCAGGCGCATACCATCGTAGCCATCTTCTTCATCGTCCTACTCGTCATCATCTCCGCGGCGGGGCTGGCGTATCTCATGCTGGCGCTCATGCGTACGGGCGCGTTCGCGAGCCGCACGATACCCGCCATCGTTGACGACGACCTCGCGCCGAGCATCACCGTCCTCAAGCCGGTCGCAGGCGTCGAAGCGGGCCTTTACGAGGCCCTGGCGTCATTTTGCACGCAGGATTATCCCAATTACGAGGTCGTCTTCTGCTTGCACGACGAGGACGATCCGGCGGCCGTTATCGTGGAACGCATACGCGGCGATTTCTTTCACACGACGATTCGCGTTGCGTTCGGTCACAACGACGCGATGGCCAACCCGAAGATCGCCAACCTTGCTAAACCGGGCGCCGAGGCCAACGGTGAGATCGTCGTCATCGCCGATAGCGACGTGATCGTGACGCCGGAGTACCTTCGAGCCGTTGCCGCGGAGTTCGCGACCGAGGGCACCGGCGCGACGACCTGCCCGTACGGGGCGATTCCCAACGGTACCATCGTGTCCGAACTCGGCGCGATGCACGTGGAGGACGAGTTTCTTCCCTCGGTTCTCGTAGCGCTGGCGCTCGGACCGCTGCGCTTCTGCATGGGAGCGACCATGGCCGTTCGGCGCGATCTGCTCGAGCGCATCGGCGGTTTGGAAGCGCTCGGGCCGTATCTCGCCGACGATCACGAGCTGGGTGAGCTCGTCGCAAAACAGGGACGCACGGTCACGCTCTGTCCCTACACGGTAAGCACGTCGGTTCCGGAAAAGCAGTTTGCCGATCTCTGCTCGCACGAGCTACGTTGGGCGCGAACCAAGCGCGCCCAGGCGCCGGCCGGCTACGCTTTTTCTTTCGTGATGTACGCCGTGCCGTTCGCATTCGCATTGCTGCTGCTCGCTCCGGGCTGGCCGTCGTTTACGCTCTTTCTCTATATCGCGATGCTGCGCTGGTTCTTGCACCTGGCATCGCGCGGCGCGCTGCGCAATCGTCGCAAATCGTATTGGTGGCTCATCCCGGTGCGCGACGTAATGAGCTTAGCGATATGGCTCGTCAGCATGTTCGGGCGAACCGTTAAATGGCGCGACGTTCGTTCGACCGTGGCGGCCGACGGCACGCTTCGCTAACCGGCGGGAAGGTTACAGACGCTTGTATACCGATGCTTGACCGCTGGCATATTGCCACTGGCCGCCGTTTTTCACCCAAACGTCGGTATAGCGGGCAAGGAGGTCGTGAACTTTACCGTTTTGGCGATACTTGATGTGCAGCAAGCCGATCAGAATTGCGCAATCGCCGTTGTACGACCGCACCGACACCTCGCTGGGATCGTTGGCCATCCACACGGCTGACCGATCGACGATATCCTTAAGAAACGCATCGCGGTCCCACACTCGTCCGCTGCCGTTGACTAGCGTATAGTCGTCCGTGATCAGCTTTGAAATCGTGTTACTATCGTACCGCTGCGTCGCGGATTGCAGCAGCGTGTTTAAGTCGATGACTTGCTTAGCGATCTGCGCACTTCCGCTCGACGCCGAAGCGCCAAGCAGCAAGACGGCAAGGCACGCGAATACGGTCTTCATAGTGGTCAAGCGTACAAGTAGACGATCCCCTCCGTCGCCTCGGATCTGCCGATTTTGAATAAGAAACGCCGCAAGCTAGCCGTGACGGTACGCTTCGACGAGCAAGGCCTGCGCGCGGGTGAACGGCGGCATGGGCGGCGTGCCGCGCAAGATCGCGACGTCGTTCCAAAAGCGCTCGATGCGCGGATCGTTCGTGCGGCGCCCATAATCGGCAAACCACTCCGGGAAATCGACGGACTGCTCGCAGTTGAGCGCGCTAGCGAAATGCGACGCGTATCGTTCAGCCAGCGCTTGTACGCGCTCGTCGGTCGCGGTCGCGCCCTGCGCAAGCAACGGATACGTCTCGGAAAGAATCTGCATCACGCCGGCCCCGAAAGCCATCTGCTCCTGTTCGCTCCAGGAAACGTCGGCGAACGGTTGATGCTGTAGGCGCAACGTTTCGAGCAGCCCGGGATCGTCGAGGAGGGCGGAGAGCCGCACCCAGGCCGCGAGCTGTTCGTTCGAAAGGTCATTCGGCAGCCCGTCCAGCACCATGCCGCGAATTTTCGCGTTGCCTCCGTCCGACGAGGGTGTCGTCCGTGCCTTCGCGAGCCATTGCTCCAATCGGTGTTCGCGTTCGG
This sequence comes from Candidatus Baltobacteraceae bacterium, assembly GCA_036488875.1. Classification (NCBI taxonomy): domain Bacteria; kingdom Bacillati; phylum Vulcanimicrobiota; class Vulcanimicrobiia; order Vulcanimicrobiales; family Vulcanimicrobiaceae; species Vulcanimicrobiaceae bacterium. The sequence goes on along the minus strand of DASXGW010000001.1, from coordinate 188,479 downwards.
CGGCACCCAGCGACGCCGCCGCGTAGGCCGCATCGAGCTGGCGCACCACGTCCTCCCGCGAGCGCAACGTCGCGGCGGCTTGCAGGATCGAGCGCTGCCGCTCGAGCGCGCGCAGCTGCGTTTGCACCAACTCCAACTGCAGCGCCGCGACGTCTTGCGGATCGCGCGTTCCGTCGAGCATCGAAGAGATGGCTTCGAGCGAGAATCCCAGCGCCCGCAGGTTGCGCACGAGCATGAGCCGCCGCGCGTCGCTCTGCGTGTACATGCGGTAACCCGCTTCGCTGGTCGCACTCGGCGGAACCACGCCTTCGTCGGCATAGTGGCGGATCGTCTTCACCGGCACGCCGCAGCGTTTCGCCAGTTCGCCGATCGAAAAGAGTTCTTCGGATTCCATGACCAGACGAGCATAAACTCTCCCGCAAGGGGAGAGTCAAGAGCTGCCTAGCTCGGCTTCCATTGGCAACCCGCCTTCTTGGCGGCAGCAGCGAGGACGGCGTCAACCGTCGCCAGAGGGCACCGCTTTTCCATCGCTAGCGCAAGGTATGCCGCATCGTATGCGGTCAAACCGTGCGTTCGTGCTGCCGCTAAAATCGTGTGCGGATCCGGAGACAGGGTCTGCAGCGGGAGCTTGGCAATCTCGGACAAGATCAGTCCGCTCTTTAGCTCGTCGAGCCGGCCTCGCCGCTCGGCTTTGATGAGGGCGTTGACAATTTCCGTTTGGAAGTTGCCGGGAACGAACGCGCCATGATCGGCGGCACACGATAGCGCGATGTCGGCGTGCTCGCTATTCTCATCCTTGAGGGCGCGAGCGACGACAGTGGATGCGTCGATGACGATCAACGGCGGCCCTCGTCGATCAGCTCCCTGGCGCTAATCGGCGCCCCCTCTAGGTCCTCGCTGAGTGCGCGAATTCGCTCTAGCGCCAAGCGCGCGCGTGCGCGCTGGTTACCTTCGATGGGACGGAGCTCCGCAACCGGCTTTCCGTTGCGCGTTATGATGGTGCGCTTCCCCGCGACTGCATCGTCGATAAGCGCCGAAAAATGCGTCTTAGCTTCGAAAACACCCACCTGCTTCATGAGACTAGTCTATCAGACTAGTTAGCTTTTATCAACGCCCGTAAGGCTAATGCTTCGCGTAGGCTCCCGCGCCCATGAGGTGCAGCGAGACGTAGGGCTCGTCGCCGACGACCCAGCTATCGTGGCCGGGCGCGATATAAAAGATGTCGCCCGCGCGCATCTCGACGATGGTTCCGTCGTCCATGGCAGCAGTTGCACGCCCCGAAACGACGATGCCGACGTGCTCCACGTCGCAGCTCTTCTTTCCTAATGCCGCGCCGACGTCGACCGACCATTTCCAACCCGGTTCGTAGGTCGCGCGTCCGATCGTCATGCCTCCGGCGTTCACGACTTCGAATTTCCCCTTGTCGAAGGTGCGAACTTCATCCGGGCTTTCGAAGCGTTTGAGAATAACGTCGTTCATCGCTGCTTTTCGCCTGCGGCCGGCGACGGAGGCGCCGTTGCGAGCGCTTGCGAGCCCATCGTCTTCAAATCGACGCCGTTGTTGGTGAGGATCGTGCCTTCGACGCGCTGCAGCTCGACGACCGACTTATTGAGATCGGTCTGTGCGAGCAGCTCGCGGCCGCGAGCCTCGTTGAGCTGCACCTCGCGCTGCAATACGAGGAACGTCGTCGATTGGCCGTCGTGGAACCTGCGTAACTCGCTGGCATAGACGTGCTCGGCGGCCTCGCGCGCGTCGCCGGCCGCATCGAGTCGTGACAGGGCCGAATCGTAACGCTGCAGCGCGTTACGCGCCTCGTACGAGATGCGCTCCGCAATCGCGTCCTTCAGAATCTTCGCCTGGCGTTCTTCCTCGGCCGCTTGGCCGCGTAGCCCGTTCGCGAGATCGTTCTGCAGCGGAAAGCTCACGGTAAGATTGATGTTGAAACTGGGATAGAGCGCCGCCCAAAGATTGTGATACGCGTAAGCCATGATGCCTTGCGAATGAGGTGGAGGGGTCGGACAGTTCTTGAACACGACTCTAGCGTCGCTACTGCTGCCCCCAGTCCCAGATTCGAATCCGGGGAGGCCGCACAAGAGCCGCTGGAACTGAGATTGCGGGGCGAGCAACCCGGCGAAGCCGTTGCTCATATACTGCGCATTTAGGTCGGCCTGCGGTAAAGCCTGGTTTCGCGCGTAAGCGCGATCGACGTCGGCTTCGCGCTGTTTGTCGGCGACTTGACGGACCTCCGGGCGGTTTTGCTTAGCTGCGGCGACGATCGCGTCCAGGTCCTCGGCGCTCGGAAGGTCGAGGACCGACTGCGTGGGCACGAGGTTGGCCTTCCATATCGGATCGTCGGGATCGGTGACGACGAGCGCCTTCAAGTCGTTTTGCAAATCCGCGACGTTCTCGAGCGCAGAGTAGACTTGATCTCGGAACGTTGCAACTTGCGTCGACACTTGCACGACGTCCACGCGCGACGCGTAGCCATTATGCAGTAAGCGAACGTTGCTGTTCTGCTGCGTTACCGCATCCTTGAGCGCATCTTCTTGAATCGCGACGTTACGCCAGGCCGCGACGAGACTCCAATACGCTTGCTCCACTTGCGACAGCGTATTGGATGTATCGATGAGTGATTGTGCCGCCGCGGAGTCTTCGTTGATGAGCGCCAGCCTCAGTTGGCGGTTGCCGGCGTTCATGCCGAAGTTCTTCAACAGCGGCTGCGAGACCGATACGTTGAGCGACGCCAAGTAATAAGGGTCGAAGAAGTTGAAACCGGTGTTGTTATACACGCGCTGCTGCTGGATGCCGGCAGAATACTGCGTTCCGGCCTTCGTTTGACCGCCGAGCCCGTACTGGAACCCTGACTGATGCGTGAAGACGTTGTTGGGGCCGCAAAGGTTCTGTAGTGTCGAGACGCAGTCGATCGGAGGACCCCCAGCAAACAGATTCGTCGGCGGTGTTACTTGAAAACTCGAGGAGGGCTCGACGCGAAACTGCATATCGAACGGCGCCTTCGCTTGCACGATCTGGTAGCGGGCGATGTGCGAGTTCGAGACCGACACGGCGAGATTCGGATTCTTCAGGAGCGCCATTCCGATCACGTCTTGCAGCGAGATGCCGACGAAAGGTTGCGCCACGCCGACGATGTGTGCCGGCGACGGCTTCGTTTTTGGCCTCCGGTAGCCCGGTGCAACGGTCGGCACCGGCGGAAGCATCGGCAACGTTGCCGGCGTCGGGTAAGGCGCGCTATCCTGCGCACCGGCCGGCGCGAGCGGCGTTAAGGTCGATACGACGACGGCGAGACATGCCGAAAGAACAAAGGGCCGTGCAACGTTCACGTGGGGTCCTCCTACTATCGGACTTTCCTACGCTCGAACGCCGCCGTGCCCTTCTTTAGCGGTGCGCGTGACGCGCGTTTACTTTTTCGAGGGTGACGTTGCCAGCGCTTGCGAGCCCAGCGTCTTGAGGTCCACGCCGTTGTTCGTCAAGATGGTTCCTTCCACGCGATCGAGCTCGACGACCGATTTATTCAGATCGGTCTGCGCGAGCAGCTCGCGCCCGCGCGCCTGATTGAGCTCGACCTGACGCTGCAATACGAGAAACGTCGTCGACGTACCATTCTTGAACTTGCGCAGTTCCGACGCGTAGACTTGCTCGGCTGCTTCGCGGCCTTGGCGCGCGGCGTTGAGACGCGAGAGGGCCGACTGATACGACTGCAGTGCGTTGCGCGCTTCAAACGAGATTCGCTCGTTGACGCCCTCGGTCAATACGCGCGCCTGATACTCTTCTTCGGCGGCTTGCCCTTTGAGGCCGTTGGCGACGTTGTTCTGCAGCGGGAAACTCACCGTGAAGTTGAGATTGAGGGTTGGGAACAGCCCTGCCCACAGATTGTGATAGGCATACGCCATCCCGCCTTGCGTGTGCGGCGGCGGCGTTGGACACGTACCGCCGCAAAACAATCCCAGTATCGGCGGCTGCGGCGCTAAGAGCCCGGCAAATCCATTGCTTTGATATTGCGCGCTGAGATCGGCCTGCGGAAGCGACTGATTGCGAGCGTAGGCGCGGTCGATGGCTGCCTGGTCGTTCTTGTCCTTGGCCTGACGCACCTCGGGCCGATTGTGATCGGCGACGGTGACGATCGTGCCGAGATCCGCCGCGCTCGGTAGTTGCAACACCGAGGAGGTCGGCACCAAATTTGCCGTCCAAATCGGGTCGCCCGAATCGGTAACGACGAGAGCTTTGAGCTGGTTTTGCAGCTCGGATACGCTCTGCAGCGCGGAAAAGACCTGATCTTGAAACTGGGCGACTTGCGTCGACGATTCCACGGCGTCGATCGGCGCCGCCGCGCCTTTGCGCGCGAGGCGGACGTTGCTGCCCTGCTGCGCTACGGCATCTTTGAGCGCGTCCTCCTGAATGGCCACGTTGCGCCACGCCGATACGAGATTCCAATAAGCGTCCTCAACCTGCGAGATCGTGTTCGAGGCATCGATCAAGGCTTGTGCGGTGGCGGCATCTTGATTGACGATTGAGAGCTTATACTGGCGCTTCGCAGCGTTCATCCCAAAGTTTTTCAGCAACGGCTGCGTTACGGAGAGGTTCAGCGAAGCCAGATAGTACGGATTGAACGTATCGAGCACGGTGTTATTGTACGTACGTTCCTGCTGGATGCCCGCCGAGTACTGCGTACCGTTGATCGTTTGACCGCCCACGCCGTACTGCCATCCATACTGGTGCTGGGTCACGTAGCCGGGTCCCGGAGACGAGCCGGGCACGACGTCCTGCGGCGGACCTCCGCCAAACAGCGTCAACGGCGGCTGCACGCTAAAGCTCGTCGACGGTTCGACGATAAACCGCACGTCGAACGGACCCTTCGCTTCAACGATTTGGAAGCGCGCGATCTTCGTGTTCGACGCCGAGACGGCGAGGTCGGGATTCTTCACCAATGCCATCGCGACCGCGTCTTGCAGCGAGATGCCGACAAACGGCTGCTGCGTGACGCCGATAATATTCGCGGTGCTCGGCGCGACTTGCGGTGCGGCGTAGCCGGGAGCCACCGTCGGCACGGCCGGCAGAATCGGCGACGGCACCGGCGTCGGTATCGTCGCGCGCGGCGTCGAGCCGCGTGCGAGCGCCGGCTGCAGCGGCAGCACGGCCGCAAAGGCGGAGAGCAAAGCAATGCTGGCAAGTATCGGTCGAACGGTTTTCACGTGATTTCCCCTTCTACTCCGCGGCAACGAGCCCGAGACGCGGCTTATTGAGCAGCAGTACCAGTGGTGTCAGCGCGATCGTGATGATCGCCACCCAGCGCGACGTGTCTGCGTAGGATTGCACGGCGGCTTGCCCTGCCACCAAGTTACCCAATTCGATTTGCGACGTCGGCGAACCGTCGGTCTGAAGGTACTGAGCGGTCGGCGCGTGCGCCAAGGTCTGCGTCGCGGCCAGCTCCGTCTGATGAAGCGTCGTTCCGCGAACGAGTAAGGTCACGAGCACGGCCGTAGCGATGCTGCCGCCCACTTGACGCGACAGATTGAAAAACGCCGACGTTGCCGGAACCTCTTTGTCGGGCACGCCGCCGAGCACCGCGATCGAGAGCGGCACGAAGATCTGCGACAAGCCGATGCCGCTGAGAATCAGCGATGCGACCAGCGTGCCGAACTGCGTCTCGGGCGTGGTGACGCCGGCGAGGATCCAGTTCGAAACGCCGAGCAGCACGAACCCGACCGCCGTCGACACGCGCGGATCGATGACGCCGCGCCCGGCCAGCGCCGCGGTGATCGGCGTAAAGACCATGATGGATACCGCGCGCACCAGCATCGTCAAGCCCGAAAGCGTGGCAGTGAAGCCGAGCGAATTTTGCAAGTATTGCGGCAGCACGAGAATCGAGCCGTACAGGCTGACGCCGAGTATGGCACCCAGCACGCTGCCGGCGGCGACTTGGCGCAGGCGCAGCACGTGCAGATCCACGACCGGCTTGACCGAACGCAGGGTCCACCAAACGAACGCCCCAAGTCCGGCTACCGAAACCGCGGTAAACAACCGGATATTGGCGTCGTCGAACCAATCGTACTGTTGTCCTTGGTCGAGAACGTACTGCATCGATCCCAGACCGAGCGCGAGCAGTCCCAAACCGATCCAATCGAGCGGCTTCTTTTGCGGTTCCGACGGATTGCGCAGGTAAAGCCAAATCAACGTCGCCGCCGCAACCCCGACGGGTAAGTTGATGAAGAAACACCAGTGCCAGTTCCAGTTATCGGTGATCCAGCCGCCGAGGACGGGGCCGAGTGCCGGTCCGACGATCACGCCCATCGCGAAGATGCCTTGCGCCCTACCCTGCTCTTTTAGCGTGTACGTGTCGCGCAGAATCGCTTGCGACGTCGAGATCAATCCCCCGCCGCCCAGACCCTGGATAATGCGCCAGAAGACGAGTTGTCCGAAGCTCCCCGAGAGACCGCACATCAGCGACGCGATCGTGAAGATGACGATCGATGCGAAGAAGTACTGGCGCCGGCCGAAGCGCGCCGCCAGCCACGGCGTGATCGGGATGACGATGACGTTGGCGATGATGTATCCGGTGACGATCCACGCGCCCTGATCGACTGCGACGCCGAAGTTTCCCTGAATGTTCGGCAGCGCGACGTTGACGATCGTGGTGTCGATGATCTCCAGCAGGGTGGCCGCGATGACCGCGAGGCTAACGATCACCCTGCGCAGGCCGATTTCGGCCACGCTTTGTTCCATCTCCGGTTCTCGCTATTTGACTTTAACTGAAGTCTCGACGCTCATTCCGGGCCGCAACGGCATGTCGGATCGAGGGTCGTCGATCGAGATGCGGACGGGGATGCGCTGCGTCACCTTCACGAAGTTGCCGGTGGCGTTTTGCGCCGGCACGAGCGCGTAGGTGTTCTGCGACGCCGGATTGATCGATTCCACGTGTCCGTGGAACGTCACGCCTTTATACGCGTCGACTTTGATATCGACCGGCTGTCCCACGCGCATGTTGCCCATCTGCGTTTCTTTGTAGTTCGCCGTGATGTAAATGTGATTCGGAATCAAGGTCATCAAGCTCGCACCCGCGCCGACCGTTTGACCGACCTCGACGTTCTTCTCGCCGACGTAGCCGTCGATCGCGGACGCGATGCGCGTGTCCGCCAAATTCTGCTTGGCCAGATCGAGCTGCGCCTTGGCGGCTTCGACTTGACTGGGATCGGCCGACTGCTGCAGCTTGCCCTGCGCGGTCGTCAGGCCGCCTTGGGCCGACGTCACGCCGGCTACGGCCGCGCCGACGCGCGACTGAGCGGCGGCGACGCTGGCTTGCGCGGCGGAAACTTGATCCTTGGCCGTTTGCAGTTGAGCCGCAGCTTGCGCTTGGTTTGCGCGCGCGGTGTCGAGCTGCTGTGCCGCCTCGTCGCCGCTGGCAACCAGCGACGCGGTACGGTTGTAATCGGCCTGAGCCTTCGCGTACGACTGCTGCGCGGCCGGAACTTGCGAGACCGCGACCTGCAGCTGCGATTGCGCTTGCTGCACGCCCGATTGCGCGACCGGAACTTGCGCCTCTTGCGTGCCCACGGTTCCCCCGGCCGCCGTCACGCCGCCTTGGTTCTGCAAGGTCAGCGTGCGTTGATTCGCGAGCGCCAGATCGTACTGCGCCTGTGCCTGCGAGAGTTTCGCGAGCTCGTCCTTGTTGTCGAGCACGACCAGCAGCTGGCCCTTACGAACCTGCTGGTTGGTGTTGACCAAAATCCGATTGATTCGCTCGGGGATTTTGCTCGTGACGGCAACGACGTCGGCGTCGACGCGGGCATCGTCGGTGCCTTGGTGCGACAGCGCGTACGACAGCCACGGGATCCCGAAGACGAGTAATAGGATGACGGCCACGACGCCACCCGCGATGAAGACGAGCCGCCGACCCGATCCGCTTTGCTTTTCGCCATCCGCCTGGTCGGCGCGCGCTTCGGGCGCCTGAGCCGCCGAGCCGTTGGTCCCTTTGACCGGCGGCTTCTCGATAACCTGACGGTCGGCTTCCCGTGTATCCATTACTTGCCTCGTACCCCGTTGAGTAAGACGTCGATGTAGTAGCGGAGCGCCGCGTCGTCGCTCCCTTGGTGCAGCTCGGAGTCCGGAAACTTCGAGCGCCCGAGGACGTGCATGAAGATCAACCCCATAAACATCATCGCGAGTTTCTTGGGATCGCCGCGCAGCTCGCCGCTCTCGACGCGCGGTCGCAGAAACTCGACCAGCACTTCCAAGACCGCTAACTGCGGACGCCACGCCGTGCTGGCAAAAATGTCCGCTTCGTAATCCATCTCGACCAGCGACCAGCGGATCATGTCCATCTGGGAATCCATCCGGACGAGCATCTTGCGGCCGATCGCTAGGAGATCTTCGCCGAGATCCCCGTGCAGGTGCGACACGACCTCGCGAAGCTCGCCGAAGCCGCAAAAGTGCTGCGCGACGGCGATAATGAGCGCTTCTTTCGTACCGAAGTGGCGGAAGAGCGTCGCTTCGTTGACGCCGGCAACGTCGGCGATCTCGCGCGTGGTCGCGCCGCGCTTACCTTTGCGGGCGATCACCTCGCGTGCCGCCGCCAGAATACGCTCGCGCGTTTCCTCGGGGGACTTGACGGATTCTTGGACCTTGCGTGCTTCGATCATGGGCTCTTCTTACCGTCGCTCGCGGCGGCGACGTTGGTTTGATATTCGTTGTAAGACGCGTCCGCGACGGCGCGTATGTGAGGAATGTCGATATCCGCGTGCTGCGACGAGAGCACGTAGTTGGAGCCGTTACGCGCGTAGGTTTGCGTCATCGTGATCTTGCCGCCGCTGGTGTAGTACCACTCCATCTGGATCAGCGCGTAGCTGAACGGATCGACGTACGCAAGCGTGTGATCCAAGATGTCGCTGTGAATCTTCTTGGTCAGGCGCAGCACGATCATGGGATGGCCCCAAAGCTTCGCGGTGCCGTCGAGCCCGATGTTTTGATCTTTCTCCCACGCGCCCGGGTCACCGACGTCGTCGAAAATCTTTTGAAAGCCCTTGGCGTAGCCCGGCATCTTGTCGAAAACGACCTCGTACGTGTCGGGGCGCTTGTAGTACGACGTTCCGTCGAGCTTGGGCGCCAAGTAGGGAAAGCTCAACATGCGCACGTCGACGTGCACGCGCGCCTTATACGACTGCAGCGACGGATTGCGCGCGATCATTTTCTCGACGACCGCATGGGCGTCGGGCGGCATCGGCGGCGCCTGCGTCGGCGCGGGCGCGGATGCGACGAGCGCGGCAATCAGCGGCGCAATCATGCCGCGGCCTCGACGACGGGAAAGAGCCGGTCGAGCGCCGTGACCGCCAGAGTACGGCGCACGCCCGGTTTGCTGACGCTCAGCGCGAGCTCGCCGCCTGCGGCGCGCGAGCTGCGGAGAAGCTTGATGAGGCCCCGAACGCCGTCGGTATCGAGCGACTCGACCGTATCGAGGTCCAAAACGACCTGTACGGCACCGCCTTGGAGGGCGGCAAGGACTGCCGTCTCGAGGGCTGCAATGGCGTCGGGGCGGTACTCGATGACCACGTTTTTCAATCTCTTCTCCGAAGCTGGCGAGGGCTCAAATGCTGCAAGTGGGTACTTGCACGCAAAGTCTAACATGGCCGGAATAGTGAATGCAAGTGCTTACACGCATTTTTTTTGGAGGTATTGTCCTGCGTCTCGATCCTGATCTGCTCCTAGGGGCGGCCCTCAACGCCGGCCTCGGGCCGGCTTCGATCGTGGTCGCCCCGCTCGACCTGGCCGCCGGGCCGGTCACCGTCGAGCCGGAGCTGCCGCTTTATCCGGCGAGCATGATCAAGGTGCCGGTGGTCGCCGCTACCCTCAGTGAGATCGCTTCGGGCCGGCTTTCCCCGATCGATTCGACGGTGACGGTCGAGCCCGCGAATATGACCGCCAACGACGCCGCCTCGCCGCTCGTACCGGGGTATGAGGCCACTTTGCGCGAGCTCATGTGGTTGGCAATCGCACGCTCCGACAACGTCGCGACGAACGTGCTGTTCGACGTGGTCGGCCGCGAGCGCGCAACTGAGATCGCGCGGGAAAAACTCGGCCTAAGTACCACCGCGTTTTATCGCAAGCTTTCGGGAGGCGACCCGTTGATCGACGATCCGCAGTGGGACGGCGTTCATCGCAACGCGCATCCGGCCGCCGAGTGCGCGCACCTGATGCGAGCGATCGCGGAGAACGCGATTGCGCACGCGGCCCTGCTGCGCGAAATGCTCGCGGCGCAGGAGTGGAACGAAAAACTTAACGGCGGCCTGCTCTCGTGGGACCGCTTCGCACACAAAACCGGAGATACCAGCGAGGTCACGCACGACGGCGGCATTCTCGTCACCGGCGAAGGCAAGCGCTTCGTCATCGTGGTCTATACCGGTTTGCCGTCGACTCCCGAGAACAACGCGCGTTTCGCGCCGTTCATGCGTGCGATACGAGGACTCTTGTGATGACGCCGCAGCCATTCGCGCTGGAGCGCTATTTCGCGCAGTACGAGTTTACGACCAAGTACCTTCTGTGCGCGAGCGATCCGGAGTCGATGCCGATCGCCGAGCTGCTGGCGTTGGAAGAGGGCGCGGCGGAGCGCTTTGCGCGCACGTGGCTGGGCTATACGGAATCGCGCGGCGCGCCCGAGCTGCGCGACGCGATCGGGGCGCTCTACCCCGTTACCGGCGCCGGCGGCGTGTTAGTGCACGGCGGAACCCAAGAGGCGATCTTCGCCGCGATCAACTGCGCGGTTGGCGCGCGCGATCATCTCGTCGTCCAGTTTCCCGCGTATCAATCCCAGTATTCCGTCGCCGAAGGCATAGGCGCGACGGCATCGCGCTGGAACGTCGATCTCGACGGCGACGGCGCGCCCGATCCCGACGAGCTCGAAAGCCTGCTGCGACCGCAGACGCGCGCGATCGTCATCACCTCGCCGAGCAATCCGACCGGCTACGTCTTCGATCGTCAACGTCTCGACCGCGTCGTCGCGATCGCGCGCAAACGCGGCTTGTGGCTCATCTCCGACGAGGTGTACCGTGGAACCGAGCGCGATCTCGCCGATCGCCATCCGCCGGTCTGCGATCTCTACGAGCGCGGAATCTCGCTGGGCGGCACGGCGAAGGCGTACGGGTTGGCCGGCTTACGCATCGGATGGCTCGCCACGCGCGACCGCGCGTTTTACGATCGCGTCGCGGCCTTCAAGGACTACCTCACGATCTGCAACGCCGCACCGAGCGAGTTTCTCGCGGCGCTGGCGATGCGCCACGGCGACGCGCTCATCGCCCGCGTGCAGCGCATCGTCGCACGCAATCTCGATCTCCTCGATGCATTCTTTGCCCGTCACTCAGAGGTTTGGCAGTGGCACCGTCCGCGAGCGGGGACGACGGCGTTTCCGCGTTACCTGCGCGGCGATACCGACGCGCTGTGCGCCGATCTCGTCAAGCGCGCGGGCGTGTTGTTACTGCCGAGCAGCCTGTTCGACGCCGGCAACGACCGCGTGCGCATCGGGTACGGCCGCGAGAATCTCCCCGAAGCGCTCGCGGCCTTGGAACGTTACATCGAGTTGCTGTGATGCTTCGCGCCGCCAGCGGGGCGGTCGCCTTCCTTCTTGGCTTGGCTCGGACACATGTACTTGCCGTGCTTCGTGTGACCGTACCTCGGATCGCCCGGCTCGTGATACACCTTGGTCTTCGTGTTCACCCACACGGCCTTGACGGCGCCGCAGTCGGGAATGTTGCTGGCGTTCTCGCTGGACATTTGCGTGCCGTTGGTCAGCGTGCCGTTCGACGCGCCTTCGACCGGCGTCGCCGCGGCGCTCGTGGATTTGTTTCCGCCGCAAGCAACCAGGCAGCAGAGCAGCAATACGGATGCAATGTATTTCATAGAAGGCGCTTCGCGATTTTTGCGGCGGCTTCCCATGCAAGCCGGGCCAGCTGCGACGGCTCGCTGACATAGACGCGACGGCCGCCGACGAACGTTCCCTGCACCCAAGCGTCCTCGCCGCGATAGACGAGCGCGTTGAGCGGCGGCGCCCACGGATCGATCTTCGATGCGTCGAGCACGACGTAGTCGGCCGCATTGCCGGCCAAAAGATCGCCTGCCGCAACGCGCAGCGCTTTGGCGCCCTGCGCCGTACCGAGCGCGAATGCCGTCGTCGCGGGCAACGCGCTTCCGTCGAGCCGGCGTAATTTCTGCAGCAGCGCGGCGGCGCGCATTTCGTCGATCAGCGACGGCTTCACGTCGGCGTCGGTTCCCAATCCCATCGTGACGCCGAGCTCCGCGAATCCCGTCACGTCGCAAATGCCGTCGCCTAAATACTGATTGGTCATCGGATTGTGAATGACGCGCGCGCCCGCGCGGGCGATCGCTTCCTTCTCGGCATCGCTCACGTAGATGGCGTGGATTGCCACCGTGCGCTCGTCGAGGGCGTTGAGCTTCCCGAGAAGTGCGATCGGCGTTGCGCCGTATCGCTCGAGCGTCTGCCGGCCTTCGTAGGATGCCTCGGCGACGTGAACGTGCATCATGCAGTCGAACTCGCGCGCGAACTCCGCGGCGGCGCGAATCATGTCGTGCGACGCGGCGTGCAGCGAGTGCGGCGCGACGCACACGTTCGCCCCGGGGTAGCCCTCCATCAGCTCGCGAGTCCGCTCGGCCGCGACCGCAGCCGTTTCGCGGAACTGCGGCGGGGCGTAATCGGCGTCCATCCACGCGCGCGCGAACACCAGTCGAATACCGGTATCCGCCGCGGCGCGGATCGCGGCCTCGGCATGGGCGTTGCCGGCTCCGTTGAGATAGAAAAACTCGGCGACGGTCGTGATGCCGGCCGCGAGCATCTCCGAAAACGCGGCAACGAACGTCCAGTACACGTCGTCGGGCGTCAGCTGCGGAACCACTTTGTAGAGTGCGTCGGTGCGCCACTTGGCAAACGGCCAGTCGTCGGCCCACCCGCGCAGCAGAATCTGGTACGCGTGGCTATGCCCGTTGACGAATCCCGGCACGACCAGCCGATCGTCCGGGAACGATCGCGAATCGAGATCGCGCGCCCCGTCCCGGACGTCTAAAAAGTCGCCGCCGGCGACGATCGTTCCGTCGCGTACGACGAACGCGAAATCCTCACGCAGCATCCCCGACACGATCGCGCGCTTGCAGCGCACGAGCTCGTTAATCAACGCGCACTCCCTTTTTGTACACGGCTTTTGCGAGGTTGCCGCCGAACTGCCAGCCGAACTCGTCGGGCGACGCGATCTGCAGCGCGACGAAATCCGCCCTCGCGCCCGGCGCGATGCGTCCGGCGTCGAGGCGCAGCGAGTGCGCCGCCGCGCGCGTCACCCCGTAGAGCGCTTCCGCCGCCGAGAGCCCGAAGAACTTGCGCCCGAAATACGCAACGGTCTGCAGGTTGAAGCACGGCGACGTTCCGGGATTGTAATCGCTGGCGAGCGCGACCTGACCGCCCGCTTCGAGCAGCGCGCGCGCCGGAACGCGCTGCGCTAAGCCGAGATACTCAATGGTCGCGGGGCACGCGACCGTGACGATGCCGCGCTCGGCGATCGCGCGCACGTCGGCGTCGGTAATATAGTTGCAATGATCGACGGCGTCGACCTCGAGCCCCGTCGCCATAGCCGCCGCGGCACCGTACGACATCTCGTCGCAATGCACGCGCAGCCGCATGCCGTGCAGCCGTGCGGCATCGAGATACCGCCGCGTCTGTTCGGGCGAAAAGAACCCCGGCTCGCAGAACGCGTCGGCGTACACCGCTCCGTGCGCGGCCGCGGCCGGAATCACTTGATCGATCAGATAGTCGACGAAACGATCTTCGCGCAGAAACTCCGGCGGCAGGGCGTGCGCACCCAGAAACGTGGGTACCATCGACGGCACGTCGGGATCGCCGCGATGCGCGGCGATCAGATCCAGCAGCGCCGCTTCTCCGGGCTTGTGCAGCGCGTACCCCGTCTTCGTCTCCAACGTCGTCGTGCCGTGCGCCAAGATCGTTTGAAGGCGCGGCCGCACGACGTTTTTGTAGAACGACTTCGGATTGAGAAGCGCTTCGCGCGTGCGCTCGACCGTATAGAGCATTCCGAGCGACGGTTTCTCGCCGCGCTGGCGTGCCGCAAAATCCGGCTCGCGATCCCCGGCAAAGAGCGGATGCGCGTGCGCATCCACAAAGCCGGGAACGAGCGTGCAGTCCCCGAGATCGACGATCTCATCCTTTTTCTTCGCGATCGCGTCCGTCTTACCGACCGCGGTCACATATCCGTTCTTGATTTTGATCGCGCCGTCGTCGATTCGACCGAGCGAATCAAAGCCGACGCCGCATTGCGCGGCGTCGGTGTCACACGTAACGATCGTCCGGGCGCGGACTACAAGCGCCAATCGATGCCTTTTTCGTCGGCCGTTTCGATGGCGATGTCGTACCCGGCGTCGGCGTGGCGAACGACGCCCATGCCGCAGTCGGTCGTCAACACGCAGCCTAAGCGCTCGCGAGCGTCGTCGCTGCCGTCGGCGACGACGACCATGCCGGCGTGCAAACTGTAGCCGATGCCGACGCCGCCGCCGTGATGGAAGCTGACCCAATGCGCGCCGGCGGCGGTATTGAGCAGCGCGTTGAGAATCGGCCAGTCGGCAATGGCGTCGCTGCCGTCTTTCATCGCTTCGGTCTCGCGATACGGCGACGCAACGCTTCCGGTGTCGAGATGGTCGCGACCGATCACGATCGGCGCTTTGACTTCACCGCTGCGCACCAGCTCGTTGAACGCGAGTCCCGCCTTTGCACGATCGCCAAAGCCCAGCCAGCAGATCCGCGCGGGCAATCCCTGAAAGGAGACGCGTTCGCGCGCGAGTTGTAACCAACGCCGCAGCGACGCGTCGTCCGGAAACAGTTCGAGCAGCTTTTCGTCGCAGCGCGCGATATCGGCGGGATCGCCGGAGAGCGCGGCAAACCGGAACGGTCCCGACCCGCGGCAAAACAGCGGCCGGATAAACGCCGGCACGAAACCCGGAAACGCGAACGCGCGTGCGAAACCGGCGCGTTCCGCTTGGGCGCGAATGTTATTGCCGTAATCGAAAACGATGGCGCCTGCATCTAGATAACGCACCATCGCCTGCACGTGCGCGCCGCAGCTCTCGAGGGCGCGCCGTTCGTACTCTTCAGGATCGCGCCGGCGCAGCCGGGCGGCTTCTTCGAGCGTCAGACCCGCAGGAACGTAACCGTCGATCAGATCGTGCGCCGAGGTTTGATCCGTGACGGAATCCGGACGAAAACCGAGATCGTACAACTGGGGAAACTCAACGGCGGCGTTGCCTTCGTATCCAATTGAGAGCGCTTGCCCGCTCTTCCGAGCGGCTTCCACCGCGGCAAGCGCTTCCTCACGCGAATCGACGACGCGGTCGAGGTAGCGCAGCTCGCGCCGGCGCTCGAGCCGCGAACGGTCGACGTCGACGACGAGTGCGATGCCTTCATTCATCGTAATGGCCAGCGGCTGTGCGCCGCCCATGCCGCCGATACCGGCCGTCAAGCAGACGCGGCCCTTCAACGAGCCGCCGAAATGCTGGCGCGCCAGCTCGGCAAACGTCTCGTACGTCCCCTGCACGATGCCCTGCGTTCCAATGTAGATCCACGAGCCGGCCGTCATCTGGCCGTACATCGTCAATCCTTGCGCTTCCAGCTCGCGGAAGACTTTCCAGTCGGCCCACTTGGGGACGAGATTCGAGTTGGCGATCAGCACCCGTGGCGCGCGCGCGTGCGTCTTCCACACCGCCACCGGCTTGCCGCTCTGCACGATCATCGTCTCGTCGGATTTGAGGCGCTTGAGCGTTGCGACGATGGCGTCGAACGCTTCCCACGATCGCGCGGCGCGGCCGTTGCCGCCGTACACGACCAAATCGTCGGGGCGTTCGGCGACCTCCGGATCGAGATTGTTCATCAACATGCGCAGCGCGGCTTCTTGCGGCCACGCGACGCAACTGATTTCGGTGCCTCGCGGCGCCCGAACGACGCGGGGTGCGGATGCGGTGGTGCTCATAGCCGAGGCTTCGCCGAAGGCCCCCTCACGCCTGGAGCGAAAGCGCCCGCATGATGTGGAAGCGCTCGTTAGTTGCGGCGGGGCTTGCCGCCTTCGTCTTACTTTTTAATAGCTCACCCGTGCCGGCCGGCACGACCGGAACGGTCAGCGGATCGGTCGTCTCCACGAAAGGCGCCCCGATCGCCGGAGCGCAGATAACGGCGGTCAGTCCGTCGCAAACGTCGACGGTCACGACCGACGGCGCCGGTCACTTTGCCCTGCTTTCGCTCGCACCCGATACGTATACGATCACGGTGTCGAAAGACGGCTTCGAAAGCCTCTCGGAAGCCGGCATCTCGGTCTTTGCCGACCAGGTTCAGAACATCCGGATCGCGCTGCAGCCGTCGCTCAAGACGATCGCGCGCGTTACGACGCGCTCGTCGATGGATCTGGTGAAATCCGGTACGACCGCCGATGTGTACTCCGTCAACTCCGCGGTATCGCAGGCCGCGGCGGGTGTCGGCGGCGGCGGAAATCTCAACAACGCGTATTCGGCGATCGCGACCGTCCCCGGTGCGTTCGTTCCGCCCAATCAGCAAGGCTGGGATCAAGTCGTCTACATCCGCGGCGGCAACTACGATCAGGTCGGTTACGAGTACGACGGCGTCCCGGTGAACCGGTCGTTCGACAACTATCCCGGAAGCACGGCGGGAACGCTGGGCCAACAGGAGCTGCAAGTCTATTCGGGCGGCGGCACCGTCGGACAGAGCACCAGCGGTTTGGCCGGCTTCATCAACCAAGTCATTAAGACCGGCACGTATCCCGGCTTCGCCGACGTCAACGCCGGCCTCGGCACGCCGACCTACTATCACAATATGCAGGTCGAGGTGGGCGGAGCTACGCCCGACCGTCGCTTCTCGTATTACGTTGGCGTCGGCGGATACAATCAGGACTTCCGCTACCTCGATCAGTTCAACGGACAGAACCTCGGACTCGTTTGGGGCTATCCGACGATCGCGTTCAATACGACGAAGACGTATTTCGGCGGCGACTATCCGATCTGCCAGTTTACGGCGCCCAAGAGCGGCAGCTACTACGGCGGCCCGCTCTACAGTGGTCCAAACGCGTCGCCCGTGTACGACCCGTTCCAGCTCTCACCCGGTCAACCCGGATATATCGCGGCGCCGGTCAACACGGAAAATGGCGGCTCCAACGATCCGGGCTGTTACAACACCGTCTCACCGGCGTACTTCAACTACTCCAATCTCGTCGACCGCGAAACCGTCATCAACCTCCATTTTGGGATTCCGCACAAACACGACGCCGGCCGCGACGACGTTCAGATCCTCTACAACCCGGTAGCGCTGCACACGCAATATTACAGCTCCGGAAACGATATCGGCCCGCATCTCGTCAATCAGCTCGACGAGCTCGCCGGCTACGGCAACGTTCCACTCATTTGGGGCGATTTCGTAACGTGGCCCACGGGTACGCATCCGGGGCAAAGCGCGACCGGAGTCTCGGCCATTCCGTACATGATGCCGGCCTCTCCCGGCGACCGATGCGCGAACGTCTACCCGTCGTCGATCAAAGGCGTACCGTTGCCGGCCGGTTCGTGCACGGCGGGCACCTATTCCGCCGTGCCGTTGGATTCGCGCGACAGCTTCTGGAATGACTCCTCGATCGTCAAGCTCCAATACCAGCACAACATGGGCTCGAACGCGTACATTCGGCTCTACGGTTATACGTTTTACTCCGACTGGCTGCAGACCAGCCCGCTCAGCTACGGATCGTTCCTCTACGGCTTGGGTGCAACGTCGTACGACTACGAGCTCGAGGCGCACACGCGCGGTATCGCTCTGACCTTCGCCGATCAGCTCAGCCCCGCACATCTGTTGACGTTCGATGCGAACTACACGACGGCCACGACCAACCGTTTTAACAACACGACGTTCAACAACTACCTCGACACGAGCGCGACCAATCTTACCAACGGCGCGCAGTGTTTTGCGATGTTCACCGGCGCCGTATATCCCGGCCAACCCGTCAATAAAGCGTACAATCCGGTGATCCAAGCGGGGCAGCCGGCTCCGTGCAACAGCCGGCTTACCAGCGGAACGTTCGGCGATCCAACCGATTCATATCTCTGCGCCGCCGGTTCGTACTCGTCGTCGTCGATCTCGTGTTTGGCATCGCTTCCCAAGGGCGCGTCGTGGCAGGTGACCTCCAGCGGTACGTCCGGATTCCATAACCAGGTGACCCCCGAGTTCACGACGCTCTCGCTGCAAGATCAGTGGAATCCGACGGAGCGGCTCAACGTGCAAGTCGGGTTACGCGACGAAAACTATCAGTACAATCTGGCCAACACCACGAGCAACGGGCAGAATTTTTGGTTCCTTGCCGACCAACACGAGTTTTGCTACGATCCCAAGACGCTTGCACCGCTCTTCATTCCAGAGCCCCCCGCCAGCTTCCGTCCCGCCAACCCTTTCATCGGGCTAAACTGCCCCGCGGGTTACGTTCATCCCGATGGCAAGAACGGTCACCTTCTGCTGAGCGACACGTACGGCCCGACGATCAGCGACAACGCGTTTACACCGCGACTCGGCTTGACGTACACACTCGATTCGGATACGGTGATTCGTTTATCTGCCGGCCGCTTCGCCCAACCGCCGCAGACGTATCAAGTGCAATACAGTGCCGCCGACAGTAATTTGGCGTACGATCTGTTTCAGGCGTTCTGGCAATACGGCTACACGACGCCGCGTCACGACCCGCTCGTGCAATACTCGAACAACTACGATGCCTCGCTCGAGAAGCGATTCAAAGGCACCGACATGTCCGTCAAAGTAACGCCGTATTACCGGTACGCCACCAATCAGGTGTACGGCATCAGCTTGCCCTACGGACTCTCCGGCGGCTTCAATAGCGGCATCGAGCGGGTCGACGGCGTTGAGTTCGAGTTCACCAAAGGCGACTTTGATAAAGACGGTCTGTCGCTGATCTTCTCGTACACGTATACGAATGCCGCGGAAAAGTGGACCAATTTCCCCAACAGCAGCATCAACCCGATCGATCAGTACAACCAGGACATCCAGAACTTCAACGCGCTGACCAAAGCCGGCGGCGGCGCCGCGTGCTACTACAACAACGCGCCCAGCGCCGGAAACGGCTACCAAGGTCCGGGCAACGTCGTACCCGATCCTAACTGCGGGCCGGTTCCCAATGGCCAGGCATGCAAACGTTCGTCCAGCAGCAACGCGAGCTGTTATAATCCCGTTATTCGCAATCCGTACTACAACGTGGGATCGCAGCCGCTGCTCGATCGGAATGGCTGGTATCCGGTCGGTTTGGACTTCCCGTACCTCTCGCCCAACGTTGCGAGCCTGCTCGTCAACTACAAACACCGGCGGTTCGCGGTCACGCCGGCGCTGACGTTCAACGAAGGCCAACCCTACGGCTATCCCGCCGACGTGTACGGTAACGATCCGCGAACGTGCACGCGCAACTCCGCCGGGCTGATCAACTCGCCGATCCACAAGTCCGATCCGCTTCAAGCCGACTGGACGAGCTGCGTTCTGGCTGCAACGCAAGGGGGAACCTCGCCGGGCTCGCTGTTCATTCCCAATCCGCAGACCGGCGTCTTCGACAGCTTCGGCATGTTCCACCAGCCGAACCAGCTCAACATGAGCCTGTCGATGTCGTACGACATCAGCCCGCGGATCAAGGTCACCGCCATGCTTGCCAATCTCGTCAACGCCTGTTTCGGCGGCTCCTCGGAACCGTGGAGCAAGCAGTTCCCGCCCAACGCATACACCTGTGGATACATTCCGAACTACTACTACGCATCGAACTTCTACAACGGAACGTCGCCCAACGACAAAGGCGCCAACGGCGTAGCCATGAACCCGGCGTTTGCGAGTTCGTACATCCCGGCGTACGCCGATACGAACTCATACGTCTTGCCCAATCCGTTCAACGCCTACATTAGCATCAACGTAAAAATCTAGAGGCGCGGAATGAACGACGTCAACGCGGCCGAATTTCGCAAACGCGTTCTCGATAACTGGACGTCGGACCCAACAGTCGCCGCGTGGCGGCGCTGGCACGCCAAGATCGCCATTCAGCAGCGCGAAATAACTGAAGCACTGATCGGCGCCGCTCGAATCACGCAAGGGCAGCGCGTGCTCGATATCGCAACGGGCAGCGGCGAGCCTGCGCTGACGATCGCGCACCGCGTCGCTCCCACGGGCGGCGTCGTCGGAACCGACGTCAGCGAGGGGATGCTCGTCGTAGCGCGCGACTTCGCCCGCCGCGACGGAATCGAGAACGTCGAATTCGTCTACGCCGACGCGGAAAGCTTGCCGTTCGAAGACGGTTCTTTTGACGCCGTGACGGCACGCATGGGTGTCATGTTCTTCATCGACGTCGCCCGGTCGCTCAGTGAAGCGCGGCGCGTATTACGCCCGGGCGGAAGGGCGGCATTCTCCGCGTGGGGATCGTGGGTTGACTCGTCGATGTTCCACGCGTTTCTGGAGCCGTTTGCCCGCCGTGCGTCGCCTCCCGATCCGCCGCTCGGCGCACCCCATCCACAGCGGTTCGCGATCGAAGGATCGCTTTCACACGCGCTGCGCGCAGCCGGCTTTAACGAAGTCACTGAGAAGACCCATGTCTTTTCGGCGCCATGGTCGGGCCCGCCGGAAGAACACTGGAACGCTTTTTGCGACCTCATCTCACCGGCGTACGTGGACGACATGCCCGAACCGGACAAACCCCACGCGACGGCCGAGGTGATGGAAACGCTGCGCTCGCTCTACGACGGCACCGCAGTGCAAACGCGCGCCGCCGTGGTTATCGCGTCGGCTACAGCGTAACGCCGGCTGCGCTCTGCGCGACGCCGGCAAGGTGGCCGCCGCGTATGAGCTCGCGCGCTTTCACAATGTCGGGTGCCGGCGCGCGATCTTCCGTCCACGCGGCAATGTGCTCGCGCGCGAGATCGTACGCCGCTTGCGTGCCGCGTCCGGACCGCAGCGGCCGCCTAAAATCAGTAGCGGTAATCGCGCCGAGCAGCTCGCATGCAAGGGCCCCTTCGACGTTGTCGAGGACGCGCACGAGGTTATTGGCCGACGTCATGCCCATGCTGACGTGATCTTCTTGTCCGGCCGAGGTCGGGATCGAGTCCACGCTGGACGGCCACGCCAAACCCTTGTTGTCGTTGACGGTCGCTGCGGCCGCGTACTGCACGATCATGAGGCCCGATTGCAAGCCCGAGCGCCCCGTCAAGAAGAGCGGCAATCCGCGATCTTCGGCATTGAGCAACAGGTACAGCCGGCGCTCGCCGATGGAGGCCAGCTCCGAGATCGCGAACTTCAAGAAATCGATGGCGAGTGCAATCGGTTCGCCGTGGAAGTTGCCGCCCGAGAGAAAGACGCCGTCTTCGGGAAAGACGAGCGGATTGTCGGTGACCGAGTTCGCTTCGATCTCGGCAACGCGCCGGGCGTGCGCGATTGAATCGCGCACCGCCCCGTGCACGACCGGAATACACCGGAACGAATACGGATCTTGCACGCGGCCGCACTCGGCGTGCGATTGCACGATCTCCGAATCGGCCAGCAGGGCGCGCAGATTCTCGCCGACGCGCGACTGGCCGGGATGCGGACGCAGCGCATTCAAGCGCGGGTCGAAGACGCGTTCCGACCCGAGAAACGCTTCCAGCGACATGGCGGCGATGACGTCGGCGGCGGCGGCAAGTCGCTCGGCGCGCAAAATACCCAACGCCGCGATTGCAGTCATGACCTGCGTGCCGTTGATGAGCGCAAGCCCTTCCTTGGCGGCGAGCTTCACGGGTTGCAATCCCGCGCGCTCCAGCGCGACCGCACTCGGTAGGCGCTCGCCCTCGAACAGCGCTTCACCCTCGCCGATGAGCGTCAAGGTCATGTGCGCGAGCGGCGCGAGATCGCCGCTGGCGCCGACCGATCCCTGGCACGGGACGACCGGCGTAACGCGCCGGTTGAGCAGTTCGAGAATCAAGTTGAGCGTCGCGGGCCGGATGCCGGAATGTCCGGCCGACAGCGAGTTGGCTCGTAAGACGCCGGCTGCGCGGACGTAGCGTTCTTCGAGCGGCGCTCCGGTGCCCGACGCGTGGCTGCGCACCAGGTTGAGCTGCAAGAGCGCGGCATCTTTGGGATCGACCGGAACGTTGGCCAGGCGTCCGAACCCGGTGGTCACGCCGTAGATCGCTTCCCCAGACGCAAAGCGCTCGTCGACGAACTCGCGCGCGCGTTCGACCCGCGTTTGCGCGGCGTCGGAGATGTGGACCGGTGAGCCGTCAGCGACGGCCTCGACCGCTTCGAGCGTCAGATGGCGGCCGTCGAGTTCGACCGCGGAAGCCGTCATGACCATAAGCCTAGAGCTTCGACCAATCCGCCGTAATCGGCTTCGCGAATGGCGGTCCGTTCTGAATAACGATGATTTCCATGTCACGCAGGACGATTGCGCGGGGGTCGCTGCCGTGCCACGGCTTGCCATTGACCCAGATGGACAGGCGCTTGCCGTGCGGCGCGGTGACGCCCGCAGCCTGCGTCCAGCTCAGGCTCGGTCCCCAAATGTCGAAGAACTGTCCGAGCGTGAACGGCCGCTTGACCGGCGACTCGATGTGGATGTAACCGTCGCCCGTGTGTGTGTGAACCCAGTACAGGCACTCCGCGCCCTGCGGCATGCCGACGCCTTGCGGCACCGCCACGGCATGCCCGTGATCGTAGATCTGCAGCATCGAATGAATGTGTTCGACCGACCCCTCCATGCGGTCGCAATGGACCCCGTCGATCGGTAATCCGCCGAAGAAACTTTGGGCAAGCAAGATTGAAAGGACAGCTAGAAGCGCCATGCGGCTGCACGTTCGCGGTCATGGGTGGATAACCCACCGGGACGTGTGCATAACGGCAAAATCTTGTGGACAGTTTGTGAATTGGAACGAGCCTTGCTTGTTTCCGCGCGCGGCGCCATGATACGATGCACGCACTTCGAAATTTATTCGAAGGGCGACACACGTATCGTTCGCGATCGGAAGCAAACACGTGACACGCTGCGATGAGCGGCGATCCGTAGCCCCGGTCAAACCGCCGAACGACGTCAGTGGGGCTCTCCCACCCGGGAGCCAAACAGGCGAGTGCGGTGAGTGAATACGTCGGAACCGAGGAGCTCCGCTCTTCGGTTTCGTTATTTTAGTACTTCCCCGAAATTTCTTTGGCAAGCCCAGCGATGCGCGCGCGCGCTGCGGGCGGCGACAGTATTTCGGCTTGCGCGCCCCAGCCCAATATCCATCGCACCAGCTCGTCGACGTCGGCAACGCGATAGGCGATCTCGACCGAACCGTCGATTCCGCGCTCCACTTGACGCTCGCTGACGACGCGCGCCGCAATGGCGGCCTTCGCGACGCGAGCGGCAAAACGCACCGCCACCTCGGTCGTCTCGCCGGTGTGCAAAACTCCGCTGATCGATCCGCCCGCGTATCGCTCGACGTCGAAGTCGGACGGCTTGACGAACGTCTTCGCGAGGACCACCGGATCGGTGATGCTATCGACGGCAAACGTCCGCATGTCTTTGCGCACGTGGTCGTAGCCGACGCAGTACACGCGGCCGGCGTGAATGATGAAGCCGTACGGATCCACCGTCCGCGCGCTGGGATTGCTGTCTTTGTCGAGGTACGAGAACGCCACGGTTCGCGACGCGCGCTCGGCCGACGAGAGCAGCGAGAAGGCGCGCTCGCCCGAACGATCGAGTCCAACTTCCGCAAACCGAAACGCCACCTGCGGCGGCGCGTCCACGCGCGCTTGCGCCGTACGGCCGGCCGTGCCGACGAGCTTTTCAGTGACATCGTCGATCGACGCGCCGATCGCGCCGCCGATACTCGCGCCCAGCGAACGCAGCGCGACCAGTCCGAACAGCTCGCCGTTGGAGAGATCCAAACGCTTGAGGCTGTATCCGCCCGCAAACCGGTAAGCGTTGGTGGCGCGATCGAAATACCACGGGAAACCGGCTTCGGAGAGAATGGCCAGATACCGTCGCAGGCTGCGCGTGCTCGGGCGCTTGCCGTTCTCGGCGATGCGGTCCTTGAGATCCTCGAACGAGTGCGCGCCCTCGTCGATCGCATTGAGCAGGCGCACCAGCAAGACGATCTTCGGTTCGCTCGCGCTCCCCGCCGGCACGGTCATCGCAAGAACCATCTTATCCGCTTCTACGCCCCGGCGGCGCGAAGGTTTCACGGCGACGGCTCGATCGACGGCACCTCGGTCGGCACGGGCTTTGGGAAACATCCGTCCGGAGCCGCGATCGGGGGCGACGACGGTTCGGGCGCGGTTTCGGTGACGCCGACCTCGACCGGATAGAACGAGCCGCCGTCGGTCATCGTCTGCACGTACGAGCGAACCGTTTGATGCGGACCGACCGTATACGCCGCGACCTGATACGGGTTGGGGAGCCGCATGCATCCCAGCTGCACGAGATTGCCGTCGACCAAGAACGTGGCGCGCGTGATGCCGGCCAGCGGCTTGAAGTACAGATACGCCGGAACGGCCGCGTCGCCGGGATTCTCCATGGTTACGTCGATAACGTGCGTCACGCCGTAGTCGCCGTAGTCGTGTCCGGGCGCGCTGGAATCGACGCTCGGCGGCGTCGGGTCCCGATCGCCGATGACGACCTTCGCGTCGGCACCGCCGGCCGTAAACGCCAACGTGTCGCTGCCGAAGTTCGAGATCGTGAAGATGCCGGTTCGGTGATGTCCGTCGCCGGGCAACAGCGGGCCGCCCAGTAACGTCGTCGGGTCGACGCCGGGCGAATACGCGACGACGGTCACCACGATCGGGCCGCCCGAGAGCACGCGAAAGTCGATCGTGCCGGCGACGAGCTGCCGCGGAGGCAGCGGAAGATCGTGCAGCACGTACGGCTGATTCTGCTGCAAGCTCACGACGATGCCTTCGTCTTGCGATTTGTCGATGAGAAACTGGCGGGTCGCCGCGTCGCCGACGTGCATAACGTCGGCGTTGGGTCCAACGGTCGCATCGATCACTTGCACCGAAGCCGGATCCTGCGACGCGCTCGTGAGCACGACTGCGATGCGCCGCGGGTCGGTCGTCGCGTCGTGATAGTAGTACAGCCGCACCGGCTGCGTCACGGCCACAGTTCCACGAAACAGCGCCCCGTCACCCGACACGTGTTCGGGATCGTCGTCGTAAAAGAGCAGCGGCGGTGCGAACGGATCGAGCGCAACGTTCTGTACGTTCACGACCGTCGTGCCGGATTGATCGAACGTCGCGCCCGTCGGATCGGTGATTTGCACGGGAATTAAAAACTGCGTCTGCACGCCGGGTGCGAGCGGCGCCGGCGGCGCCGGGACCTGACCGATCTTCGTTTGGGTTCCGGGAAGCGCTTGGGTTAAGCGCGTGACGAAGGACTGCACCTGTTTTAGCAGCCAGTCGGCGTCGGCCGGCGCGCCGGTGATCTGCAACGTCGCCTGCGGCACGATCGTCCCGGCATTGAAGGCGACGCGCACGGCAACGTCGGCGCGCGCGCCGTTGGCGTCGGCGAGATGCAGGACGTCGTTTCCCGTCGCTTGGGTTGCAGTCAACGTGACGCTCGTGTTGCTCGAGTCGACGGCAACGTTGACGAGTTTTTTGTCGAGCGTTGCCGTCAACGGCGGCGCCGCCCCGCTGACCGAAATGGTGCGTTGCTGCACCGGATTGAGCTCCACCGAATCCGTCGAGACGGTCAGCACCGGCCCCGACGGCGTGGCCGTCGGCGAGGCGCTGGGACTCGTACTGGGTAACGGCAAGGGCGACGCCGAGGGCGACGGCGTAGGCTCAGAGAGCGGCGGCGGCGTGGGGGGCGGTGTGACCTGCGGGGTGACTTGGGCGAGGGTCGCGGCCAGGAACGCAAGCGTGAAGAACATGCGCTAGCCGCGGTTCGACAGCGAAGTATTTCGTGCTAGCATAGTGCGGTGTTTCAGGTTCACGCCGACGCCGGTACCGTCTCCGAGCTGATCGCCCTCGGCCGCTTCGCCGCCGAGCGCGGCTGGGTGCCTGCCACGAGCGGCAACTTCTCGCGCCGCCTCGACGCGCGCCACATCGCCGTAACCCGCTCCGGGCGCGACAAAGGCGCGCTTACCGAGGCCGACTTTGCCGTAGTGGCGCTCGACGAGCCGCTGCCGCCGGGTGTCTCGGCCGAGACCCCGCTGCACGTTGCGCGATACCGCCGCGACCAGGCGATCGGTGCGGTCGTTCACGTGCACTCGCTGGCCGCAACGGTCGCATCGCGCGCCGACGAAGCCAAGGGGGCCGTCGTGCTCGAAGGTTTCGAGATGCACAAGGCGCTCGACGGGTTCACGACGCACGAAAGTACGCTGCGCATTCCGATTTTTCCCAACGCGCAAGATACCGTCGAACTCGCGCGCCGCATCGAGAGCTCGCTCGGTGACGCACCCGTTCCGGGGTATCTCCTTGCCGGGCACGGGATCTATGCCTGGGGCGCGACAGTCGCCGACGCACGGCGTCACGTCGAAGCATTCGATTATTTACTACGCTGTTCGCTCGAAGAACGGAGGATGAAGCAATGACAACCACTGCTGCAACGACGGTACTGCGCATCTTTCGCGACGACCAGCCGCACGAGCCGGTGCTCGAAACCGTCGACGGCGACATCATCGCCTCCGAGCTCGACGAGATCGGCGTGCGCTTCGAGCGCTGGGACGCCGACGTCGACCTTCCCGCCGGGGCCGATCAGGCCGCCATCATCGAGGCGTACCGCAGTTCGATCGACCGGCTGATGAACCAATGCGGTTACCAGTCCGTCGACGTCATTCGCTTGGAACGCGGCGCGCCCAACGTGGAAGCCATCCGCACGAAGTTTCTCGACGAGCATAGCCACGGCGAAGACGAAGTGCGCTTCTTCGTCGAGGGTCGCGGCTCGTTCTATCTGCACGTCGATAATCGCGTCTATCAAGTCGTTTGCGTGCGCGGCGATTTGATCGGCGTTCCCGAGGGAACCAAGCACTGGTTCGACATGGGCCCCGATCCCGAGTTCACCGCGGTGCGGCTCTTTATCAATCCCGAAGGATGGGTCGCGCAGTTCACCGGCGAGACGATCGCGCAACGCTTTCCGAAACTGGAGAGTCTCTGAGACTCTCCGCGCACGCGGCGCTGCTCGATATCGAAGGCACCGTCGGCTCGATCGCGTTCGTTCGCGACGTCCTCTTCCCGTTTTCGCGAGCGCGCATGGACGGCTTCGTGCGCGCGCGCACGGAGGACCCAGCCGTGCGCGCGGTGCTCGATCAAGCCGCGCGTGAAGCGGCCGTCGACGTTCACGATCTCGACGCGATCGTGCGCGCGCTGCAAGACTGGAACGACCGCGACGTCAAGGCGACGCCGCTCAAAGAGCTGCAGGGCATGATTTGGAAAGACGGCTTCGAATCGGGCGAGATTCGCGCGCCGCTCTACGACGATGCCGTCGATGCGATGCGGCGCTACCGCGCCGGCGGCGTGCGGCTCTTCATCTATTCGTCGGGATCGATTGCGGCGCAGCAACTGCTCTTCGGCCATGCCGTTGCCGGCGATTTACGTCCGTTGTTCGAGGGCTACTTCGACACGACGACCGGCCCCAAACGCGAGTCGGCCTCCTATCGCCGGATCGCACAAACCATCGGCGTCGCTGCGAAGGACGTCGTCTTCTTCTCGGATCACGCGCCCGAGCTCGACGCCGCCCGCGGAGCCGGAATGCAGACGGTGCAGTTGGCGCGCCCTGAGGACGGGGTCAACCCCGAAGGCACCCACCCGGCGACCCACACGTTCGCCGGAATAGAACTCGAGCCGGTGAAGGTCTAGACCATGGGCCGCTATCTCAACGACTTTGCCGTCGGCGACGCCTTCGAAAGCGCCGGGTACACCGTCAGCGAGGAAGAGGCGCTGGACTTTGCCCGATCCTTCGATCCGCAGCCATTCCATCTGTACGCCGGCGAGGCGGCCCGGAGCTTCTTTCACGAGCTGGTCATCAGCGGGTGGCACACGGCCGCCATCACGATGCGCCTGGTCGTCGACAGCGGCGTCCTGCGGGAGACCGGGGTGATCGGTACGGGAATCGACGAGTTGCGGTGGCTGGCGCCGGTCAAGCCGGGCGACACCCTGTGCGTTCGCGGCGAGGTGATTGGAGCCGCGCCCTGGCCGGGAAGCGATACGCGCGGGACCTTGCGGGTCAGACTCCAAACCGTCAATCAGGCCGGGGTCGTGGTGATGTCGCAGATTGCGAACCTGATTCTGCCGGTTCGGCCGGTCCCGGCCTAGTCTTTAAGCACTACTTTTCACAAGCTATACACTTCTTTAACGACGGCCTTACTCAAAACACTCTCGCATCCCTAGAACCTACGACTAACCTCGCCGATTCCTGTTCTTGGAGCCTTTGACGGGAACCCAAAAGGTGGAGACGACCGTTAGCTCCAGGGGTAACAAAAATTATGCGAGTAGCTGCATTTCGGGATCACCCGCACGCGAACACGGTAGCGACCATTCTTCAGGAGCAGGGCTACGACACGGAGCTCGTCGAGCTCGGCGGAAATGACCCAAACCCGCGGGCGCGGGATCTGTGTGAAGCGATAAGGGACGCCGCGTGGGCTCGGGCTTTCCTGATCAGCAACTGCGAGCTGGATCACTTCGAGTCATTGGTCAAGGAAAATTTCGGCGACGTCGTCTTTAACCGGCGACTGCGCTGGGCAAGTTAACGCAGAGTACATCGCGCAAGTTAGGTACAGGAGAGGGGCCGCCAGAAAGGCGGCCCCTCACGTTTTGCCGTACTCGTTCGCTCTTTTGAGAGCGATGATGAAAAGATACGCCGTCTTGGCGGCCATCCTGATGCTAACCGCCTGCTCGCAGACCGACACGTCGAAACGCGTCGCAGCGATCGCCGCGGGTTCGGCCGCACCGCAGAGCTCGACCGATCCCGCCCACCTCATCGATCAGTACGTCGTCGGGATCAATACCGATTTCGCCGACCTGCAGGGCGATCCGACCAAACAGACCGGGGGCATCAACTACTACCGCGCGACGAGACCCCTTCCCGGCGCGAGCAACTGCTCGGTGTACGTCGATTCCAAGAGCAACGATCGCTTCGGCAGCTGCGACTTCGATGCGCCCAATCTCGGGTCGGCCAAGAAACTCTACGATACGTGGATCGCGAACATCCAATCCGCGGAGTACTACTGGAAGCAGCTCGACGTGTCACCGCTGCCCGCCGGCATCGCCGAAGCAACGCTCTTCGCCGACGACAAGGAAACCCGCGGCATCTACGTCACCGTCGCCGACGGCGCGCACCCGCACCTCACGATCACCTTCGCCAAGATGTCCGCGCTACGGTCCTGAGTCTTCAAAAAGCGAATCGGGTTCGCTTCCCGGGAAGGATATGTCGTTCAACGTTTCCGAGACCGACTCGCGCGGCGTTGAGGCCGCGATATGAACGATCGTCCACGCTCGCGACACTCCCACTTGCGCAAAGTCGTAGGTGATGCGTGCCGTCGTCCGTTGAAACGGGCGCTCGTATACGAGGCGAACGATTTCGTACGAGTCCGATGCCACCCAGAGGTCACGCAGCGGATAGAGGGTCGGTTCGCGCAGCGGCGTCAGTTCGAGATGCGTCGTCGCGACCCCATGTATAGTCTCTTGACCGACGATTCGAACGCGGTACGCATAGTCGATTGCGGTTACGGTTGCGATCGTTCGCAGCGGATCGGGCGCAAGGTTCGGCGGTGGAGAAGCTACGGGCGTCCCTTCCGGAAGCCGCCGCACGAACCCAAGTGGCGCGCCCGCCGGCCCCGTGATGTACGCTCCACGCACGAGAATCTTTGGGGAGGCGCCCGGCTCGGCAATGGTTTGGGCGTAGGTCCGGCCGTCGCTCATTCGCACGATGAATAACAGATGCGCGTCCGGCGCGCACGACGGCGACAAGAACGTTGCGTCGCACGGCAACGTGAACGCGACGTAGGCGGGCTGAGCGCGCGAAGTCCAGGCGGCTTGCGCGCGAAGAAAGATTTGCTCGGCGGTGAGCGGCGGTGTAAGCATTGAACGTCGTGTCAAAAAAAGAGGCGCCGCATTTGGCGCCTCTTTCGCTTAGGTTACTGCCGGTTCCGGCGGGGTTGCCGACGGCGGATCGACCGACGGAATCTTCGAGTACTTCATCTTCTCCGGATCGTCCGGATCGACGTCGCCCAAGATGTGATCGCCCGAGCCAAACTTGCCTTTGAGCATCTCCTCGGCGAGCTCGTCCTCGACCATCCGCTGAATCGCTCGGCGCAGCGGACGCGCACCGAACTGCGGATCCCAGCCCTTCTTGGCGAGCAGCTGTTTGCCGTCCTCGGTGACTTTGAGCTCCATCTCCTGCGCCTGCACTTCGCGTACGACTTTGTCGAGCTCGAGCGTGACGATTTGTTCGATTTCCTCGCGGCTGAGCTGATGGAAGACGACGATCTCGTCGACGCGATTGAGGAACTCGGGCCGGAATGTGGACTTGACCTCCTCCAGCACTTTGTTCTTCATGCGCTCGTAGGCTTTGGTATCGTCGTCACCGGCCTGGCGCTGCGGGCGGAAACCAATGTCGCTGCTCGTCGACATGCCGACGGCACCAACGTTGCTCGTCATGATGATGACGCAGTTCTTGAAGTCGACCTGGCGGCCCTGAGAATCCGTGAGACGTCCGTCGTCGAGCATCTGCAGCAGCAGGTTGAAGACGTCCGGATGCGCCTTCTCGATTTCATCGAGCAGCACGACGGAGTACGGACGGCGGCGAACCGCTTCGGTGAGCTGGCCGCCTTCTTCGTAACCGACGTATCCGGGCGGCGCGCCGACCAGGCGGCTCACCGAGTACTTCTCCATGTACTCCGACATGTCGATGCGGATCATCGACTCTTCGTCGTCGAACAAAAACGCCGCCACGCTGCGCGCGACTTCGGTCTTGCCGACGCCGGTCGGACCGAGGAAGATGAACGAGCCGATCGGGCGACTGGGATTCTTTAACCCTGCCCGCGAGCGGCGGATAGCGCGCGTGATGACCGAGATGGCTTCGTCTTGTCCGACGACGCGCTCGTGCAGCAGATCCTTCATCTTGAGAAGCTTTTCGGTTTCGGCCTGCGCGAGCCGGCTCACCGGGATCTTCGTCCACGCCGATACGATCTCGGCAATGTTCTCGGCGTTGACCTTTAAGATGTGATCGGCTTGGCGCTTCTTCTCTTGCCACTCTTGCTCGAGACGGCCTTTTTCGAGACGCAGCTTCTCTTCTTTGTCGCGCACCGACGCGGCCTTATCGAACTCTTGGTTTTTAACGACCGACTCTTTTTCAGAGATCACCTTGCGCAGCTGTCCGTCGATATCGCGGATCTCGGGCGGCGGCAACGTCGCTTGCAGGCGCACGCGCGAACTCGCTTCGTCGATAAGGTCGACCGCTTTATCGGGAAGGAAGCGGTCGGTAATGTACCGGTCGCTCAAGCGAGCCGCCGCGGAGAGAGCCTCATCGGTGATTTGCACCTTGTGGTGGGCTTCATAGCGGTCGCGCAAGCCTTTGAGAATCTCGATCGTCTCTTCGACGGTCGGTTCGCCGACCATGACCGGCTGGAAACGCCGCTCGAGCGCCGAGTCCTTTTCGATGTGCTTGCGGAACTCGTTGAGCGTCGTCGCGCCGATGCACTGCAGCTCGCCGCGAGCTAGCGCCGGCTTGATGATGTTGCTGGCGTCGATCGCACCTTCGGCGGCGCCCGCGCCGACGAGCGTGTGCAGCTCGTCGATGAACAGAATGATCTCGCCGGCGGCGCCGCGGATCTCGTCCATCACGCGCTTCATGCGCTCTTCGAACTCGCCGCGATACTTCGTACCGGCAACCAAACCGGCCAGGTCGAGGGTGATGACGCGCTTCTCGCGCAGCGGCTCGGGAATGTCGCCCTTGATGACGCGCTGCGCCAAGCCTTCGGCGATGGCGGTCTTACCGACGCCGGGCTCGCCGATGAGCGCCGGATTGTTTTTGGTGCGGCGCGACAGAATTTGGATGACGCGCTCGATTTCGTTATTGCGTCCGATGACCGGATCGAGCTTGCCTTCGCGAGCGAGCGTGGTGAGGTCGCGGCCGTACGCATCGAGCGTCGGCGTCTTGCTCTTGCCCTTAGGCGCGGGCGGTTGGCCTTCGGCACCCAACAGCGACGTCGTCTGAACGCGAACCTTGGCGGGATCGACCCCTAGGTTGGTCAGGACGCGCGCGGCAACGCCTTCACCCTCACGGATGAGGCCGAGCAAGAGATGTTCGGTACCGATATAATTATGGTTGAGCTGACGCGCCTCTTCGAACGCGAGCTCGATGACGCGCTTGGCGCGCGGCGTGAAGACCATCTCTTGCTGAACGGTCTGTCCGCCCCGCCCGACGATCGCTTCGACTTCCTGACGTACCTTCGCTAAGTTGACGCCGAGCGACTCGAGCACTTTGGCGGCCAAGCTCTCGCCCTCGGAGATGATGCCGAGGAGAATGTGCTCGGTACCGATGTAGTTGTTTCCGAGGCGTTGGGCTTCTTCTTGAGCGAGAACGATGCTGCGCCGCGCTCGCTCGGTGAAGGGCTCCCACATTGACATTGGTTTGCGCTGTATCCTTTCGCTCTAATAACTCTACCCGCGAGGGTACAGTTTCGTGACAGCTTGGGCACGCCCGCCCGGGCTGCGCCCCCTCCCCAGGCCTTCTCGGGGGTTTTGCCCTCGGGCTGCGGAATCCCTGAGCCCCATGCCCACGGTCGAACAAATCCGCGAGTCCTTAACCGAGGTGAAAGATCCCGAGCTCAATCTCGGCATCTTGGAGCTCGGTCTAGTGTACGACATCTCGGTCGAGGGAGAGAGCGGCGAGCACGTCATCGTCACGATGACCTTGACTTCTCCAATGTGCCCGGTCGGACCGATGTTCAAAAAATCCGTCGAGGATCACGTCCGCGCGGTCGACGGCGTGCAAAGCGCCAACGTGGAGATCACGTTCACGCCGCCCTGGGACCCGAAAACGATGGCGTCCGACGACGTCAAAGCCATGCTAGGCATCTGGTAGCGCGGCGCGATCCAGTTTCTCGGTACCCAAGATAGCTAAGGTCGCGGTCGCGTGCGCGATCGTTTTTCCACGCGCGTCCACGATTCGGCCTTCGGACGTTCCGATCGTCGTTCCCACGTGAATGGCCGTCGCTTCGGCGACGACTTTCTCTCCGGTCGGTAAGAGCGGCCGCAAGAAGTTGACGTTGAGCTGCACGGTTTGACACGTCTTGCCCTTCGGCAGCTTCGATGCGACCGCAAGCGCCAAGACCGTGTCGAGCAACGTCGCCGCCATGCCGCCGTGCACGACCGCTTGCGGCGTACACATCCACTCCTCGGCACGCATCGAAAACGCAACGCGGCCGCGATCGATCTCTTCGATCTCCATTCCCAGCAGCTGCGCGGCGGGCGGCGGCGGAATATCGCCGTCTTTCATCCGCCGCAGCCAATGCAAACCTTCCTCGCCTAGCGCGCTTTGCGCGAGCTCGCGCGGATCGGTCCAGCCAAACGTCCGTTCCCGCATTAGACGCGGCATTCGCTCACGCACGGCCGCACTCCCAGCCGGCGCAGGGTGCCTTGGAAGGCCCGTGCAAAGGCCTCCAAGTGAGAACTCATCAGGAAAAGTACGAAGAGCTCGCGCGCAAACGCGCCCTCTCGGAATCCCCGTCGGGCGCCGAGGGCGCGGAGCGGCAGCACGCGCGCGGGAAGCGCACGGCCCGCGAGCGCGTGACGGCACTCGTCGACGAAGGCTCGTTTAGCGAGTTCGATCGCTTCGTCGTTCACCGGACCAATGCGTTCGGACTCGACGAAAAGGAGTTCCTCGGCGACGGCGTGATCACCGGGCGCGCAACCATCGACGGCCGCCAAGTCTTCCTCTTTTCGCAAGATTTCACGGTCCTGGGCGGTTCTCTTGGCGAAGCGTTCGCCGAAAAGATTTGCAAGGTGATGGATCTTGCGGTCCGCACGGGATCCCCGCTGATCGGCATCAACGATTCGGGCGGCGCGCGCATTCAAGAAGGTGTCGTGTCGCTGGGCGGTTACGCGGAGATTTTTTGGCGCAACGTCGCGGCGTCGGGCGTCGTGCCGCAAATCAGTCTCATCGCGGGACCGTGTGCGGGCGGCGCGGTGTACTCGCCCGCGATCACCGACTTCATCATCATGACCGAAAAAATCTCCCAGATGTTCATCACGGGACCCGAGATCATCAAAACGGTCACCGGCGAAGACGTGACGTTCGAGGAACTCGGCGGAGCGATGACCCACGCGACCAAAAGCGGCGTCGCGCACCTCATCGCTTCCGACGAAGACGATCTGGTCGAACAAACGCGCACGCTGCTCTCGTTCCTGCCGCAGAATAATCTCGAAGATCCGCCGCGCTTTGCGTGTGACGACGATCCGCATCGCAGCGTCGAGTCGCTCGACGACGTGGTTCCCGATTCGCCTAATAAACCGTACGATATGCACGACGTCGTCGAAGCGGTCGTCGACAACGGCGACTTCTTCGAAATCCAGCCGCTCTTCGCGCGAAACATCATCTGCGGCTTCGGACGAATCGCCGGCCGATCCATCGGCATCGTTGCCAATCAGCCCAACGTGCTCGCCGGCGTGCTCGACATCGATTCGTCGACGAAAGCTGCGCGCTTCGTGCGTTTTTGCGACGCGTTCAACATCCCGCTGGTGACGTTCGTCGACGTGCCGGGCTTCTTGCCCGGAACCGATCAGGAATACGGCGGGATCATTCTACACGGCGCAAAGCTCCTCTACGCCTTCGCCGAAGCGACGGTGCCGAAGGTTACCGTAATCACGCGCAAGGCCTATGGCGGCGCGTACGACGTCATGTCGAGCAAGCATATCCGCGCCGACGTAAACCTGGCGTGGCCGACTGCGCAGATTGCGGTCATGGGCGCCGAAGGCGCCGTCAAGACGATCTTCCGCCGCGAGCTCGCCGCCGCAAAAGACCCGGCCGCCAAGATGCGCGAGCTCATCGACGAGTACACCGAGCGTTTCAACAATCCGTACGTCGCCGCCCAGCGCGGTTACGTCGATGACGTGATCGAGGCGCGGCACACGCGCAGCGCCATTGCTACAGCGCTCGACATGCTGGCCGACAAACGCGTCGAGCGTCCAAAGAGAAAGCACGGCAACATCCCGTTGTGAAGGAGCTACCAGGCAATGACTACGCGGAGTGAATTTCTCGGCGCCGGGGTGGCGGCAGCGGCGCTCCCTCAAATTGCCGCGGCGTCTCCTGCAGCGAAGACTTCTTCGACGGCGTCACCTTCCCCGAGCCCGGCGCCTTCGTTTCCCCCGTTGCGCTTCAGCGTTGCCGCGTTCGATGCCGTGCTCAACGTACCGGCACCGCATAAGCACCTTTTTGCCTCGGCAAAGATCAACGGCGGCCTTATCCTCGACTCCATGCGCAGCACGGTCAACGCCTACCGCGAAATCGACGTGACGCTCAAGGATGTCCAGCCGGTTGCCGTCTTCTACCACGGCTCATCGTTCTTGGGCTTCGACGACCACATTTGGGACGAATACTTCGTGCCGCTGCAACCCAAAGGCACGAAGAACCTCAACGATTTTGCCAAGGACTTCGCAACAGTCTACGACGGGAAGTCGCGCGGCAATCCATGCTTGCATAAGACCGGCAAGGACGGCGATACTTCGATTGAGTCGTTGATCGCCGACGCCGGCGCCCGTTTCTTTGTCTGCAACAACGCTACGAAAGGCTTAGCGGGATACGCCGCTGGGCATCTGAAGCTCGACCCGCTCAAAGTCTACGCACAAATGACTTCGCACCTCGTTCCCAACGCCATGCTCGTCCCCGCCGGCGTGTGGGGCATTCACGCGGTCCAGGAGCGGCATTACACGTATTTGCAGGCAACGCTTTAGGCCCGATGGTATCTAGGCTACTGTGAAATTACTTGAAGGAAAACGCGCGCTCGTTACGGGCGTGGCCAATCGCTGGTCCATCGCGACCGGCATCGCCCGGAAGTTCCATGAGAATGGCGCGACGCTCGCCCTGACCTATCAAGGCGAACGCGTCAAAGACGAAGTCGAAAAACTCGCCGCCGAACTCGGCGGGGCGCACGTCGTCGAGTGCGACGTCTCCAACGACGCGTCGCTGGCCGCGATGCGCGACGACGTTGCGAAAAACTTCGGAAAACTTGACGCGCTCGTCCACTGTATCGCTTACGCGAACAAAGAAGACCTTTCGGGCAAGGTGTACGACACCTCGCGCGGCGGATACTCGCTCTCGCTAGACGTCTCGGCGTTCTCTTTGATCGCGCTCGTGCAGACGTTGCGCGAAGGGCTCAACGACGGCGCCTCGATCATGACGCTTACCTATCTGGGTGCGACGCAGATCGTTCCGAACTACAATCTCATGGGCGTCGCCAAGGCCGCGCTCGAGGCCGGAATGCGCTATCTCGCGTACGATCTCGGCGACCGCGGCATACGCGTCAACGCCATTTCGGCGGGTCCGATCAAGACCGCAAGCATGCGGCAGGTCGGCGGCGCGACGAAGATGCTCGACATCGTTCCGAAGATGGCGCCGCTGCGCCGCAACGTCACGGCCGAAGACGTCGGCAACACCGCCGTCTATCTCGCCTCCGATCTCGCGTCGGCCATCACCGCCGACGTACACTTCGTCGACGCGGGCTACCACACGATGGGTATGTTACCACCGGACTTTAAAATGTGATCGAGTTCGTTTCCGGCAATCCGACCGACGAGGAAATCGCTGCTATCACCGTCATCCTGAGCCCTTCGACTTCGCTCGCTAGGCTCGCTACGCTCAGGACAGGCGAATTCGAAGGGCAGCCGCCTCGAATCTCCGCCTGGGCTCTCGCAGCCCGTAACTACGACGACGAGCGCGATGTTTTCTAAAATCCTGATCGCCAATCGCGGCGAGATTGCGGTGCGCGTCATTCGTACGGCACACGAGATGGGGATTTCGTGTGTCGCCGTATACTCGGAGCCGGATCGCGACGCGCTGCACGTGCGCATGGCCGACGAAGCGTATCTTCTGGGGCCGGCAGCGCCGTCGCAAAGCTATCTCGACGGCGAGAAGCTCATCGAGGTCGCAAGGCGTTGCGGAGCCGAGGCGATTCATCCGGGGTACGGATTTCTCGCCGAGAACGCCGCGTTCGCGCAGCGCACGATCGACGCGGGCTTGGTGTGGATCGGTCCTCACCCCGAGGCGATCAACGCGATGGGCGATAAGCTGCGCTCGCGCATCGCGATGCAAAAGGCCGACGTTCCGGTCGTGCCCGGCGGCATCGATCCGATCGCCGATGCGATCGAAGCGCGCGAAGTCGCCAAAAAATACGGATATCCGCTCGCGCTCAAAGCCAGCGGCGGCGGGGGCGGGAAAGGGCTCAAAGTCGCGCGTTCGCCCGAAGACGTCGAATCGGCCTTCGAAACGGCGCGGCGCGAAGCCGAGGCGTATTTCAAGAACGGGACGATCTACGCCGAACGGTACTTAGAAAATCCCAAGCACATCGAGCTGCAGATTTTGGCGGACAAGTACGGCACCGTGCTGCACGTCGGCGAACGCGACTGCTCGCTGCAGCGGCGCCATCAGAAGCTGTGGGAAGAGGCGCCGGCGCAGCTCACTCCTAACCTGCGCGGGCACATGCGCGAAGCCGCCGTACGAGCCGCGCAAGCGATCGGGTACGACTCGGTCGGCACGATCGAGTGTCTCGTCTCCGAAACCAGCTTCTACTTTCTCGAGATGAACACACGCATTCAGGTCGAGCATACCGTCACCGAAATGATCTCGGGGCTCGACTTGATTCGCGAACAGATTCGCGTCGCTGCCGGCGAGCCGCTCGGCTTCGTCCAGGACGACGTCACGTTTACCGGCTTCTCAATAGAAGGCCGGGTCAACGCCGAAGACCCGTCGCAAGATTTCCGGCCCGCGCCGGGGACGGTGACGGCCTATCGCGAGCCCGCCGGCCTCGGCGTTCGCGTCGACTCGGCCGCCTACCCCGGCATAACGATTACGCCCGAATACGACTCGATGATCGCCAAGCTGATCGTTTGGGCCCCGACGCGCTCGCAAGCGATCGCCCGTTTCAAGCGCGCGATCGACGAGTTCGTCATCGAAGGCGTGCCGACGACGCTGCCGCTGCTGGGCGCGCTGTGCGATCACGAGCCCGTCGTCGACGGCACCTTTGGTACCAGCACGCTCGAAACATTCGCCCAAACGCTTAAAACGCAGAACAATGGCAGCAATGTCATCCTGAGCCCTTCGACTCCGCTCGCTTCGCGAGCTGCGCTCAGGATAAACGAAGTCGAAGGGCCGGCGCCACAAACGATTAGTGTCGAGGTTAACGACAAACTGTACCGCGTGCGCGTGTTTGGCGCCGCACCTCGTACTTCACCCGGCGCTGCGCGTACCGCGCCGAGGCTCGGGGCTGCGAAGAAACGCGCGGCCGCCGCGTCCGGCAACGACGTCGTTTCGCCGATGCACGGCGTCGTGGTCGAGCTGCGCATCGCCGAAGGCGCCGCGGTGAACGAAGGCGACGTCGTCGCAGTCATCGAGGCGATGAAGATGATGAACGAAATTCGCGCCCACAAGAGCGGGACGATCGCAAAGGTGCACGCAGCCGCCGGCGGGACCATCGAAGCGGGTTCGCCAATCGCTTCAATCGATTAACGTTATGGCCCGCGATTTCAACGCCTCCGGCATCCCTCTCGAACCCGTGTACGACGAAGTCACCGGCGAGCCGCACGATCTCGGCGAACCCGGAGCGTTCCCGTACGGCCGCGGCATTCGCAAGGACATGTATCGCGGGCGGCTGTGGACGATGCGCCAATACGCGGGCTTCGGCACGGCCGCCGAGTCGAACGCGCGCTATCGCTACCTGCTCGAACGCGGTCAGACGGGTCTTTCCGTTGCGTTCGATCTGCCGACCCAGCTCGGGTACGATTCCGATGCGACGCAAGCGCGAGGTGAAGTCGGCAAAGTGGGCGTCGCCATCGATTCGGTTGCCGACATGGAGACGCTGCTCGACGGCATTCCGCTCGATCGCGTGACGGTTTCAATGACGATCAACGCGCCGGCGTCGATTCTGCTCGCGCTGTTTCTCGCTGTGGCGCGCCGGCGCGGTATTCCCTTCGACAAGCTCGGCGGCACGGTACAAAACGACGTCCTCAAGGAGTACGTCGCGCGCGGCACCTATATCTATCCGCCGGCCGCGTCGATGCGGCTGGTTACCGACGTGTTGTCCTACTGCGCGCGCGAAGTTCCGCAATGGAACACGATCTCGGTGTCGGGATATCACATCCGCGAAGCCGGCTCGACGGCGGTCGAAGAGATCGCCTTTACGCTGGCCAACGGCAAGGCGTACTTACAGGCCGCGCGCAATGCGGGCATCGAGCTCGATACGATCGCTCCACGCATCTCCTTCTTCTGGAACGCGCACAACGACTTCTTCGAAGAGATCGCGAAGTTCCGCGCGGCCCGCTACCTATGGGCGCACATCACCCGCGATGAGTTCGGCTGCAAAGATCCTCGATCGCAGACGCTGCGCTTCCACACGCAAACCGGCGGCTCGACCTTGACCGCGCAAGAACCTGAGAACAACGTCGTCCGCGTAACGCTTCAGGCGCTGGCGGCCGTCTTGGGCGGGACGCAGTCGCTGCACACCAACGGCAAGGACGAAGCGCTGGCGCTGCCGACGGCGGAGAGCGCCAAGGTCGCGTTGCGAACGCAGCAGATCATCGGCTACGAATCGGGCGTCGCCGACGTCGTCGATCCTCTGGCCGGCTCGTACTACGTCGAATCGCTCACCAACGCGTTGATCGAGCGCGCGTCGTCGTTAGTCAAGGAGATCGACGCGATGGGCGGCAGCATCGCGACCATTGA
Source organism: Candidatus Baltobacteraceae bacterium (assembly GCA_036488875.1). NCBI lineage: Bacteria > Bacillati > Vulcanimicrobiota > Vulcanimicrobiia > Vulcanimicrobiales > Vulcanimicrobiaceae > Vulcanimicrobiaceae bacterium. The sequence goes on along the minus strand of DASXGW010000001.1, from coordinate 148,517 downwards.
AAGTGGCTGGATGCAGGCCCGCGTCGCCGACTCCGCTTATGCCGCCCAGCAAGCGATCGAATCGGGCGAAGCGGTCGTCGTCGGCGTCAACCGGTTCGCCGAAGCCGGCGGCGAGACGGGCGAGATTCCGTTGCAGCGCATCGAGGAGAGCGTCGAACGCGAGCAGGTCGCCCGGCTCACCGCATTTCGCAAAGCACGCGATGGCGCTAAAGTGCCAAGGCTCCTCGAAGCGGTACGCACCGCCGCGGCCGCATCGGAGAACCTCATGCCGCACTTCGTCGAAGCCGTTGACGGCGGCGCGACGCTCGGAGAAATCTGCGACGTGCTGCGCGGCGTCTTCGGTGTCTACCGCGCTAAGGAGATCGTGGCGTGAAGATCGATCACATCGCCATCGTCGTCAAGGATCTCGAAGCGACGGTTCGTCTTTACACGCAGACGCTCGGCTTCCGCGAAGTCTATCGTGAAGTCATCTACGACCAAGGCGTCGAGGCCGTGGGGCTCGAGGCCGGCGACTCCATTATCGAGCTTCTTCTACCGCTCGACGAAAATTCGCCGATCGCCAAATATCTCGGCGAGAGCGCGACGCGCTTGCATCACACGGCATACCGAGTCGACGACATCGACGCAAAGCTTGCCGAGTTGGCGAGCAAGGGCGTTCGCCTTATCGACGAACGTCCGCGCAAAGGCGCGCACGGAAATTTGATCGCTTTTCTGCACCCCAAATCAACCGGCGGCACGTTGATCGAACTGTGTCAACCTGACCGCTCTAATCCCGACTTAACCACGCACTAATCGGAATCGCGCGCACGCTCACCTCAGGTACGGCAGAATAGCCTTAAATGAGGTTGAGCACAAATATGTATAAACGGCTTCTCGGTGTGGTTGCGGCTTCGGCGATGACCGCATCGGTTCTGCTTTCCGCGGCACCTGCGAGCGCGCAGGTCTACGCGGCCCCCGCGTATGCAACGGCATACGCCCCGGTCATGCCCGCGGCTCCGTATGCCAGCTGCCCGATGTACGGCAACGGCATGTGGCTCTGGAGTGGTAACGCGTGGACCTGGTGCCCTCCCGCCTCGGTCGCGATCGCGCCCGTTGGTGAAGCGGCTCTGGTCGGTTACTACGGTTTCGGTACGATGGCGCCGCCTCCGACGGTGGCGGTCGCACCGATGACCGCCGCTCCGGTCGTGTACGTCCCCGTCGTCGCTTCGGCGTATCCGCAGCAATATGGCTACGGCTACCCGCAGCAGTATGGCTACCCGCAACAATACGGCTACCCGCAGCAGTACGGCTACCCGCAACAGTACGGCTATCCGCAGCAGTACGGCTATCCGCAGGTTGGTTACGGCTACCCGTCGCCGTACGGCTACGGCGCCTATCCGTCGTATCCGCAGTATGGTTATCCGCAGCAATACGGCTACGGCTACCCGCAGCAGCCTTACGGCTACCCGCAGCAGCCCTACGGCTACCCGCAGCAGCCCTACGGCTATCCGCAGGTCGGCTACGGCTACCCGTCGCCCTATGGTGGTTCGCCTTACGGCTACTCGCCGTACGGACTTGGCGGCGCTTCGATCACGGGTAATCCGATTCTCGATTCGCTCCTTGGCGCAGTTGCCACGGGTCTTCTCGGCAGCGCGCTGGGAATGAACTCGCAGCCGTACGGTTACGGTTACTCGCCCTACGGCTACGGTGCCTATCCGCAAACCGGCTACTCACCGTACGGCTACGGCTACCCGCAAACGGGCTACTCGCCCTACGGCTATGGCTATCCGCAAATGGGCTACTCGCCGTACGGCTACGGCGGCAGCTCGCCCTCGTACGTCTACAACGTGTATCGTACGAAGAAGATCGTGCGGATCGTTCGGCGCGGTAATGGCGGCCACAACGGTGGCGGCGGACGCGTCATCCGGGTACACAACCCGATCGTGGCCCGCGGCCCGGTTACGGTACGTCGCGAGGGCGGTCGCCCGATCGTGATCTCCCGTCATCCGTTGCCGATCGCTCATCCGGTCATGGCTCGCATCGCGCAGCACCCGGTTTCGGTTCGCAACGCCCACCCGATCATGGCTCGCATCGCGCAGCATCCGGTCATGACGCGCATCACGCATCCGGCAACGGCTCGCATCGCGCAGCACCCGGTGATGGCTCGCATCGCGCATCCGGTAACGGGTCGCATCGCGCGCCCAGTGACCGCTCGCGTACAGCGCAGCACGTTCGCGGCGGCCCCGGTTCGCGACCGTCAGATCGCGGCACCGCGTACAGACGCGTTGCGTGCGCCGTCGACGTTCCGTAACGACGTAAGCGCGCCGCGCGTCCGCCAAGACAACAGCGTCTTCGCACCGCGTAACGCCGTACGTCAGGACAATACGTTGCGTCAGGACAACACGTTGCGTCAGGACAATACGATGCGCCAAGACAACGCGCTTCGTCAGAACAACGACGTCTTCGCGCCGCGTAACGCGGTTCGCCAAGACAACGCGATGCGTCCGGACAACGCAGTTCGTCAGAACAACGATGTCTTCGCACCGCGCAACGCGCAACAGCCTCGCTTCGATCAGCAGCAACAGCCGCGCTACGATCAGGCTCCGCAGCCGCGATTCCAGCAGCAGCAACAACCGCGCTACGATCAGGCTCCGCAGCCGCGATTCCAGCAACAGCAACAGCCGCGCTACGATCAGGCTCCGCCTCGCGTTGAACGCCAACCGGCGTACTCCGCACCGCGGCAAGCACCGCAACAAGCTCCGGCCCGCGCCGACCGCGCTGACCGTTCGGGCGGCGGCGGTGGCGGCGACCACCACAAGCAGCCTCCGGCCTAAAAGGCCGAAAGCGAGAACAAACGCCTCCGAGTACGCTCGGGGGCGTTTTTCAATTTTAACGCTAGTGGCGGAAGACCGGCGTTTGAACGGCGCCGTTGATGACGAACTGCACCGCGAGCGCGCCGAGTATGATGCCGAGCAGGCGCGTGACGACGTGGATGCCGGTGTTGCTGATGAGTTTTAAGAGAAACCCAGAAGCGCGCATACACGCCCACGTGACGATCAGCGCGGCGGCGTAGGCGACGACGACGACCGCCAGCTCCAGGCGATTCCCGTGCGCCAAACTCACGAGCAGCAGGATCGTGGCGATCGTTCCAGGTCCCGCAATCATCGGGACCGCCAGTGGAAACACCGCGGGATTCTCGTTAGCGGCTGCTTCGCGTTCCTCGGCTTCGGTGCGCTTTGCACCGGTCGGACGCGCGAACAGCATATCGATCGCGATGAGAAACAGAAAGATGCCGCCGGCGATCGTAAAGGCGGGCAGCGTAATCCCGAGATACTCTAGAAAAGGCCGTCCGACCAGGCCCATAAAGAGCATGATCACTGCGGCCACGATGACGGCCTGATCGATGATACGATTGCGCTGCTGCGGCGCGTCGTTCGCCGTCGCGCTCAACGTCAACGGAATCATGCCGATCGGGTCGATGATCGTAAAAGCCGTCGCGAAGGCGGTCGCGAGAAATGGGACGTCCATCTTGCGACCGTTCCTACAGGTTGGGCGCGATACCTACGTCAACCGACGTTTCGAAGGTCCGGTCCCACGGAAGGCCGATCGAAAGCGCGGCGATATGGTAGCCCGGATAGAGCTGCGCGAGGATCGTATCCGCGCGATTCCAGAGTAACGATCGGTCGCGCTCGGCCGAGGACGCGGCGGTTAGCGCCGGCAGCAGCGTGTGATCGGTCACGCCTTGCGCGTCGAGATCGGCGTTGAGATTGGGACGGACGAAGTCGTGATACGCGTAGTCGTCGACGAATCGGACGAACGTAAACGTACGATGCGCCAGCGCGTCGTACGTGTGCATCCGCCGTCCGGCACCGGCTGCCACCGCTTCGGCCAGCGCCGTGCCGACCGTGTTGGCGTTGGTGTTCCACGACGCGTATGCGTCGATCTTGGCCGCAGTGCCCGAGGAGAGAATGCGCTGCGCGAACGCCGCTTGCGAAGCGTAGGACGCGAGATACGAAAGATCGGCGAGCGCGACGCTGCCGCCCGCGTTGACGTCGGCAGCCATCGCGCCGGCAAACGCGTCGTCCTGTTCGGCGGTCGTATGCGGCACGCGCACGAACAGCGTGAGGTCGGGGTGGTTATCGTCGAGCACGCCGCCGCAGAGCCGCACGAGGCCGTCGACGGCCGCCGAGATCGGGGCGAACTCCAGCGGATCTTGAAACGACGCGCCGTTTGGCGTCGAGTAGGTAACCGCGACGTGCGGCACCCAGTGCGCTTCGCGCGCAATCGCGTGCGCCACCAGCGCCATGCCGAGTTCGTCGGCGCCCGGCTCGATGGCGGCACGCTGCGCCATCGACGGATTCTGCGCGACCACCGATTGCAGCCAGGTCACTTCCTTAACGTGCAGTCCCACCGGACCGGCGTCGTCTTGTCCGAGCACGAGGCTGTCGATCGTGCCGTCACCGGCCATCCCCAGTAACAGTCGGTCGACTTCCACGTTTCGGCCGCGCGTTGCAAGATAGGCTTGGAGCGTTTGGTCGCCGATCAGCGAGCGCAGGTGCGCGGCGCGCGCGGCTTCGCTCGGCAGCGGCGGATCGTGCAGATTTGCGTACTGCTGCAGATAGCTCCATGCGGGATAGGGTGCGAAGTACGCCGCGGTCGACGGCACGCCGGTCGGCGCCAGCCGCATCACCGTGCCGAACGTCGCGATCCACGCGTCCGGTCGCTCGGCGCGCAGATGCGCCAGCTCTTTGAGCCGGAAGTACGCGTCGGCGTACGACGCGCCGGGTACGCGCGATGCGAGCAGTCCGCCGTACGCGAGCATGTCGCTCGACACGACGAACGCACGCGTGTCCTTGTCGGCCGCGCGCCGGTTTAGCCAAACGACGATCGCATCGGGTTGTCCTGGTATCAAGTAATGCCCGAGCAGCGCCGGCGGCGGCGTCTCGACGCGCACGCCGGCGATCCGGCCTAGCATGACGGGAAGGTCCGCCGTGACGGGGCGATCGTCGAGCGCTACGAAGGCGATCGACGCAAGCAGGGTAACGGCGATCAAAGCGCGGCCCGCAGCGAACCGCGGTGTCGTTCCAACAATGCGACGGCCTCTTGCGCGCCGACGTTGCGCCGCCCGATAATGGCCGCTACTTTGACCCTTCCGTTCGCCATCGACAACAGTTCGCGCGCGCGCTCTTCGTCGGCGCCGGTCAGGTGGCGCACCAACCGAATCGCTCGCGCGCGCAGCTTGACGTTGCCGGCGACGACGTCGACCATCAAGTTGTCGTAGACCTTTCCCAAACGCACCATGACGGCCGTCGACAGCGTGTTGAGCGCGATCTTCTGTGCGGTACCGGCTTTTAGGCGCGTCGATCCGGCCAGCGCTTCGGGTCCGGTCGTCAAGAGGATCGATACTTCGGCAGCGCGCGTCAACGCCGAATCTTCGACGCCGGCAATGCCGATCGTAAACGCACCGAGCTCGCGAGCGCGCTCGACGGCACCGACGACGTACGGTGCGCCGCCGCTGGCCGAAAGGCCGACCACCGCGTCACCCGCGCTCGCACAGGCTTGCGCTGCCGCGGCACCGGCCGCAGCATCGTCCTCGGCGCCTTCGACCGCACGCGTGAGCGCTTGGGATCCGCCGGCAATGTGCGCGCAGACCGTTGCCGGATCGGTACCGAAGGTGGGCGGCATCTCCGACGCATCGAGAACACCGATTCGGCCGCTGCTGCCGGCGCCGAAGTAATGCAGACGTCCGCCGGACTCCAGCCGCCGCACGATGCCGTCGACCGCGAGCGCTAACGCCGGCGCAGCGGCTGCGACGGCGTCGACGGCGGCACGGTGTTCGCGCGCAAGCAGTTCTACCATCTCGTGCGTCGCCATCGTGTCGAGGCCCGCGCTGTGCGGATTGACGGCCTCGGTAGGGGGAAGATCTTTCATCCGTCGCCGGCTAACGCGCGAGCCTGTGCCAGCGCGCCGAAATGCGGCGCGGCCGGGTTCTTCAGGATGGCGAGATGCGGCAACTCGTTGGCGACGCGCGTTTCGAGCAGATAGGTCAGCATCGAGTTTTTGCCGAGCAAGCCGCCGCAGAGTGCGAGCGGCGTCTCTTTGGCGCTGCCGATCGAAGCAATCCGGCAAATCGAGCGCACGAGATCGAACAGATCGAGTGCGGCGGCCTGAACGATTTTGACCGCGCTGCGCTCGCCGGCGCCGGCCTGTTCCAAAACCAGTGCGGCGAACGACGCGACGTTGGCGACCGGGGAATCGGCGGAGTAGAGCGACGCCACCGCCTCGCGCGCGTGCGCGGCGCCGATACGCGCGAGCACGGCTTGCGTCAGCGCATCGCTCGGCGCGCGTCCTTCCGCCGCTTTGAGCGCGACGCGAACCGCCGCCGCTCCGATCATGAAGCCGGATCCCTCGTCTCCGACGAGATACCCGAAGCCGCCTGCGCGAAAAATAGTGCCGCTAACCTCCGCATAGGCGATCGAACCGGTTCCGGCGATGAGTGCCACGCCGTCGCCGGCGGGGACTGCGGCCCGCAAAGCGACGTGTGCGTCGTCGGTCACTTCGATTCGCGAGTGCGGAAATCGCGCCGTTAATGCTGCAAGCAATGCGCTCGCCGTGCGCTCCGTTCCGGCTCCCGCGACGCCGACGACGACGGCGTCGGGCGACGCGGATCCGGTAGCCGCGGCGATCGTATCGCCGATCGCGGCGGCGGCGCGTTCGATTCCCCCGATCGTCACGCTGGCAGCGCGCCCGGTGGCCGCACGGAGCAGCTCGCCGTCGCGCATCGCCACGGCGACCGTGTGGCTCCCGCCCGCGTCGACGCCGACGGCGATCACGCGATCGTTCCGGCGCGCAGCTCGCTCTCGACTTCGCCGAGCAAGGTCTTCAGGTCGAACGGCGCGATTGCTCCTAGCGCAACGGCGCGATCCGCGCCGGTCGCACGCGGCAAGTTCGCGACGCGGCCGCGCAGCGTTTCGTAGCCAAGCAACGCAAAGAACATCGCTTCTTTTGCATCCGCCGGAATGCCCATCGCGTCGGAGAGTTCGACGCGCGCGTGCGGGAGCCGCTCCGATAGGCGGGCGAACATCGTCGCGTTGCGCGTGCCGCCGCCGCTAACGATCGTCCGTGCCGCAGCCATACCCGCCGCCTCGATCGCCCGCGCGATGGTTATCGCCGTCAACTCGGTCAAGGTTGCCGAGCCGTCCTCGCCGCTCAACCGTGCGAGCCGATCGCCGTGACGCGTGAGAAACTGCGCTCCAAAGCGTTCCCGGCCCGTCGTTTTTGGCGGCGGGAAGTGAAAGTAGTCGTCGGAAAGCATCGCTTCGAGCAGCGGTTGATCGATCGATCCCGCTGCCGCTAATGCACCGCCGGCGTCGTATGCCGACGCTCCGCGGGAGCGGTCGCGAACGAACGCGTCGACGAGCATGGTACCGGGCCCCGTGTCGAAGGCCCATGCCGGTCCGTCGTGCGGCAGCACCGTCAGATTCGCGATTCCACCGATATTGAGCGCCACGCGATCCTCGCTCGAATCACCGAAGAGCAGTTCGTCGACGTACGGAACCAGCGGCGCGCCGTGTCCGCCCGCGGCGCAGTCCGCACTGCGAAAATCGTAACAGACCGTCGCGCCCACGGCTTCTCGAATGACGAACGCATCGCCGAGCTGCAACGTCACGTGCCGCTCGCCGTCGTGCCACACCGTTTGCCCGTGCGACGCAACGAAGGCGACGCGGTCGCCGGCGGCGACCGCCGCCGCGGTCGCAGCAAACGCTTCGCCGAGCGCGCGGTGAAGGGCCGCGACGAGCGAGACGCTTCCCTCGTTCGGTGGAAGCGCCGCGACCAGCGCACGGCGCAGCTCCGGATCGAACGGTACGGTGACGAAACGCACGAGTTCCAGCGCGTAGCCGTCGCCGCGCGGCGCAATCTCGACGAGAGCGGCATCGATGCCGTCGAGCGACGTTCCGCTCATAAGCCCAATCGCTCTCATCCCAACCGGTCCGCGACGTCCATGGCCGCTTCGTAAAACGCCGCGCGCAGATCGCGTGTATCGTTGCGGCCGAAATAGACGCTATTGGTCAACAACACGCCGGACACGTCGCGTACGGGGTCGGCCCAAACGCACGTACCGACGAAGCCCGTGTGCCCGAAGCTCGTCGCGTCCATCGCCGCGCCGCACGAATTCGTATCGCTCGTTTTGAGGGCCCAGCCCAAGCCGCGGCGCAATACGGGATCGTAGGCTTGCTCGCGCACCGCTTCGCGCACGATCTCGACCGGAAGCAGCGTCTCGGGCCGTCCGTGCAGCGATCCCAAAAACCCTTCGGTCAGCCGCGCGACGTCGGCTGCGGTGCCGAACAAACCGGCGTGGCCTGCTGTTCCGCCCATCAGATAGGCCTTTTCATCGTGCACCATGCCCTGCACTCTTCCGCGCCAGCCGTCTTCTTCGGTCGCCGGAATCCAACCGCGCTCGTCCGCACGCGGACGAAACCCGAGCGTCGCGGACGCAAACGTCTCCTGGGCCAGTGTCGCAAGCGACTTTCCCGCTGCCCGCTCGATGACGACGCCGAGCGCGATGAAGCCGAGGTCGCTGTAGACGACGCGCTCGCCCGGAGCCGCAATGAGCTCGCGCTCGAGCGCATAGCGCTCGACGTTCTCGCCCAGAATCGTCCGGTAGTCCGCGCCCGAGTTCATTCCCGACGTGTGCGCGAGCAGCATGCGCAGCGTCACACCGTCGTGAAGCACCGGCGCGTCGAGCGGCGCACCACGTGCAACCAGCCGCAGCGCGAGCGTCGCGACGAACAGCTTGGTGAGCGATGCCAGATCGAAGCGCGTGTCGACGTACACCGGACGCGACGACTCGTCCAGGCGCGTCGTTCCGTATGCGCGTTCGAAAATGGGGCTTCCTCTCCGCTCGATACGCGCGACGGCCCCCGTGAACGCTTTTCCGGTTGCGGCTCGAAGCACCGCGTCGACGTTCGAAACCGCGTCAGCCAACCGCAGTCGCGTACTCCACGGGAAGCGTTCCCTGCGCCATGATGCCGCCGAAGATCACATCGGCCAAACCGCCGATTGCGGCAGCGTCGTCACCGTAGGCGGCTAGTACGTGGCGCGCGTCACCGAAGCAGCGCAAATCGTACGGTTCGAGCATCGAGATCACGAGTGCGTCCGCAAAACGCGCGACGATGCGATCGATCGCGCTCGCTTGTGCTGGGTGCATGTGCGCCCGGCGCGCGAGCACGATCGGCCGGCGGCGGCTCCGCTCCGCGGCCGCGAGCGCTTGGGCGACGTCTGATTCTTGCGGATCGATCGGCAGCACGCATTCTTCCAATACCGGCGCCTCTCGGCGAAGCGACGGGCGTCCGCCGCCAAAATCGACGACGTAAGACGCCGTCGGGTCCGCGTGCGCGACGCCGCGAACGACGGTCACGGCACGCCGTGCGATCTCGCGTCCCACGCCGGGATGCGGCGCATACGCATCGAGCGGCAACGGCGGCTGCCCCGCCCGTCGCAAGACCATGATGCGCTCGTAGGCGTCCTCGAGGCGCGAACGCGCAACGCTTCCGCTTTCAACGGCTTTTACGATCGCGATCGCACTTTCGGCAGCGACGTCCGGCTGGTGGCTAAAGAGCAGCAAATCGGCCCCCGCGCTCAACGCAACGACCGACGCGTCGACGGTCTTCCCTTCGCCGGAGACAGCGGCCATTTCCAAGCAATCGGTAAGATACGCGCCGCCGAAGCCGAACTCGCCGCGCAGCAGTGCGACGCCGACGCGCGGCGAGAGCGACGCGGGCGCGCCGGCATCGAGCGCGCGTAACACGACGTGCGCGGCCATCATTGCGGGCGCCTCTTTCGCCAAAGCTTCGAAAGGCGCGAAATCGCGCGCGCGCAGGGTTGCTTCGCTGGCGTCGACAACCGGCAGCGCGACGTGCGAATCGACGTGCGTCGAGCCGTGTCCCGGAAAATGCTTGTAACACGGGAGAATGCCGCTCGCCCGCATGCCGCGCGCGACGCGTTCCGCAAGCGCGGCGACCGCGCGCGGGTCGCTGCCGAACGATCGCGTTCCGATAACGAGGTTCTCCGGCTCCAGCGCTAGATCCAACACCGGAGCGAAATCGAGCGTGCAGCCCGCGCGCCGAAGGTCGAACGCAATTTGCTCGCCGGCGCGCTGCGCCAGATCGAGATCTCCGGCCGCACCGAGCGACATCATCGACGGCATCGGCTCGACGCCTTCCCGAAGGCGCGCGACGCGGCCGCCCTCTTGATCGATCGCGACAATCGGCGGCACGTCGCCTTCGTGCCGTTCACGCAGCACGTCGGTAACCGCGCGCACGCCCTCGATCTCTTCGCCGTTGCCGGCGAACAGCAGATAGCCGCCGAAGCGCGGCAGCTCGTCGATGCGCGCGTTGTCGAAACCGCTCGCGATAATGCCGCGCGCGAGATCGGTGGTGGTTAGGGTCATCCGGCCGTCCCCGATTCCTTGGAGAAGCGCCGAACGAAAGCGTCGGGAAGATCGACGTCGACCGCGTCGCCCGTTCGCGGCGCGTGCGATGCCGCAACGCGCGCCGTGAGCTCGCCGCGAGGCGTCGACACGAGCACGTACGCGTCGGCACCGGTCGATTCGGTGCGAAGCACGGTGCCGCGCAGCGCACCACCGGCAACGATCGCCACGCGCTCGGGCCGAATACCCACAAGAAACTCGCCGTCCTCGAGCAGGTTCATCGGCCGATCGCCTAAGAAGCGTGCGACCGCGACGGTCCGCGGTGCGTCGTACACGCGTTGCGGATCGCCGGTATCTTCGATGCGCCCATCGATGAGGACCGCGAGTTCGTCTCCCACGCTCATCGCCTCGGCGTGGTCGTGCGTCACGTAGACGATCGGTCCCGCAAAACGTTCGCGCACGCCGATGACTTCGTCGCGAACCGACCTTCGCAGTGCCGGATCGAGGTGCGCGAGCGGCTCGTCCAAGAGCAGCACCTCGGGATCGGAGAGCATCGCGCGGGCGATCGACGCGCGTTGGCGCTCGCCGCCCGACAGTTCGCGCGGGCGCCGGTCGAGCGTCGCGCCGACATGCAGCGCGCGCGCCGTTTCTTCCACGCGCTCGGGTTCGTTGCGATGGCCGTTGCGCAGCGCGAAGCGCAGATTCCCACGCACCGTCATGTTATCGAACAGCGCGTCGTCTTGAAAGACCAGGGCCATCCGCCGCTCTTGCGGCGACAGTGCCGCGACGCTCCTTCCGCGCACCATCACGTCGCCCGACTGCGGACGCAGCAGACCCGCCAAGACGCGCAGTAAGGTCGACTTTCCCGCGGCCGATGGCCCCACGATCGCCAGGGTCTTTCTCAAAGAAACTTCAATTGAAACGCCGTCGAGAGCGCGTTTAGATCCGTATGAAACGACAAGATCGCGCGCCGAGAGGGCGGTCACGGGCTTATGCCGCTCCAAGGATGACGCGGTATTCCTCGCGCGCTTGCGCTTGGCCGCCGCGGGCGCGCTCGGCGACCGCCCGCAATTCGGTAACGGCGGCGTCGTCGGCGCGCTTTCCGGCCAAAACCAGCCGCAGCGCGATCAAGCTCAACTCCGGAGTGCGCTTGCCGAGAAGCCGCATGCCTTCGTAGAAAGGCGACGCGCCTTCGACTTGACTTGGTGACTTTAGCAGCCGCCTCACGACTTCGGCCTTATCGGGCTTGCCGTCGAGAAGATAGCTATCGAGCAACTCGAACTCCATGGTGATGCCCTTCGCCGTACGTGTCGTCTTGCTCTTCGCGCTGGCCGCTTCAACGCTGGGAGCGGCGCCGCGCTCGGCGATCGGACCGCTCCTAGAGGCCATGCGGACCGCCGCCGGACCCGTGTGGAGCGCGCACTTCGTCTCGATCTCGCGCCTATCGTTCAACGGCGCGATCAACACCGTCTCGAGCGAGAGCCAAGGCATCCCGTTCACCTTGAGCCGCTGCAACGGCGAGCTTTGCGACGGAACGTACTTCGATGGCGAGCATCTCTTTACGGTCAACGTCAACGACACCGCGCTTCCGCAATCGTCGGAGCCGGAGCCGTATCTTCGCTCGCTTCGCATCCTCGCATCTCTCGACTTTCTGTCACCGGCGTTTACATCCCACGGCGGCCGCCTGATCGACGGCGGCACCGCGACGATCAACGGCAAGCGGTTCCGAACCGTCTTCGTCGTCGATAGGCAGGCGATACCTCTACGGGTCTACGTCGATCCGCAGACTCACCTGATTCGATACGCGCGCGACGTCAACGGCGAGGACACGTTCGAATACCGCGATTACCGCCGCGTCAACGGCTATACGCTTCCCTTCGAAGTGATGCACAACGGCACGACGCTCGAGCGCTACGACGACCGCACGCCCGTAACGTCGCCGTTTCGCGCGCCGCACGGCATGGTGCCGATGTTTTCGGGGGCGCCGCAGGCGGTGCCGCTCGATCCCTCGCACGTCACACCCGTCTTTCCGTGCACCGTCGGCGGCGTGGCGATCCGCTGCCTGCTCGACACCGGAAACTCGGGCATTTCGATGAGCACCGAACTCGCGGCGCGATTGGACGCGCCGGTGGTCGGCGAGCACACCGTGCGCGGCCTCGGCGATTACTCGACGCAAGTCGTTCGAGCGGGGCCGCTGGCGATTGGAAATGCGAGCTTTCCCGAAGGGTACTACCTCGTGCTCAACGACATCCACACCTACGGCTACGACGTGGTCATCGGGACCGACGTGCTCGCCGCCACGAACGTGCAGATCGACGGAAATGCGCGCACGATCCGCTTCGGCGCCGTACCCGCTTCCGCGCCGATCACGGTGCCTATTTCCTTCGAAAACTTCGTGCCGGTGGTCAAAGTGCGGCTCGGCAACGTCGACACGCGTTTGCTCGTCGACACGGGTGACGAGTCGAATATCAATCTCGCGTACGATTTTTACTCCAAGCACCCGTCGCTCTTTACGATCACGGCTCAACGCACGGTGCGCGGCATCGGTGCCTCGTCGGTCGAAATGCTCGGCAGCATTCCGCAAGTTACGGTCGGCACCTATACCACCGGCCCGCAAACGATCGGAACGACACAGACGCTCGTCGGCACCGCCTTCGGCCACCTCGGTGCCGCGTTCTTGCAGCAGTTTGACGTCGACCTCGATTACAGCGCCGCGGAACTGCACTTAATACCGCACGCCTGACCTGTATATGACTCGTGTGACACTTGCCTTAGTGTCTTCAATACTGCTCCTCGGTACGGTGCGGGCACTCGGAAACGGCGAAGCCGCCTATCATCGCACCGTGTATGCGCCCTATCGCTTCGACGATACACGAATTCGGCTACACTTCGATATCGCGAGGCGCACCATTTATGGCGACGAGATCGTCGTCCTGCGCCCGAAATACACCGCTTTGCGTAGCCTTCCTTTCGACTCGGCCGGCATTGAATACGAGCGCGTGACGGTAAACGGGAACGTAGCGGCAATTACGGTCGATGGCACCGAACAACGCGTAACCGTAAACGTTGCGCACCCCGTGGCTGCCGGGACGCCCATGGTCATTGAGTTCGTCTACCGTGCCAGACCGCAGCGCGGACTCTTCTTCATACTGCCCGATAGCGGCTACCCGAAGATAACGCCGGAGATTTGGACACAAGGCGAGCCGACCGACAACCGGCGCTGGTTTCCCACATGGGACGAACCAAACCAAAAGACGCCGAGCGAGCTTACCGTCACGGTCCCGCGCGGCTGGACAGTGGTCGCTAACGGTTACCTGAAAGCGCACCGTACGACGGCAAGCAGCGAGACTTGGAACTGGCGATCGCCACAGCCCAAATCGACGTACCTTATCGCTTTCGCTGCCGGGCCGCTCATAAAGCATCACACCGCGCTCGGCCGCTTCGACGTCGATTCGTTCGTCCAGCCGCCCTACGCGGACTTAAACGCCCTATGCTTCGGCTCGACCAAAAACATGGTTGCCTTTTACAACCACCTGATCGGCATCGATTATCCCTTCGCAAAGTACGATCAGACCACGGCCGAACGATACGATTTTGGCGGAATGGAGGACGAATCGGCAGCGCTGATAACCGCGCTTGCTTTACATCCCGCAGTAGCAGACGTCGAGAGTTCCTGTGATTTCGTCGTTTCACACGAGCTGGCTCAAAATTGGTGGGGCGACGACGTTACGATGGCCGATTGGTCAAATGCGTGGATCAACGAGGGCTTCGCTACCTACTACGACGAGCTATGGACCCAGCATCGCTACGGCGAGGCAGCCTTCGAATACGCGCGCTATAAAGCCCAGCAGCAGTATTTCGAGGAGACACGGCAGTATCTGCGCCCTATCGTCGACTATTATTACGCCGATCCACTTGATCTGTTCGACGCCAGCGGTCACGAGCGTCCCGCGGAAATCCTACATATGCTGCGCGTCATGTTTGGCGATCGGAGGTTTTTCGGCGCTTTGCGCAACTATCTGCGCGAATACACTTACCGCAACGCCGACACGCACCAGTTTTTTGATTCGATCGATAGGAGCCTACACACCGATCTCACTTGGTTCCAAACGCAGTGGTTCTACCGAAGCGACTATCCTCACTTTGTCGTCACCGACCGGTACGAGCCTTTAACGCGTTCGCTCACTCTCGATGTCAGCCAGCAAAACATTGGCGGGAAGCCCTATCGCGTACCAGTCGTCGTCGAAGCACACGTTGACGGTCGCATCATCGCACGGTCCTTCATTGCGAGCACGAATCATCAGATCGTTACCCTCGCCGGCGTGACGTCGCGTCCCCATATGGTGTTGTTCGACCCGAACGACAACGTGTTGTGTGAACTGTCGTTTAAAAAGCCGATCCCCGAACTCGTCTATCAGCTCCGGCACGCTAAACACGTCGGCGATCGCGAACGCGCCCTGAATCAACTTGCTGCCTTCGCCGCCAAAAGTACGCCTCGCGATCGCGAGGAAGCCGAGACCGCAGTCCATCTCGCCGCGGCTAACGACGCGTTTTACGGCCTCCGTGCGGATGCCGTGTCGGTCGCCGCCACATTTAGGGATGATGACGCCGTCGCGCACGCGTTTGACGATCCCGATGTCCGCGTGCGTCTAGCCGCCGAACGAGCCGCTCCGCAGCTAGGTACTGCCGCTACGCCCGCGACGCTGACGGCGCTCCGTGCATTGACCAACGACAACGATCCCACTGTCGCTGCCGCGGCCCTCACCGCGATCGGATCGCTGCACGCCGGCGGCGCCTACGATCTGCTTGTTTCGGCGCTCGACCGTGATTCGTTGTGGCAAGCGATCGCCGTTGGGGCGATCCGCGGGCTAGCGGAGTACGGCGACGTGCGCGCGCTGCCGTTACTGCGCGACCGAACCCGCTACGGCATCCAAGACCAAGAACGCGCCGCAGCTGCAATCGCCCTCGCCCAGGTGGCAAAGTCCTCAGACAATCCGGCGGAGGCGTTGCCCACGTTACTGCAGTTGGTGCAAAACGATCCGATCAGCGGAATGCGCATTGCGTCAGCCCGAGCCCTCGGGCTCCTCGGTGACCGTTCCGCGGTCGAAACGCTGGAACACGTGCAGAAGACCGATTCGCAAGTCCTCGTGAAAGATGCCGCTCAGGCTGCAGCTCGGATACTACGAGAGCCTTCGTCCTAAGACGTTAGCGTTTTCACGTGGCGCGAGGCGTGCACTTCGCTGACGTGGATGATGGCCTCGTCGACCGCAACCGGCTCGCCCAGGAAATACCCCTGGACCTCGTGCGCGCCGATCGCGCGAATGTGTTCGAGCGTCAGGCGCGACTCGATGCCCTCGGCAATCGACGTCAGGCCGAGATTCTCCGACAGCGTCACGATCGCTTTGACGATCGCTTCGTCTTGCGAACCGGGTAACATATCGCGCAGAAAACTCTGATCGATCTTCAGCGTGTCGATGGGGAAACGCCGCAGATAGCTCAGGCTCGTATAGCCGGTCCCGAAGTCGTCGACGGACAGACGTACGCCCAGCGCTTTAAATTCGTTGAGCAGCGCGATGCCGCTCGTAATGTCGCGCATGATCGACGATTCCGTCAGCTCGAGCTCGATCCGCGTCGGCGCCACGGAGCTATCGCGCAGCGCCGAAGCGATCGTCTCTCTCAAGCCCGGACGCTCGAACTGTCGCGCCGAGATATTGACGCAGACCCGCGGCACGTTAATGCCTCGCGCATCCCATTCGCCGAGCTGCCGGCAGACGTCGCGCAAGACCCAGGCGCCCAGTTCGTCGATCGCGCCGGTTTCCTCGGCCAAACCGATGAAGTGATCGGGGCCCAGCAATCCCAACGTGGGGTGCTGCCAGCGCACGAGCGCCTCGAATCCGGCAAAGACGAGGTCCTGCGAACGGAAGATCGGCTGATAGTGCAGCACGAGCTGTCCCGATGACGGGGCGACCCGCAAATCGCGCTTGAGCGCCAAGCGCTCCGACGACGACGCGATCATCGTCGGCACGAACGAACGCCAGCCTTTTCCGCCGGCTTGTTTGGCCGCCAGCATGGCGGCTTCGGACGAGCGCACCAGCGTGTACGTGTCGTGACCGTCGTCGGGATAGAGACTGATGCCGCTGCTCGCGGTGAGGTAAATCTCGTTATCGCCGATGATGAACGGCGATTCGAACGATCCGTGCAGCCGCTCGACGAACGTGTTGGCGTCGCCGCCGTTCTGGACGTCGACCAAAAGAATCGCGAACTCGTCGTCGCCGACGCGCGATACCGTCGCACCGCCGTCGACCATTCGGCGCATGCGGCTGGCCATGAGACGCAACACCTCGTCACCGTTGCTGGTTCCGTAGAGATCGTTGACCTCTTTGAAATGATCGATGTCGGTCGTCACGAGCGCCAGGATGCCCGAATGGCGGCGCGCCATACCCATTGCCTGCGTCAACCGGTCTTCGAGCAGCGCGCGGTTAGGAAGGTCAGTCAGCGGATCGTACTGGGCGAAGTACGCCAAACGCTGTTCGGCGATCTTGCGTTCGGTGATGTCGAACGCAACCGCGATCGTCCCCACGATACGCCCGTCGATGTCGCGCAGCGGCTCGACGTGCGCGCGGAACGTCTTGCCGCCCCAAATCATTTCGTACTCGGCCGCACCGCCTTGGAGCGCCTGCAAATGCGCGTGACGGATCGGGAAACGCGATTCGTCCGCCAGCAGCGCCGAGCTGGCGACGTGCGTTCCGATCAACGTCTCGGGCGCGTCGGGCACCGACTGGAGCTGCGCTCCTTCCACCGAGGTCACGGTAAGGCTGGTATCGCACGAGATCACTAGGGCCGGGAGTTGTTCGAACAGCAGTCGCAAGCGCGTCTCGCGTTCGCGCAGCTGCACTTCCATCAGCGCCCGCGCGCGGCGCAGCTCCGAATCGCGCAGCGCGCGTTCGGCGGCCGGTCCCAGCCGTTTGAGATTGTTCTTGAAGATGTAGTCGTAGGCGCCAAGCCGGATCGTTTCGACCGCCGCCTCTTCGCCGACCGCTCCGGAGACAATCAGGCAGGGAATGTCCACGTTGAGTTCTTTGATCAGCTCCAGCATCGCGATCGCCGAGAACGACGGCATCGAATAGTCGCACAGGATCAAGTCCCACTGCTCGTCGAGCAAGACGCCTTGCGCGTCTTCACGCTTGTCGACGCGCTTGGTATCGCTGTCGAAGCCGTGCCGCGTAAGCGCGAGCACGTTGAGCTCGGCGTCGTCGGGAGAATCGTCGACGCAAAGCACCCTCAGCCGCGAACCGCCGCTCAGATCGTAATCCCCTGCGGCGGCGCCTCGTTGAGCACCAGCCAATAAAGGCCGACTTGCCGTACGGCTTCCACGAACTCATTGAAGTCGACCGGCTTGCGCACGTAGCTGTTGACGCCCAGCCGATAGCCCTCCAGCAGATCTTCCTCTTGTTTGCTGGACGTGAGAATGACCGTCGGAATCAGATGCGTGTCGGCGTTGCCGCGGATCTTCTCGAGCACTTCCAAGCCCGAAACTTTGGGCAGCTTGAGATCCAACAGAATGACTTGCGGCAGCGAGCGTCCAGCACGATCGCCGAAGAGAAATTCGCACGCTTCCGCGCCGTCGCGCAACACGACCACTTCGTTGATGATGTGGTTTTTGTTAAACGCACGCTGCGTCAGCTCGATATCGTCTTCGTTATCTTCGACGAGCAAAATGTACGGCTTCATATCACTCCCGGTAGTGAGAAGTAAAACGCGGCTCCCTTGCCGATCTCGCCTTCCGCGCGAATCGACCCGCCGTGGCGGTGGATGATGCGCGCCACCGTGGCGAGGCCGATTCCGGTTCCCTCGAACTCCTCGTTGGCGTGCAAGCGCTGGAAGGCGCCAAACAGTTTATTGCCATAGGCCATATCGAATCCCGCACCGTTATCCCGGATAAAGAACTCGCCTTCCTCCGTCCGGCCCACCACGATGCGCGGCCGCTCGGCCTTGCGCGTGAACTTCCACGCGTTGCCCATGAGGTTTTCCAAAACGGCACGCAGGAGATTCGGCTCCCCCGACACCGACAGCCCCGGTTCGATCGCATACTGCACGTCGCGCTCCGGCTCGCGATCGCGCAGCTCCTCGGCGAACGATTCGGCAATGGCGGTCAGGTCGACCGGCGAATACGTGATCGACGCGCGTGCGACTTTCGCAAGCTGGAGCAGCGCGTCGATGAGGCTGGCCATCCGCTGGGCCGCCTTGCGAACCCGATCGAGATAGTTCTGCGCGCGCTCGTCGAGCTGCTCGCCGTAATCTTCCACCAGTGCTTGGCTGAAGCCGTCGATCGCGCGCAGGGGTGCGCGCAGATCGTGTGAGACCGAATAGGAAAACGATTCAAGTTCCTTGTTGGCCAACTCTAACTGTTTGGTACGCTCGGCGACGCGAGCTTCCAATTCGGCGTTGAGATCCCGGATGCGCTTTTCTTCGGTCTTGCGGCGCGTGATGTCGCGTACGTAAGCGGCGACCCCGTCGCTGAACGGGTACATCCGCAACTCGTGCCAGCGGTCGCGCCATGGGCTCTCGACCGTATGATGCTGCTGCCCCTGCAGCGTTTCCAGCAGCGCGCGGTAAACGCGGTTGCCGGTTTCGCCCAGCGGATCGGTAAGCTCGGCGATCGACTGTCCCGTCATATCGTCCGGCGTCGAACCCCAGAAGCGCGCGAAGCGCTCGTTGGCGTAGGTGATGCGCAGGTCGCGATCGAGCGCGACGAAGCCGTCGCGCACCGTCTCGACGACCTGGCGCATGCGGCGATTCGATTCTATCGACGCCGACGATTCGGCGATCGTCTGGGCGAGTGACTCGACGAACCGCACGTCGCCGACCGCGAAGGTTCGCGGAACCGTCGTATACACGACGATCATGCCTTTGGGAAGCGCGGGCGTCCCGACCAGCACGCAGATGCACGAGCGCACCCCGTTGGCGAGCAACTCGGTCATCGAACGAGCGCGCGGATCGACGCGCAAGTCCCCCGAGACGAACGGTTCGCCGGTACGCAACGCGTGCTCGAGATGCTCTATTTCGGGCGAGAACGGATCCAAGGCCGAACCGGGATTCCAGCCGACCACGCCCGCGGCAATCAGCCGTCCGCGCAGGCGATCGTAGGTATAAATTTCGACGATCGGCGCTTCGAGAACGTCGCGCAGTAAATCGATGGCGTCGGCCAGGAGCTCCTCGAAGGTAAGGCCGCCCAACACCGAGCGCCCGAAGTCGATGATGGCGCGCTGACGCCGCGCGTTGCGCTCGACCTCGCGCTGCGCTTCGATACGCGAGCTGACGTCGCGAAAATATACGGACAGGCCGTCGGGCGACGGGTAGGCTTTCACCTCGAACCAGCATTCGGCGGTTGCCGAATACTCGACGAACTGCACCGGCGTTTGCTCGCGCATCGCGCGGCTGTATTCGCGTTCGAAAAGGCGCCCGCGGGCTTTGGGGAACGCATCGAGCCACACGCGACCGATCGGATCGCTCTCGACGTGGAGCAAACGGCGCGCTTCGGAGTTCATGTACGCGATGCGCCAGTCGGCATCCAGCGCAAAGAAGCCGTCGGTAATACGCTCTAGAACGAGCGCTAAGTTCGGCTGCAAAACGGCGGCATCGGTGGAAGTTCCGTCGGCCACTGTGTCCCTCTAGGTCTCCGGAACTACCCTTCAACCGACAAGGGAAGGCCGCCTGTCCGCGCCAAGGCGGTCACGTCGATGAAGCCGCGATCCCCGCTGGGTGCAATACTGCTGTGCGTTCTCGCGCTCGGGGTCACGCCGGCACCGCCAACCGCACCGCCCCTCAACCCGTGCACCGTGGTCGCAGTGGAAATGCTCGAAGGCGTGGATTCGTCCGAAGCACGGCCCGGCGATTTCTTCCGTTTCGAAACGGTCAACGCGGTGACCAGCGGCGCGAAGGTCGTCATTCCCGCACGTACGTTGGGTTACGGAATCGTGGCTGTCGCCTCGCCGGCGGGCCGGCAGAACCGTCCCGGAGTCCTCGTCCTGGAACCACGCTATCTGGTCTTGCCGAACGGACGCCACGTCGGCGTCGTGCTCAACCATAATTCAGACTCTTTACAGAAAGCGGGCGCAAGTGAAGCGGTGCCCGGTTACCTGGGTGCGATTCCCATCCCCGGCGTTGGTTTGGCGATCGCCGGCTTCAACTATTTTCACCACGGAAAAAACATCGTGGTTCCGCGCGGATTGATCTTCACGGTCTTTCCCAGCGACGATCCGGCGGTGGAACGCTGCCAAGACCGGCCACAGATGTAATCCTACGTGACCGTGAGCGGCGACGCCGTCGGCGGCACCGCTACCCGCACGCGATTGCGCCCTTCGTGCTTGGCGCGATAGAGCGCATCGTCGGCATCGGCGATCAGCGCTAGCGGGTCGTCGCCGGGCGCCGGAACGCGCGAAGCGATGCCGACGCTAATGGTGATCCCGCCGTCGCGCTCGACGACCTTGCGCATATGTTCGGCCAGCGTGACCGCGTGATCGAGATCGATGTTGACGAGGATCGCCGCGAACTCTTCGCCGCCGTAGCGTGCAAAGCAATCTCCCGCGCGCCGCAGTGCCGACGAGCAGAGCGCCGCGACGCGGCGCAAGCATTCGTCGCCGACCTGATGCCCGCGCGTGTCGTTGAGCCGTTTGAAGTGATCGATGTCGACCATTGCGACGGCGATCGGCACCTTTGCGCGCCGGGCGACGTTCCACATCCGCACCAGCGTTTCGTCGAACGTTCGCCGGTTCGAAACGCCGGTCAAGGGGTCGAGATACGCCAGCCGTTCAAAGCGATCGCGCTCCATTTGAATCCCGCGACTGCGCAACGCTACCGCATACGCGAAAAACGCGGCTTCCCACGCGATGCCGCCGAGAAATGCCGGTGGAGCGGTCACGATTGCGTTGAAGACGGGCCCCGCCAGCGCGATGAGATAGAGGATTGCAATCGGCCCTTCGTAGGACAAGGCGCGAGCTCCCACGACGACGAGCATTGCGAGGAGTGCATCGAAGGCAACTTCGTGGGGGACACCTCCAACGAAGACGAGCGGCAGATTGATCAGCACGACGCCCGCCAGGATCCAGCTGACCGTACGGTCGTAACGCGGCGTGCGCAGGAGCCCCAGCGCAAAGGCTGCGATGGCGACGGCGTACAGCGAGACGAGCGTCGCCGACAGCACGAACGCCGATTGAAAGAGACCATCACACGCGTTTGCGGCGGCCACCGCCGCGAGCACGGCGTAGGCGGCGCTTGCGCGGCTGCGGTTCAGCTGCGCGGATATCGCACCGGCAAGCGACAACGCAACGAAAAATCCGGCAAATGCGGCAAAGACGGCTGGGTTCATCGAGATGCCTCCAGCCGCTCGCCGATCCAGTTCGCGGCAGCCGCTTCCACGTACGCGCGGCGGTCGCGGTGCGGGGCGTGCCCGCAGTTCGCCAGCAAGATGCGATCGACCGGGCCGCTAGCGCGCGCGGCCAGCGCGTCGATCTGCGCCGGCGTACCGTATTCGTCGTCCACGCCTTGCAGCGCGAGCACCGGCACGCGCACGCGGCTCGCAAACTCTTCGACATTCCAATCGGCAAACGCGGGGGCCAGCCAGATGTCGTTCCAGCCGTAGAACGTCTTGTCGACGTCGGCGTGATAGCGGCTCATGCGCTCGCGCAGCGACGTCGTTTCGTACTGCGTACGGATTGCGGCGATGCTCGCGACGGAAATCGGCTCGACGAACAGATGCGGCGCCTCGAGCACCAGCGCGCGAACGCGCGACGCATGCTCGGCGGCGAAGATAACGGCTATCGACGCGCCGTCGCTATGCCCGAAGAGCAGCGTCTCGCGGATCTCCAATCGATCGAGAAGCCGCGGAAGAACGGCGAGCGCCTCGTCGTGCATGTACGACGGTCCGCGGGGAGCCTCGATCGTGGTCGAAAAGCCGTTGCCGCGACGCGAATAGACGATCGTCTCGGCGCCGGTACGAGCCGCGATCGAATCGGGAAAATCGCGCCACAGCCCGACCGAACCGAGACCCTCGTGAAGAAAGACGAGCGACGGTATGCCGCGGCGCCGGGCCGGAATCCGTACGAACTCCAACTCGGCGCCGTCGAGCGCAAGACGTTCGATCTGGGTGGTCTCCATCGGCGAGACCTCTTAATTCGGTATCGGGGTCGGTATCTCTGCCGGTGTCGGCGTCGGATTGACCGTGACCGCGATCGGCGCGTCAGTGCAGGTGCACGACGAGTCCGTCACGGTGATCGTGGCGGTCCCGACCTTGGCCGCCCGCATGTCGGCGTGCGGCGACGGCGGCGGCCACACCGGCGGCGGCGTTGGAAACACCGGCAGCGGCGACGGACTCATCGGCGTTATCGTGACCACGCCGGTATCGCTCACCGAGAACGTTACCGTGTCGCCCGCGAGGGGCGTGCTCGTGCTGCCCGGTGCCGGCGTGTTGGCGTTGTAATAGACGTATTTCGTCTGTCCCACTTGGTTGAACACCGGCGACATAAACGTATAGAAGTTGGCCGGCGGCGGCGCCGGACACGCGCGGTTGTACGGTGGAGGCAGGGGCGCGGTCAGGGTTTTGCCGAGCTCGCCCGCATCGCGGAAAAAGACCAGCGGCGGCAGCGACGGCGTGACCAGCGGCAGCACGGGCAACGCCGTTGGATTTGGATATGCGAACTCGTGATAACGTGCCGGTCCGGTCGCGAACACCACGTTGCCGCACAAGACGACGTAATAGCTGCTGAAGACGTCGCTATGCTCGTACACCGTCGGTACCCCGACGTGCGCGGCGAGAACGTTGGCGACCGAGAGATTCGCCGGCGTCGCGACGTCGGGCGATCCGGCCGGATACGACGGCGACGGATACGTCACCGTCGGGAGCGGCGTTCCGTCGACCGAGAGCGTATGGAAGCGTGCGTATACCGCGACGTCGAGCGGCATGACCGACATCGTCCCGCTTGCCGAGTCGTTGCCCGAACCGCACGGATTGGTTTGCGTTCCGGCGTCGAGCACGTTGCCCGCGAGTGCGTACTCGAAGAGCACCGGCTGCGAGCCGGCGATTGCAATGACTTGCCCCGCCTTGACGCGACGGTGCGGCGTTTTGAGGAACGACTTCACCGGGTGACCGAAACCCGCATAGAGCGTCTCGACGCCGCTCTGCGTTTGGATCACGATCGCTTGTCCGAGGCCGGTGACGTTCGCGACGTACGTCGCTTTGCCGGATGTGGCGGCAAAAACGTACTTCCCGCCGTGATACGCGAACTCGACGCCGGGAAACGCGTACCGCACTTTTGCGGAGGTCATGCGCAGCTCCCCGAACGCGACGACGATCGGCGGCGTTCCTTTTACGGGTGAGTGGAGCGGCTTTGAGATCGTGCACGGCGCGTGCGCCGTCTTCGTCGCGTCGACGACGCCGGGTGCGCGAAAGATTGCAGGCGTGAGATCCGGTCCCGCCGGCATCTGTTGGCCGCACGCCGCCAACGCGGCCAAAGCGCTGAGAACGAAGAAGGCACCCGTACGGTTCATGTTCCTCCGTAATCGACCGTTTGTTGTGAGAGCCTTAGGCTGCGCCGTGCAACCTGACCGGTTCCACACCGGCATTCGGCTCCCGTGAGAGTCGCAACTCGACCCGCCGGCGAATCTCGCGCGCGGCTTCGTTGTCTGCGTGCGCGCGATGACCGCACCGCACACAGCAAAACCGCCTCCCTCGCCGGCTCTCCGCCGCTACATGCCTGCAACGCGAGCATGTCTGCGACGAATATCGTGCGTCTACCTCGACCACCGTACGCGCGGCCTCTTCCGCCTTCGCCACGATCATCTGCCGAAGCAGACCAAATCCTGCATCCAAAATCCGCGGTTCAAGCCGGCTTTCGCGCGCACGTTGCGTCCCGGCGCTTGCACCGTTCCCCTCGCGCTGCGGGTCAGGTACCCTACGTTGAGCGCCTCGAGTCCGATGACGTCAGCGGCGATAACGATCTGGCGCGCGACCTTGTGCGCGTGGTCCCGGCGCGCGTTGGCTTCGGCTCCCTTCGTTCGCGCCAACCGCAGAGCCGCCGCTATCCGCCTAGAATCGCGCCGGTTGAGCACATGTCCACGAGCGTCACGCTGTGTGAGGCCCTCGAGTTTACGTCGCATCGCTGCCACCTTGGCGGCGTTGCGATCGCCCGGAGCTCGATTGGCGATGCGCGTGCCGTCATCGAGCGCAGCGAGCACCGCGATCCCTCGATCCACGCCGACAATCCTGCCGGTCGGGTCCAGCTCCTTGACCTCGCGCTCGCACTCGAAAGCCGCGTACCAGCGGTCGCAGCGGCGCACGATCCAAGCTCGCCCATACGTCGCCGGAATCCGGCGGCCTCTGCGCAGTTTAGCCCAGCCGATTCCTGGTACGCGTACACGGCACTGCTGGTCGTCGAACTTCAGCGCGCGATCGCCGTGGGAAAACTCGAGCTGCGTCCAGCGTTCGCGAGCCTTAAACCGAGGATAACCAGGCGTTTCCCCAAGTCTGACCCTTCGGAAGAACGCCGCAAATGCGAGATCGAGCCGATGTAAAACCGCATCCTCACACTCGCGATATACCGCAGACACGCGTGCATCTTCGTCGCGCAGACCGGTCAGTTCAGCGTACTGCTGTTTACCGGTGACTCGCGTCTTGTTGCGCCGGTAGGCGTCGCGACGTTCTTGCAGCGCGGCGTTGTAGAGTTCGCGAGTTACGTCAAGTGCAAACGTGAGGCGCTCGATCTGTCTCGGCGTAGGGTAGAGACGCACGCGTTCGATTCGCTTCACGTTACAATCCTACGATAGCCGAGTGCCACCAGGGTGGCAGCGTGAAAACCTGGCCCTCAGTTTATTCTTCAAGGCGCCGTTCGATGCGATGCGCTCGACGCTCCACAGCGCTGGGCTGGCGGCCAGCTCCGCGACCTCCATATCACTCCGGAGGATTCGGAAGCCTTAACTCCCCATCTTAAGAACGTGAACGCCGAGCGGGAGCGCCTCGAGAAGCGCCGCGAGAAGACCGAGCACTGGAGCTGGTGGGGACCCTACGTCAGCGAGCGCCAATGGGGAACCGTCCGCGAGGACTATAGCCCGTACGGCACGGCATGGGACTACTTCCCGCACGACCACGCGCGTTCGCGAGCGTACCGGTGGGGGGAAGACGGTATCGCCGGCATCAGCGATCTTCATCAGCTGCTCTGTTTTGCGCTCACGCTGTGGAACGGGAACGATCCGATTCTCAAAGAGCGCCTGTTTGGGCTGACCAATAGCCAAGGCAATCACGGCGAGGACGTTAAGGAGTACTACTTCTACCGCGACAACGTGCCGTCGCACGCGTACATGAAGATGCTCTACCGCTATCCGCACGACGCGTACCCGTATCAACGGCTCGTCGAGGAAAACGCGCGCCGCACAAAAAACGATCCCGAGTTCGAGCTGATCGATACCGGCATCTTCAACGGTAACCGTTTCTTCGACGTTGACGTCGAATACGCCAAGGCCTCGCCCGAGGACATGTTGGTTCGCATCACCGCGACCAATCGCGGCGCCGCCTCGGCGACGCTCCATCTCCTGCCGACGCTGTGGTTTCGCAACACCTGGTCGTGGCGCAGCGGGTCGCATAAACCATCGCTGCGCGACGTCACCCCCAACGGCGCGAGCGATGTGCGCGCGATCGCCGCCGAGCACGCTACGCTCGGCGAGTTTCATCTGTTCCTCGACGGCGCCGCCGATCTGCTCTTCACCGAAAACGAAACGAACTACCAGCGGATCTTCGGCGCCCCGAACGTCAGTCCGTACGTGAAGGACGGCATCAACGAGTACGTCGTCAACTCCAACGCCGGTGCCGTCAATCCGCAGCGCACGGGAACCAAGGCATCGGCGCACGTCGTGCGCGAGCTCGGCCCCGGCGAGACCTTTTCGATTCGCCTGCGACTGGCCAAAGGCGATCCTCCGGGCGATCCGTTCGCGGGATTCGACGACGTCG
Organism: Candidatus Baltobacteraceae bacterium; assembly: GCA_036488875.1. Taxonomy (NCBI): domain Bacteria; kingdom Bacillati; phylum Vulcanimicrobiota; class Vulcanimicrobiia; order Vulcanimicrobiales; family Vulcanimicrobiaceae; species Vulcanimicrobiaceae bacterium. Next base: position 122,112 of record DASXGW010000001.1, on the reverse strand, counting down.
TCGAAAAGCGGCGCATCGAAGCCGACGAGTTTTACGGCGACGCGTTCGACGGCCCGCTCGACGACGACGAGCGCGCTATCGCGCGCCAAGCGCTGGCCGGAATGCTGTGGAGCAAGCAATTCTATTACTACGTCGTGCAGGAGTGGCTCGACGGCGATCCAGCCATGCCTCCGCCGCCGCCGGAGCGCAAACACGGCCGCAACGCCGACTGGGAATTCTTCCACGCCGCCGACGTGCTTTCGATGCCCGACACGTGGGAGTATCCGTGGTTCGCCGCCTGGGACGCGTCGTTTCACTGCGTGGTTTTAGCGCTGGTGGATCCGGACTACGCCAAAAAACAGCTCACGCTGCTGACCCGCGAATGGTACATGCATCCCAACGGACAGATTCCCGCCTACGAGTGGGCCTTCGGCGACGTCAATCCGCCGGTGATGGCGTGGGCGGCAATGCGCGTCTATCAAATCGAAGCCAAACGCACCGGCCGTCAGGACCGCCTTTTCCTCGAGCGCGTCTTCCAGAAGCTGCTGCTCGCGTTTACGTGGTGGGTCAATCGCAAAGACGCCGGCGGAAATAACATCTTCGAAGGCGGTTTTCTCGGACTCGACAACATCGGCGTCTTCGATCGGAACATGACCCTGCCGGCCGGCATCACGCTCGAGCAGTCCGACGGCACCGCGTGGATGGCGATCTTCTCGGCGAACATGCTGCAGATCGCACTCGAACTCGCCACCGATAGTCCGGCATATGAGGACATCGCGTCGAAGTTCTTCGCACACTTTCTCTACATCGCAAAGGCGATGAATCATCCGGACGACGGCCTCTGGGACGAGGGCGACGGCTTCTACTACGACTCGCTTCACGACGGAAGCAGCGCGATTCCGCTGCGCGTTCGCTCGCTGGTCGGTTTGCTTCCGCTGGTGGCGTGCGCCGTCGCCGATCCGAAAACGCTCGGAACGCTTCCCGATTTTGCCAAGCGCGTCCGCTGGTTCGTCGCAAACCGTCCCGATCTCGTCGAGACGATCGCCTACATGCAGCAAGCCGGCATCGGCGAGCGGTACCTGCTCGCGCTGGTCGACGGCGATAAGATGCTGCGGCTCCTGCGCCGCATGCTCGATCCCGGCGAGTTTCTCAGCCCCTACGGAATACGCTCGCTGTCGCGCGTTCATCTCGAGCACCCCTACACGCTCGACATCGCCGGCCATCAGTACTCGATCGACTACGAGCCGGCCGAGTCGCGCACGGGCACGTTCGGCGGCAACTCGAACTGGCGCGGTCCGGTGTGGTTTTCGCCGAACTTCTTGCTGATCGAAGCACTGCAGAAACTGCACTTCTACTACGGGGACGACTTCAAGGTAGAGATGCCCGCCGGCTCGGGCAGCTACGCGACCTTGTGGGAAGTGGCGACCGACCTCTCGGAACGGCTCATTGGGATCTTCTCCCGCGACGCCTCCGGGCGCCGCGCGGTGTTCGGCGGAAACCAAACGTTTCAAAACGATCCGCTCTGGCGCGATCTGATTCCGTTCTACGAGTATTTCCATGGCGACAACGGCGCCGGGCTCGGCGCGAGCCATCAAACCGGATGGACGGCGACCGTCGCCAAGCTCATCCTGCAGTGCGCGGAGTATCAAGGAAAGCACCCGCTCGACACACGGCCGCAGGGATAAACGCTCCCGTGAACGGCATCGCGTTCGGGCGCGCAATCTGCGACGATCTCGCGTCCGGCGAGCGCCGCGAATGGCTGGTGACCAACGGCCTCGGCGGCTACGCGTCGGGTACCGTCGCCGGAATCTTGACGCGGCGCTACCACGGACTGCTCGTGGCCGCGCTCAAACCTCCGGTGGAGCGCACGCTGCTCGTCACGAAGATCGACGAAACGGCGCGCTATCGCGACGCGAGCTACGATCTGTTCGCCAATCGCTGGAGCGGCGACCTCATTTCGCCGGCCGGCTATGTGAATATCGAACGATTTACGCTCGACGGCACGATGCCGGTATGGCACTTTGCGCTCGCCGACGCGTTGATCGAAAAACGCGTCTGGATGGAGTACGGCGAGAACACCGCCTACGTTCGCTACCGCGTGCTTCGCGCCGGTGCGCCAATCGCGCTCGCGCTGCGCGTCTTCGGAAACTATCGCGGGTTTCACGGCAACACGCACGCGGGCGATTGGGACGTCGCGATCGAGCGCGACGGCGACGGCGTCGTGGTGCAGGCCTACGACGGTGCCGTTCCGTTTTGGGTGTGGTCGGACCGCGGCAACCTTACCATCGAAAACGTTTGGTATCGCGATTACGTTCTCGCCGCTGAGACCGAGCGCGGCTTAGACGATCGCGACGACAACCTCGCGATCGGTACGATCGCTGCGACGCTCGACGTGGGCGACGAACTCACGATAACGGCAAGCGCGCACTCCGCGTCCGCTGCGCCCGGAGCGCTGCAGCGCCGGCAATCGCGCGACGCTCAAGTCCTCGGCGCGTGGGACGGTACGCCGCGCGCCGCCGCCGCTCCGCAGTGGGCGCGACAATGCGTGCTCGCTGCCGATCAGTTCGTGGTGAGGCGCCCGATCGTCGGCGACGACACCGGACTCAGCGTGATCGCCGGATATCATTGGTTCGCCGATTGGGGTCGCGACACGGCGATTTCGCTCACGGGATTGTCGCTGGTAACCGGGCGCCCGGAGATCGCGAAGAAACTTCTCCTAGAGTTCGGACGATTCGTTAACGGCGGTATGCTGCCGAACTGTTTTCCCGAAAGCGGGGCGACGCCCGAGTACAATACGGTCGACGCGGCGCTATGGTACGTCGAGGCCGTCGCGCGATACGCCGTCGCCACGAACGATGCGGCGACATTGGGCGCGCTGTTTCCCACCCTCGAACACATCGTTTGCTCGTATCGCGACGGCACGCGTTACGGCATTCACATGGATACCGACGGCCTCATCGTCGCAAGCGCCCCCGGGCTGCAACTCACGTGGATGGACGCAAAGGTCGGCGATCGCGTCATCACGCCTCGCGCCGGGAAGCCAGTCGAGATCGCAGCTTTGTGGCATAACGCGCTCATGCGCGTCGCCGAGCTCGCACCGAAAGTTTCGAGGAACGGGAGCGAGTACGCGTCGCTTGCCGCTGCGACCCGCGACGGATTCGAGCGCTTTTGGAACGCCGAACGGTCTTGCTGCTACGACGTGATCGACGGACCGGATGGAAACGACCCAACGCTGCGGCCGAATCAGCTGTTCGCCATCGCGCTCGCGCATCCGATCCTGCGCGCCGATCGTTATCGCGCGGTCGTCGACGTGTGCTCTTCGCAACTCGTCACGTCGAGCGGCGTGCGCACGCTCGGTCCGAACGATCCGAGATTTACGCCGAGCTACGGCGGACCGCAGGCCGAACGCGACGCCGCGTACCATCAAGGAACGGCGTGGCCGTGGCTGCTCGGCGCCTTCGCCTGCGCACACGCGCGCGCGTACCGCGATGCCGCGCTCGCACGCTCGTTTCTCGTGCCGCTGGCGGATCGGCTCGTCGACTACGGTTTGGGCAGCGTTTCGGAAATTGCCGACGGCGGCGCACCGTTCCGCCCGCGCGGGGCCATCGCCCAAGCGTGGTCGGTCGGGGAGCTCCTGCGCGCCTGGTTCGACATCGAGGACATCTGCAAAGAGGATATTCGCATTTCGTGATTCTCGAACGATACTGGACCGATCCCTTTTCGTTTTTAGGAGCGCACATCGAGGGGCGAACGCTCGTCATTCGCGCTTCGCTGCCGCAAGCCGAGCGCGCCTTCGTGGTCAAACGCGGTGGCGACAAACGATTTGCCATGCAGCGCGTCGACGACGACGGCCTCTTCGAAGTGCGCTTTGGCAACACGAAGCCGTTCGACTATACCTTCGAAATTGCGTCCGGCGACTCGAAGACGACGCTCGAGGACCCTTACCGCTTCGGCACGATCCTCGGCGACGTCGACGCTCACCTCATCGGCGAAGGAACGCATCGCCAGTTGTGGCGCGCGCTAGGATCGCACCGGCGGACCGTCGACGGCGTCGACGGCGTCGCGTTCGCGTTGTGGGCTCCCAACGCGCTGCGCGTCAGCGTGGTGGGCGATTTCAACGATTGGGATGGACGCCGTCATCCAATGCGCAAACGCGTCGAGTGCGGCGTTTGGGAGATCTTCATCCCGGGCGTCTGGGAAGGCGCCTGCTATAAGTACGAGCTCGAACGCGCCGGCGGCGGCCTCTTGCCGCTCAAAGCCGATCCGCTCGCGCGCTATGCGCAGCTGCGGCCGCAGAACGCGTCCATCGTTCACGCGATGCACGCGCCGCCGTGGCAAGACGGCGCGTGGATGGCGTCGCGCGGCGCTCGACAACGCCGCGACGCGCCCATGTCGACGTACGAAGTGCATCTGGGCTCCTGGCGGCGCCGTCCCAACGGCGAGTTCCTCACGTATCGCGATCTGGCGCATCAACTGCTTCCGTACGTCGCCGACATGGGGTTCACGCACGTCGAACTCTTGCCGATTACGGAACACCCCTTCGACGGGTCGTGGGGATACCAGCCGACCGGAATGTTCGCATCGACCAGCCGCTACGGCTTGCCCGAGGACTTCCGGTACTTCGTCGAGCGCGCGCACGAACTCGACATCGGGGTGCTGCTCGACTGGGTGCCGGGACATTTTCCCAACGACGAGTACGGGCTGGCGTTCTTCGACGGCACGCACTTGTACGAGCACGACGATCCGCGCAAAGGCTTTCATCCCGACTGGAACACGCTCATCTACAATCACGGACGGCGGGAGGTCGCGAACTTCTTGGTGGCGAGCGCCCTGTACTGGCTCGAAGAGTTCCACGTCGACGGTCTGCGGGTCGATGCGGTGGCGTCGATGCTGTACCTCGACTACAGCCGGCGCGAAGGCGAGTGGATCCCCAACGAGCACGGCGGCAACGAAAACATCGAAGCCATCGCCTTCCTGAAAAATCTCAACGCCACCCTGGCGACGGTAACGCCGGACGCGACGGCGATCGCGGAGGAGTCGACGTCCTGGCCGCTGGTCTCCCGTCCGGTCGACGAAGGCGGCTTGGGCTTCGGATACAAATGGAACATGGGATGGATGCACGACACGCTGCGTTACTTCGGCTACGATCCGATCTATCGGCGCTACCATCAGAGCGATCTCACCTTTTCGCTCGTCTATGCGTACAGCGAGAACTACGTGCTTCCGTTCTCGCACGACGAGGTCGTGCACGGCAAACGCTCGTTGCTGGAAAAGATGCCGGGCGATCGCTGGCAGCGCTTCGCCAACCTCCGCATGCTGCTGGCCTTCATGTACGCGCACCCCGGCAAGAAGCTGCTCTTCATGGGCGACGAGTTTGCATCGGTGCGCGAATGGAATCACGACGCGCAGCTCGAGTGGCACCTGTTGGACGACCCGCTGCACGCGGGCATGCAACGGCTCGTGCGCGACTGCAACCGGCTGTATCGCAGTTCCCCCGCCCTCTACGAGCTCGACGCGGAGCCGCGCGGTTTCGAATGGATCGACTTTCAAGACGCCGCCCACAGCGTACTCGCGTTCGCTCGGCTCGGACGCGACCCGGAAACGCCGGCCGTCGTAGCGTTGCTCAACGCAACCCCCGTGGTTCACTACGGGTACCGCATCGGCGTGCCCGAAGCGGGCCGGTACGCCGAAGCGCTCAATACCGACTCGGAACATTACGGCGGCAGCAACGTGGGCAATCAGGGCACCGTGGACAGCGAAGCGATTCCGGCGCACGGGCGCGCGCATTCGATCGGCGTTACGTTGCCGCCGTTGGCAACGGTGATTTTCGTTCGTGTTGAATCGTAAGCGCGCCGCGGTTCTGCCCGGGCGGCCCTATCCGCTCGGCGCGACGTGGAACGGCGCCGGCGTAAACTTCGCGCTCTTCTCCGAACACGCCGAACGCGTGGAGCTCTCGCTATTCGATCAGCGCGGACGCCGCGAAGTCGAACGGATCGCGCTTCCGGAGTACACCGATTCGGTCTGGCACGGCTACCTGCCCGACGCGCGGCCCGGCCTGCTGTACGGCTATCGCGTCTACGGCCCGTACGATCCGCAAAACGGCCACCGCTTCAACCATCACAAGCTGCTGCTCGATCCGTACGCCGCGATGATCACCGGCGGCATCGTGTGGAGCGACGCGAACTTTGGGTATCGTGTGGGATCGTCGCGCGCGGATCTTTCGTTCGACCGTCGCGACAATGCGGCAGGCATGCCAAAATGTGTCGTCGTCGACACCGCATTCACGTGGGGCAGCGACCGGCTGCTGCACACGCGCTGGCACGACTTGATCGTTTACGAGATGCACGTGCGCGGCTACACGATGAAGCATCCCGCCGTGCCCCCCGGCATGCGCGGCACCTTCGCGGGCTTAGCGTCGCCCGCGGTCATTGAATACCTCAGCCGCCTCGGCGTCACCGCGATCGAGCTGCTGCCCGTCCACAACTACGTTGACGAGCGGCACCTCGTCGAAAAAGGGCTTCACAACTATTGGGGCTACAGTCCGATCTCGTTTTTCGCGCCGGTTCCGCGCTATCTCTCGCGCCCGGACTTGGGAGAGTTCAAGACCATGGTTTCCCGCATGCACGACGCCGGCATCGAGATCATTCTCGACGTCGTGTTCAACCATACGGGCGAAGGTAACGAGCTCGGCCCCACGTTGAGTTTCCGCGGCATCGACAACAAATCGTACTACCGGCTCGCGCCTCACGACGAACGCTACTACGTCGACTATACCGGCTGCGGAAACTCGCTCAACCTCGACCATCCGCGGGTTCTGAAGATGGTGACCGATTCGCTGCGCTACTGGGTCAACGAAATGCACGTCGACGGTTTTCGTTTCGACTTGGCGACCACGCTCGCCCGACGCGACGGTCACTTCTCGCCTAACAGCAACTTTTTGGCCTCGCTCGAGCAAGATCCGGTGCTTTCGCGCGTCAAGCTCATTGCCGAACCGTGGGATCTCGGCCCCGACGGTTATCACGTCGGCGATTTTCCAGCCGGATGGTCGGAGTGGAACGACCGGTTCCGCGACGGCGTGCGCCGGTTCTGGCGCGGCGACGGCTCGGTTCCGGACCTCGCGACGCGGCTGACCGGCTCGAGCGACATCTTCGATCGTCGCGGACGGCGGCCGCGCGCGAGCGTCAACTTCGTTACCGCGCACGACGGATTCACGCTCGCGGACCTCGTGTCGTACGACGGCAAGCACAACCTGGCAAACCTCGAGGACAACCGCGACGGCACCGATGAGAATTTGAGCTGGAACTGCGGCGCCGAAGGAGCCACCGCCGATCACGCGGTTCTGCAGATGCGCAAACGGCAGAAGCGAAACTTCTTTGCAACGCTTCTGCTCTCGCAAGGTCTGCCGATGATGCTGGCGGGCGACGAAATGTCGCACACGCAGAACGGCAACAATAACGCGTACTGCCAAGACAACGACTTGAGCTGGATCGATTGGCACGACGACGAGCTCGTTCCCTTCGTCCGCCACCTCATCGCGATTCGCCGCTCGCATCCGGTCTTGCGGCGGCCGCGCTTCTTCCGCGGCGTCGCCACCGATCTGCCGCTCAAAGACATCACCTGGTTCTCGCCGGAAGGCCGCGAAATGACCCAGAGCGACTGGGAAGACTCCGGCCGTCGCTGCTTCGGCGCAATGCTCGGCGGCGATCCCGGCGACCGGTTCATTAGCCTGCACGGCTATCCCGAGCTCGACGACACCTTCCTCATTCTCATCAACGGCCATGTGGACCCGACGGAGTTCGTGTTGCCGTCGACGCCCGGCATCGCCCGCTGGACGGCACTCGTCGACACAGCCGTCGCGGAGATACCGCCTCGCCGTAAGACGTTCGCGCCTGCCGAAACGCTCCCGATGATCGGCCGCTCGTTGGTGGTGCTCGTCGGCGACGGCGCTTTGACCGCGTGAGCGCGGCGTTCGAGCGTCTCGCCGAGCTCGCGGGCATCCAATCGAGCTTCGCCGACTACTTCGGAAAGGTTACAGGAGTCGACGACGACACCAAACGGTCGTTGTTGGTCGCGATGGGCTTCGATGTATCGTCGAACGCTTCCGTCGCCGCCGCCGTCGACGAACTCGAAGCACAAGAACGCAATCCCCCTTGCGTCTTCCTGGACCAATCGCAAACCGATCTTCCGCTGGGATACCATCGCGACGGCCAACGCACCGTGATCGTGGCGCCGTCGCACTGTTATTTGCCCACCGAGATGCGCGACGGACGCATTTGGGCACTGGCAACGCAGCTCTATGGCCTGCGCTCGGAGCGCAACTGGGGCGTCGGCGACTTCACCGATCTTGCTTCGTTGGCGCGACTCGCCGGCGATGCGGGCGCGCGCGCGATCGCGCTCAATCCCCTGCACGAACTCCATCCCAACGAACCGCTGGCGTGCAGTCCGTACTCGCCGTCGAGCCGCTCCTGGCTTAACTCGCTCTACGTGGACGTTGCGGCCGTTGCGGATTTTGCCGAGTCGGGTCAAGCCGGCGACTACGCGCCGCTTCGCGACGGAGCGATGGTCGACTATGGCGGCGCGGCGCGGGCGAAGCGCATGGCGTTCGAAATCTGCTTCACATCGTTTCGGCGCCGGCACTTGGAGCGCCCGGGCGACGCCCGCGCGGCTGCCTTTCGCGCGTTCGTGCGGGGCGGCGGCGAACCGCTCGAACGGCTCGCACTCTACGAAGCGCTCACCGAGCATTTTCGCGCGCTCGACGCAAACAGCTTCGGCTGGCTGCAGTGGCCGGGGTCGTACCAGGATCCCACGAGTTCCGGCGCCCGAGCGTTTGTCCGAGCACGCCGCGATCGGGTGGATTTCTACCTTTACCTGCAGTGGATCGCCGACGAACAGCTGCGCGCCGCGGCCGCGAGCGCCGCGTCGTCGGGTGTCGGCTTCTATCGCGACCTCGCCGTCGGCGTCGACCGCAACAGCGCCGACGTTTGGGGCGACCGCGAAACGATTTTGGAAAGCGTATCGCTCGGCGCACCGCCCGACGCGCTCAACGCCCTTGGGCAAAACTGGGGCTTGCCGCCGCTGTCGCCGCACGCGCTGCGGGCACAGGGATACGCGCCGCTGGCGCGGCTGCTGCGCGCGAACATGCGCCACGCCACGATTCTTCGGATCGATCACGTCATGGCGTTGCGGCGAGCGTTTTGGATACCGCTCGGCCGTGCTCCGCGCGACGGAGCGTACGTCAACTACCGGTTCGACGAGATGCTCGCCGTCGTCGCGCTCGAAAGCACGCTCAATCGCTGCACTGTCGTGGGCGAAGATCTCGGCACCGTCCCCGACGGCTTTCGCGAGCGCATGCAAGAGACTGGCATCCTCTCGTCGCGATTGGTGTATTTCGAGCGCGATTATCACACGGGCCGGTTTGCGCCGCCTTCGTCGTACCCCGAGCTCGCGGCCGCGAGCATCGGCACGCACGATCTGCCGCCGCTGGCCGGCTGGTGGACCGGTGACGATCTCGCGCTGCGCGCGCGCATTGGGCTGTTTCCCGACGAGACCAGCGCGCGCAACGCGACCGACGAGCGGCGCCACGCGCGCTTCATGCTCGTCGAAGCGCTCGAGCAGAACGGCTGCGCCGACGCCGAAACCGCCCGGCGGCTGCGCGCCGACGCGGAGACCGGGCCTACGCTCGCGGTCTACGATCTGCTGATGCCGGCCGTCTATCGCTTCCTCTCCAAGACGCCGTCGCGGCTGGCCGTCGTCGCGATCGAGGACGTGATGGGCCAGGTCGATGCGATCAACGTTCCGGGCACGACCGACCAGCATCCCAACTGGCGCCGCAAGCATATCGCCACCCTTGAAGAACTAGAACGAACGAATCTCCTGAAAAAAATCGGGTCACTTTTCAACAACCCAAGCGCGCAGCGTTTCAACGACCCAGGTGCGCCTGGTTTCAACGACCCAGGTATGTAGAAGCAATCCGTCAATTAGGGGGGCCCTAGGGGAGACTTTCGCATGCCAATCAAGTTGAATGCCCCCCATGGCCCGGGGGCCCCAGCGCAGCTGGGGGGCGCCCTTCGACTACGCTCAGGACAGGCTCCGGCTAGGCCGGAGTGCCTTAAAACGTGAAAGCAGTAGTTATGGCGGGTGGCGAGGGTTCGCGCCTTCGGCCGCTGACCTCGAGCAGACCTAAGCCGCTCGCGCCGGTCGCCAACAAGCCGGTGATGCATCATATCGTCGATTTGCTACGCCGGCACGGCATCACCGAAGTCGTCTCGACCCTGCACTACCTCGCCGACGAAATCGAAAACTATTTCGGCGACGGTTCCGAGATGGGGATCGCGATGTCGTACGTCGTCGAGGATACACCGCTGGGAACCGCGGGCGCCGTCAAGCTCGCCGAACCGCTGCTGGGCAAGCATCGCTTCCTCATCATTTCGGGCGACGCGCTTACCGACATCGATCTCACCGAGCTCGTCGAGTATCACGTCAAGCGCGGTGCGGCTGCGACCATTGCGCTGCAGCGCGTCGCCAACCCGCTCGAGTTCGGCGTCGTCGTCACCGACGAGCACGGCCGCATCACGCGCTTCTTGGAGAAGCCGTCGTGGGGCGAAGTCTTCTCCGACACGATCAATACCGGCATTTACGTGCTCGAGCCCGAGGTCTTCGAGTACATGGAGACCGGCAATAACTACGATTTCTCGCGCGACATCTTTCCGTCCTTGCTGCGCGACGGCAAACCGCTGTACGGTCACGTTACGAGCGGCTACTGGAGCGATATCGGCAATCTGCAGCAGTACGTGCAAGCCAACTACGACGCGCTTTCAGGTGCGGTTCGGGTTGAGATTCCCGGAACGGAGATTCGGCCGGGCGTATGGGTTGGTGAAAACGCTCGCATCTCCGCGGACGCCCACATTCAAGGACCCGTTTGCATTGGACGCAACGTGACGGTCGAGCCTGGCGCGGTCGTCGAAGAGCTGACGTCGGTCGGAGCCTCGTCGATCGTCGCGGAAAACGCGCGCCTGCATCGCGCGATCGCTTGGGAAGACGTTTACGTCGGCGAAAACGCGTCGCTGACCGGCTGCACGCTCGCCGACCGCGTCATCGTCAAAGATCGCGTGACGGTGATGGAGGGCGCGGTCATCGGCCGCGGCAGCACGCTCGGAAGCGGCGCGACGGTACCGTCGAACATCAAGCTTTGGCCCGACAAATCGGTCGCGGCCGGTTCGATCGTGTCGATGTCGCTCATCTACGGCATCAAGTGGCCGGGATCGCTCTTCGCCGCCGACGGCGTTTCGGGTCTGGCCAACATCGAAGTGACGCCGGAGTTCGCGCTCAAGCTCGGACAAGCGCTGGGATCGGTATTGCGTCCCGGACAAAACGTCATGACCAGCCGCGACGCGCATCCGGCGTCGCGCTTGACCAACCGCTGTATCATCGCCGGATTGCTCTCGGTCGGGGTCAACGTGCAGGATCTGCGCGAGAATCCGACGCCGGTCTCGCGCTATGCCGTGCGCACCTCGGGCGACGCGGGCGTGCATACCGGTATCTCGCCACACGATCCCGATCAGTTCTTGATCGAGTTTTTCGACTCGCACGGCGTCAACATCGACAAGAACACCGAGCGCAAGGTCGAGAACATTTTCTTCCGCGAAGATTTCCGCCGAACGCCGATGGCGTCGGTCGGGACGTTGAGTTTTCCCGAACGCATTATCGAAGCGTATACGAGCGGTTTCTTGGACGCGCTCAAGCCTCAAGCGATAACCGCCACCAATCTGCGCGTCGTCATCGACTACGCCTACGGGAACGCGTCGCTGATCCTGCCGCGCATCCTGAGCAATCTCGGGATCGAGATGGTCGCGCTCAACGCGTTCTTCGACAACGCGAAGGTGTTGACGTTCGGACAGAACCGGCGCAAGCACCTCGACCAGCTCAGTAACGTCACGACGTCCTTGGGAGCGACGCTCGGCATTCTGCTCGACCAGCACGGCGAGGCGCTCGCGCTCGTCGACGACCGCGGCCGCATTATAGAAGGAAGCCGGCTGCTGGCGCTGCTGACGGTTCTCGTCGCGAGCAGCGTCGCCGAAGCGCGGATCGCCGTCCCCGTGATGGCGCCCACGGCGATCGAGACGGTTGCCGAAGCGTACGGCGCGTCAGTCATCCGCACGCGCACCGATCGCCGCTCGCTGATGGCGCTGGCCGCCAGTGCGGGCGACTCACTGTCGTTTGCCGCCGGCGCCAACTACGAGCTGATCTTTCCCGAGTTTCAACCCGTCTTCGATTCGCTGTACGGCAGCGCCAAGATCATGGAGCTCATCGCGAGCGCCGGGCATCCGTTATCGGAGATCGTCGACGAGCTGCCCGAATGGCATCTCGCCACGCGGCGCGATCACTGCCCGTGGGAACGCAAAGGGCAAATCATGCGCCGGCTGCTCGACGAAACCGACGGTGAAAACGTCGATCTCACCGACGGCATTCGCGTGGGTCGCGAAGGCGGCTGGGTGCTCGTGATTCCCGACGCGTCGGATCCGCTCTTCAACGTTTACGCCGAAGGCCGCTCCGACGACGAAGCGCACAAATACGTCGACGAGATCGCAACGAGAATCGAAGAACTCGCCCGCGGCTAGACGCTCCAGCTTTGTCATCCTGAGCCCTAAACGCCTGTCCGGGCGGCTGGAGATCACCGTTGCCGACCTCGCGACGGAGGGCTGCTCAAGCCCCGCCGCACCAGTGCTCGGCGTTCGTGTAGACCGCAGCGTTATCGCTTTGACGATCGGGATCGCTGGTATAAACGTAAACCAAGAACTCACGTCCACGACCATCCTTGGCTGGATCGCAGCCATCGTGTTTCTTCGGCACACCGAGAAGGCACACACGCACGCGCTCGTGCCAACCTGCGACGGGGTGATCGCCGGGGGCAACATACAGTTCGCGAATCCCCGGCGCGATAGCGTCGCGAAACTCCATGTGGCCGCCCTCGGCCATTGAGCTCCCCGTCGGCGCAGCGGACCGCGTGACGATCGTTTCCACACAACCGAGGGGAGTCTCGATCTTGTTCACAGGCTGTGTTTGGTCAGTGGCGGCGCCCACGGCCCTCGAGAGCAGAAGCGCAGTGACTCCACCGATGGCGATGCGGGCGAGGATCGAGCGAGTTGCGTTAGCCACGGAAAGAGAATTGACCCGTGCGATAACTAGTCCTGCGATGCGCCTGCCCTTCGACTTCGTTTATCCTGAGCGAGCGAAGCGAGTCGAAGGGCTCAGGATGACAACGCGGGAAGCCGCCCGCTATGCAACTCGCTAAAACTCGAGTTTACGGGCTAAGACGTCGAGGACGATCGGCCATGTGAAATGCTCGGCAGTGGCTTCGCCGGCGATGCGAATCGAGCGTGCGAGCACGGCGTCGCCCAGGATAACGTCCAGATACGCCGCCAGTTCTCGGCCGTCGCCGGTATCGCAAACGATCGCGTTCTCGAACTGCTGCGCGTAGTCTTCACCGGTCGAGCCCGTCACGGCTAACCCTCCGGCCGCCATGACTTCGAGTCCGACCAAACCAAACGGCTCCTTTCCGCTGTTGGCCAGCACCGCGTCGGCGATATGATACAGCGCGAACAGCAGCTCTTCGGGAACGTAACTGCGGATGTTGACGATCGGTGCGGTCGACGCGGCAAGTTTTTCCAACAGCGCTTGCGGCTCGCGGGACTCCGCGCGCGCGTCTTCGATATCGAGCCCGAGCGCGCGCGCGCGCGCAAAAATCGTTTCGCCGTACGGCTCTCGTCCGCCGCGCACGACGAGCGTCGCTCGCGGATGCCGCTGCCGAACGAGCGCGAACGCTTCGAGCGCCTGCATCCACCGTTTGTCTTCGTCGTAGCGCCCGACTTTCACGAAGAGCGGCCGCGCCGCGAGCGCCTCGCCGGCGGCTTGTATGAGGTCTTGCGGCGGTCCGCCGATAAGCCGTTCGGGAATGCCGTTGGGAATCACCAGCGAATCGATTCCGCGCGCCCGCAGCTCGAACTTCATGTAACGACTCACCGTCGTCACGGTAGCCGCATTCGTCAGCGCGCCCCAGTTCATTGCGTCGAAGCCGTACGTATTATTGGCGTTCCACTGCAGGATCGCGCTATTGCGCAGTCCTGCGACGCGCAGCATGCGATCGAGCTCGATCGCCGCCGGCGCCGTTTGCCAATCTTCGGCGATGACGAGCACGCGTTCGCCGCGCTCTGCCGCCGGACGCACGATCGATTCCACCACGAACGGCGGCACGCTCACCTTGAAATCGTCGCTCTTGCCGTGCTCGCCGTCGTAAACGTTCCCGGGATGATACTCCGAAATCCACTGACACCACCGCCGATACTCGAGGTGCGGCCCGACGCGCTCCGCCGGCGGTTTGGCAGGATCGCCGACAAAGACCAGCGTCGTATCGATCCCCGCATCCGCCAGCGCCGCGCTCAACTCGGCGACGCGCGTCCCGAGGCCTCCGACCATCGAGTACGGATCGGGGCCTTCGAACGATAACAGTACGACGTGTTCCGGTAAAGAAACCATATCGCGCCATTCGGCCTTCGCGGGAGACGTCCCGGCCGCAGGGAACCTCCGCTCTAACATGGCCAACTCGGGCTCACGCGCGCCGTGGCTCGTCGCGTTGCTGGTCGCGGTGCTGGTTCTCCCGATCGTTTCAATAACGGTCTACTTCACCGTCGGCATCGAACGGCAAATCGCTAAAGCGCAAGAGGAGCGCGAAGGGCTCGGACAGCTCGAGCGTCTCCAAACGTTCTTCGCCGATGCCTCGACGTGGGCCCAAGCCGTGCGGTGTCCGGGCGTCCCGGCAGCGATGGTGTCCGCCGCAAACGCGCGCACCGAACAGGATCTCTCTTTTATAGAAGACCCAGGTCCGCGGCGCGCATGGCGCGCGTTGCGCGCGACCGGACCGACGGATCCCGCGCTCGATCATCTGTTTTCGTCGCTGTACGACTCGACGATGTCGCTGTCGGATCAGACCGGACTGACCTTCGATCCCGCGATTGCAGGCATCGATTTGAGCGACTCGCTCGCCTATCGCATTCCCAACGCGCTCGACGGCTTGCAGCGCGCGCGACGGATGTTATGTACGGCCCGAGGTCCGATGATGACCATCGCCGAGCGCGTCGCGCTGGTCAAAAGTCAGACGCGCGCCGAGCAGGCCATGGCCGACAACACGCAAGACGTTTCCGATGCGCTCGCCCGCGACAGCACCCTGCGCGACGTCGCGGGTTTGTCGTCGTCGCTTCGCCGCGCGCAGGCGGACGCTGCAATCGCGAGCGACCGTCTCGATCGGCTCGTCACCGAAACGTCGCCCCGCGAACGCACCGCGACGGTACGCGCGCTCGATTCACTGGTGGCATCGCTCTACGCGCTCTGGCACGAAGAGACGCCCGTTTTCCGAACGATGATCGCGCTGCGGATCGACGAATACGGGCGTCAGCGCTTGATCGCGCTCGTACCGGGACTTATCGGCGTCGTCGCTGCGGTCCTCGTCGCGTTTCTCACCATGCGACTCATCTACGAGCATGCGGCAAAGCAAGTCGCCGAGCATACCGCCGCCGAACACGAACATACCGCAATGCACGATCACTTGACCGGCTTGCTGAACCGTCGCGCGTTCATGGGCGTGCTGCAACGAGCGTCTGAATCCGGCAGCGGCGGCGTGGTCTGTCTTTTCGATCTCGACGATTTCAAAGGCATCAACGATACGTACGGGCACCTTGCCGGCGACGATCTCCTGGTGAACGTCGCGCGGATCATCGAAGCGTCGGTGCGCAGTACCGACGCGGTCGCACGGCTGGGCGGCGACGAGTTTGCCGTCTTCCTCCACTCGCCGATCGACCGGCCCGGTACCGAACGCGTCCTTTCCGCGATCGCCAATGAGGCGGCGTCGCCGACGATCGTTCGCGGCGAGACGATCCGCAGTTCGATCAGCGCCGGCGCGGCGATGGTCGACTGCGGTTTCAACATCGAAGAGGTGTTGGCCGCGGCCGATCGAGCGCTCTACGACGCCAAAGCCAACGCGCGCGGCGCGTTTCGGTTTGGGGAGATGGGTACAAGCGCATAGATGCGAATCCTGGCGCTCTTTTCCGCCACGGTGCTGCTCGCGGCGACGAGCGCGCCCGTCGATCAGTATTTCGGCAAGCTCAAAATGAGCGCGCTGCGCATCCGGTACGAAGTCGTGTCGATTCGCGACCGCTACGAGACGCACAAGATCCTTCCCGAAGATGCGCTGCATCTCGCGCTGCTGACCGAGGATGCGTTCGACGATTGGGCGCGTAAGTATCCCAACGATTCGTGGCTCGCCTCGACCGGCTACATGTTTGCGAAGGTCTATGCGGAGATGCCCGGCGCCATCGCGCGCGGTCACGCCGTCACGCTGTACACCTTCGTGAAATCGCGATTCCCCACGACGCGTTACGCGAATGAGAGCCGCGACGCGCTCCATCGCGGCGTGCCGGTCCGGCCCGACCCGGCGTGGGCCGCACAGCGGCGAGCGGCTTCTCCGGCGCCGTCCCCGTCACCGTCGCCGTCGCCGTCATCGTCCGGAGCGGCCTCTGCGGCACCCTCGCCGGCCGTTTCGCCCGCGCCGTCGCCCACACGCAGGGGGCCCTGGATTCGGCCGTAAACTGCCCTCCTCTCGGAGGTGCACTATGCGAAACATCCTTTTGATTGGCGGTACGCCGCTCGTCGGTATCGGCGACCAAGTGGATCCGGCCAAGATGGTCGCATTACCCGCCGGTTCGTTCGTCTCGGTCCCGGCCGGCCTGCATCACTACGCTAGGGCCAATACGATCCTTCAAATACATGGCGTGGGCCCATCGTCCATGCCCATGGTCAAAATGTAGCCGAGATCGAGTGGAACGAAAGGCCTTTATAGCCGCGTCGGCCGTCGTTGCGGCGCTGGCAACGGATGCCTGCGCCAAAAGCGCCTCGGCACTGGAAATGGTCGAGACGAAAGCCGAGTTCGATTACCCGGCTTTCGTGCGCCTCGTCAATCGTCCGTTCGACGTGCGCCAGTTGTGGGACGTCAACGGGTACGTGCCGACGGCGTTAGGCGCGATGAAGCACGCCTTTAACGGCTATCAGTTCGGCTACGCCATTCCCGCGGAGCGCATCGGCATTGCCGCCTGCCTCCACGGAACCGCTACCGCGTTCGCTTACAACGACGCGATGTGGACGAAGTACAAGCTGGGCGAAGCCTTCGGCTTCAAGGATCCCAGCGGCGACGTCGTGAGCACGAACATCTTTTTTCATGCCCGCTCTAAGAACGATCCGAACGCCGATGCCAACGACCCCGCCTCGATGTATCAGGACGGGACGCTCGAGGCGTTGCAGCGGCGCGGGCTGATCGTGCTCGTGTGCCATACGGCGGCGGCCGAGCAAGCGCGCTCGCTCGTCGGCGCCGGCGCCGCACCGCAATCCACGTCACCGGGTGACGTACTGCGCGACCTGCTCGCCAATATCGTACCGGGAGCAAGCGTCGTCCCCTCAATGGTAGCGACCGTTGGAATTCTGCAAAGCCGGTTTAAGTACGCCTACACCACGGAATAAATCAGAGCAGTCCCTCACCAGCTTCCCTTGGAAATGGCTGTGACGATGAACGCTTTGAAGTCACCCATCGAAAACGAAGAGCGGCGATTCACGCTGCCGTGCGGCTGCGTTGCCGTTACGAAAGACGACGCCTTTGCGGTGCAGTGGTGCCCGCATCACACGATGCTGCACGGCGTGCTCCCGGTCGATTTCGCTAAAGAGAGTCGCGCGGAACAGCGCGCCTATCGCTGAACCGCCCGCCAGCCTCCGCCCGGACCGTCCACCCACTCCACGAACCAACCGCCTCCGCAAGGAAAGGCGGGTTTTTCCAGTTGGCCGGGGTCGATGCCGAACGCCATCAGCACGTGCTTTGACGCCTCCCCCATCTCGCTTTTCCACCGTTCCATCTCCGGCGTCGAACTCTGCACGAGAACGCTCTGCGTCGCTTTGGCGATGCCGTTGAGCCCGTCGGCGATCGAGGTCGCTACGGTTTTAGAATCGATCATGTCGACGCTATTCGTTATTCGTCGTCGGGGGCCCGCAGCGACGGTTTGCGGGTAATGAAGAACGACGGCGGATACGGCGCCGGAATCTTCTTGAACGCACGCGGCCGCATCGAAAAGTCGAAACTGTCGGCGATGCTGTTAGCTCGCCGATCGGTATAGCCTCCGCTTTGCGGACCCAGCTTGGGCAGCCCAAACGTTTCCTCGACGAACTTCAAGATGCTGCCGAACTCGTACTCGGTGTGCGATACGTGCGGGCGCACGTACGGCGAAACGATGAGACAACCCACGCGAATCCCGAGCCCGCGAAAGTCCTTTTGAGGGGGCGGCACATTGTCGTAAAAGCCGCCCCAGTCGTCCCACACGATAACGATCGCCGTCGAACTCCATTCCGGCGACTTGCCGATTGTGTTGACGAGGGAAGCGATCCACGACGGTCCGTACGGCGACCCCGAATACGGATGATCCGACCAGTCGAAGTCGGGCACGACCCACGAAACGTTTGCGAGGTTGCCGCGCGCCGCGTCGACGAGAATCTGCCCCGGAGGCGAGACGACCTTCGACCAATCGGCCCCGTAGCGCACGGACGATATTGCATCGAACGACGACCAGAGGTCGCCCGAGTCGCCGCCGCCGATGACGGGCGCGTAATACTTCCACGATACGCCCGCTGCGTCGAGCGTGTCGGCCATCGTGTGAAACTGCGTAAAGCACGGCTTCGGTCCGCCGTAGGAGATCGCGCGCTGCGTGTTGACCGTCGCCGTGGTGGTGTTCGACGGCGCGTCGCATCCCCACGGCGATTGCGTAGGAAAGTCGACTTCGGACTGGCTAGGATTCAAATCTGCATTGCCGGCAACCAGCGTCAAATGCGCGGTAAAGCTCGGCCCGAACATCGTCGGAAACATGCGATCGGCCAGAACGTAGCGCTTGGCAATCGCCCAATACGGTTTGACCGCGCTGCGCTCGAGATGCGAATACGCAAACGCACCGATGGTATGTCCGGCCGACGTCCCGTTCAAGTCGAACTGGTTCATCTTGCCATTATTCCAATCCATGACGCCCGCGGCGAACCCGTGATCCATGTCGTGGACTTCGAAAGGAATCGGCGTAAGCGTCTGCTTCGTTCCGTTCGACATGTAGCCGTAGGGCAGCGTATCGGCTCCCGGAAAACCGTCGAAGACGTTATCGAAACTGCGGTTTTCCTGTACGGCGATGACGATATGTTTGATGTATCGCCCCGGGCCGCGCGCGAAAGCTACCTGTGCGGACGCATTGGGCAACGGTAGTGCGGCCGGCGGCTGCGCCCCGCACCCCGACATCGCTAAGCAAAGAGCCGCAAGAACGCTCGCGGAAATCCTGGACCGCACGCTACCCTCCGACCGGCAGGTAACGAGCGTACCCCTTAAAATCGCAACCCTAACAAGCACGCGGACGACCGGCGTCGGTCGAACGGCTTTCGGGCAAAGACCTGGCGATGGAGCGGCATCTCGACGCAATCGACGGCCTGCGGGGCATCGCTATCGCCCTGGTCGTTGCGTATCACTCGTGGCTGGTCTACGGCTTCAGTGCAGGCGTCGTTTCCCAGGGGGGCTTCCTGGGGGTCGAGCTCTTCTTCGCGTTGAGCGGTTTTTGCATGTTCTATCCGTTCGCGCGCTCGCGGTTCACGGGCCACGCTGCGCCGTCGTGGGGCTCCTACGCATACCGGCGTGCGATCAAGATTCTTCCGTCGTATCTTCTTGCGCTAACGGTCTTCGCACTCGCGTATTCGCATCGCGACGGTCTCCAGCAAACGGCGTACGCATACGCGGCGCACCTGCTCTTCGTCCACCCGTTTCTGCCCCACGAGTTTCAAGCGATCAGCGGACCGCTGTGGACGATCGGCGTCGAGGTGCAGTTCTACCTCATCTTCCCGGCTCTGTGCGGCCTATTTATGCGCCGCCCGCTCTACGGCGCGCTGCTCGTCGCGGGCTTCTCCGCCGCGTATCGCGGCTTCGTCGTAATCACCCACACCGACCCGGGGTTTTTCATCAGCAATCAAGTCTTCGCGTTCCTCGATCTCTTTGCCGCGGGCATGCTGGCCGCGTACGTGGTCGCGTGGGCGCAGACGCGTCCGCGAACTGTCGCACTTCCGGCCATCGCAACCGCCGGAGCCGTGGCCGCAATCGCCTGCGGCATCGCCGGGATGATCGCATTCACACATTCGAGCGCGATGAACGACAACGGCGATTTCTTCTTGTGGCAGATGCACTGGCGCCTCGGCATCGCCGCACTCCTGTTCGTGCTCGTCGCGGCGACGACGCTTTCGCTGCCGGCGATCCGGCGCGTCATCGCCAATCCCGTGACGGGTTTCCTTGCGATCATTTCGTACAATCTGTATCTGTGGCACCTGGAGGTTCTGTCGCTCGCGCAGCACGTCTCGCTGCCCTTGCCCGTCGCCCTGCTATGCGCGCTCGCGGTTGCCGCGCTGGTGACCTATGCGGTGGAACGCCCGCTGATGGGCGGACGCCGGCATCCCGCGCCCGCTCGGCAGCAATCCGTGCAGACGGCTTGATGTAATCATTACAGCGTAGCAACAGAGTGCACTCCTGCAGGCGTCGAAGTCAGGGCGCCGGTGAACACTCTCTCGCTACGGTCATTATTGCGGCGCGCTTTCTTTTGCGCGACCGCCTTTGCTCTGCTCGGCTTCGGAGCAATCCCCTTGCAAGCCCAACAAACGGCACAAGCGCCGCTGCGCGTGCTCCCGCTGGGCGACTCCATTACCGCCGGAATCGTTGCCGGCGGACATCCCGGTACGGGCGGTTATCGGACGCTGCTGGAACGCTTGCTGGCACAGCTGCCGCGCAAGGCCGTTCTGGTCGGTTCGCGCGACGACATGTCGCCGGAGATGACCGATCCGTGGCACGACGGATGGCCCGGCTACGTGATCCGCAGTACGAGTCCCGGTGCGCCGGGTGAACTGTACGGCGGCCTCGCCAAAGGCGTCGTCGCAGAGACTCATCCCGACATCGTGCTGCTGATGGTAGGAACGAACGACTTCCTTCGCTACGAAGCGACGCATGGAACGTACTCCGTCGACGAGATGGTACACAGCATGGACATGCTGTTGACCGATATTTACTCTGCCGCGCCCAAGACGCACGTGATCGTCGGCGCGATCGTCGACAGCCCCAAGGTCGATGCCTGTTACGTGGAGCGCTTCGATACCGGGCACAGCAGCTGCGATACGGGCTCGCACCCCAGCCTCGCCGGTTTGGTCGGGCAATACGCCGCGCGCGGCTACGCGATCTCCTACGCGAGCGGATTGCTCCACGCCGTTGCGCGGGATACCGAACACTTCCCCGACGGTATCCATCCGGTCGACGGGCCCCAAGGGTACGACGCCATCGCCCGCATCTGGTTCGACTCGATCCAAGGCGTGCTGCACGACACCGACCAAGTAGCGTCGGGCAATAAGAAATAGCTACTGATTCTGTTGCTGCACCCAGAGCGCTCGGTTGACGACGTCGAGCGTAAAGCTGCGGCCTTGCCAAAAATCGTTGCCCACCAGACAGTCGTAGATCAGATTATCGTACTTAACCGGCGGCCGGGTCAACTTCGTTTGAGGTGCGTCCTCGAGTGCTATGGAAGGGACGCCGTCTTTTTTAAAGACGTTATCGAGAACGATATCCTTGCGGGCGGTGTCGATCAGGCATAAGCCGCTGCGTCCGTTGCCGAAATCGAATCGCGCGAAGACGGCTAACGCCGTGCCGAGATCGTCTTGAAGGACCAGCGGAACGCGAGTGGCCGTTCGCCGGCGCTCCGGAAACGAGACCGCGTCTTCGATGATGATTTGGTGCGCGCCGAAGTCGACCGTAGCGTCGGTATCGCGAAACGCTTCGGCCGAGATCAGTCCGTCGACGCCGCGCGCGGCGAACAGTCCGTTCCACACGCCGACGGTCGTATCGCCGATGCGAGCGTCACCGAGCTGCAGCGAGACGATCTTCCCCATCGGCAGGTCGAGTCGTTGGCCGGTAAGGCGCAAGGTGGCGTACTTTCCTTGCAGCGATACCCAGGGCGCCAACCGTTCCGAAAGCACGTCGATGCCCGACCCCAGGTCGAGCAGCATTGGCGTCGGCGGCCTTCCGTCGATCGATGCGTTGAGCTTGATCAACCCGTCTTCGTAAGTGAAGGGAATCGTCTCGACCGCGCCGGCGGCGTAGGGAATCGCGCAAAGCACTGCGACGGAGAGAAGCGTTTGAGCAAATCGACGGATCATCCGATGGCTCCTTTGAGCGCTTCGAGCGCGGTATCGATCTCTTCGAGTGTATTGTAGTGCGCGGCGCCGATGCGAACGACGCCGTCATCCTCCGCGATGCCAAGACTGCGCACGACCTCTAACGCGAAGTTGTGCCCCGACCATACGAACACGTTCACGCGGGCGAGCGCTTTCGCGATCTCGGCCGAGGCGACGCGGTCGTGCGTAAACGAAACCGTCGGCACGCGAGAACGCCCGTCGGACGGATCCGTCAAACCACAGACCGCGACGCCGTCGTAACGCTGCAGTCCGTCGATCAGCCGGCGCGCAAGCCGTGCTTCCCACGCGATACTCGCCTCAAAGGCCGCGCGAATGCGGCTGCGCCGGTCGCCCGCGGCGCCATTTTGCGTTCCAAGCCAGGCGAGGTATTCGACGGTCGCGGTCAGTCCGGAGTAAAGCTCGATTTGCGGCGTACCGGTCTCGAACTTCGCGGGCAGTTCGTCGACCTGCGGCCGTACCTTATAAGGGTGTAGCCGTTGGAGCAGCTCCTCGCGTCCCCACACGATTCCCACGTGGGGACCGAAGAACTTGTAGGCCGAGCAGGCCAGGAAATCGCAGCCCAACGCCGCCACGTCGACGAATCCGTGGGGCGCGTACTGCACGGAGTCGACGTAACTGATCGCCCCCGCTTCTCGAACCAGCTTACACAACGCCGCCACGTCGTTGATCGAACCGGTCAAGTTGCTGGCGTGATTCAAAGCAACGATGCGGGTCTTGGACGATAACGTTTGCGCGAGCGCTGCGGGCTCGATGCGCCACGTCGAACGGTCGAACGGCACCCAACGCACGATCGCGCCACGCTCCTGCGCGATCGCCAGCCACGGCGCGATGTTGCCGTCGTGGTCCATCTTCGTCACGACGATCTCGTCGCCGGGCTCGATTGCGTGCGCGAGACTGCGCGAGAGCGTAAACGTCAACGCGGTCATGCTGGGACCGACGAGGATTTCGCGCTCGGAAGCCGCTCCGACGAGATCCGCCGCGGCGCGGTACCCGTCGGCGACGATTGCGCCGGCGGCGACGCTCGTTGTGAAGTAGCCGCCGAGATTGGCGTTGGTCTCCAGCAAGCAACGGGCAATCGCATCGGCGACCGAAGCGGGAACCTGCGTTCCGGCCGGGTTGTCCAGGTAGACGCGCGCTGCGTCCCCGTCGCGCAGCGACAGGGCCGGAAACGCTCGCCGGACGGCAGCAATAGGAAACGATTCTACCTGCATCGCCTGCGCGTGTTCGCGCTCAGGCAGCCGAGCTCATGGCGTCTGGCGACCGAGAGGAGTATCCGGCGCTGACCGACGCGGCGGTTTTGGGAAAAACGTCGGCATGATACGCACGTTGATTGCCATCCTGGCGCTTGCCGCCGGAACAATTTCTCCCCTTGCCGCGAATGCCGGACCCAACGGCGACACCGTCAAGCTGTCCCCCGTCAGCGGAAGCAGCGCGAGCGGCACCGTGGATTTGATGCAACAGACCGACGGAACGAAGGTGTTCGTTCACATCTTCGCCGGGAGCACCGACGGCCAGCAGGCGCGCATTGCAACCGGCACCTGCGACAATCTCGGCCCTGGGCCCGCGTACACGCTGCAGCCGCTTGCCGGCGGAAAGTCGACGACCGTGCTGCAGGGCGTGCAGCTCAACACGCTCGACGGACGCGTTTCGGGTCAAGCGCCCGACGCTCACTACGCGGTCGTCGTCGAACGCAGCAGCAGCGATCCGACGCCGGTCGCCTGCGGTGAGATCCGCCCCGGATAAATTCTAGGCGAGGAATCCCTCGACGAAGAGCGCGATGCCGCCGGCACCGGCCAGCAACCCGACGTACCACACGGGTTTGACTTTCGACAGGGCGGCAATCGCGCTCAGCGCAATTGCGACCTGAATGAGCCCGACCGAATATTCGAAATAGTGCTGCTTGTAAAGCTGCTCCGCGGATTCGCGTTCGAGCCGTCGCGCTGCGGCCGAACGCTCGAGTTGTTTTCCTATTTCGTCGGCAATCTTGGCGCGATACTGCTTCGCGCGAGACGTCACGCGTGGGGAAACAACGCCTTGGGTATCGAGCATTCCGTCGAGGGCCACCGCGTAGAGATGATATTTTTCGCGCGACGCTTGAAACTCTGCCCACGTGTCGGAGGCCTTAATTTGGCTAATCATCCCTTCGTTAACGAGTGACGTCGCTTGTACCGCCGCTATCGCGGCAAACACCGCAAGCAGCGCAGTGGTCAGCCCAACGTAGTCGAGCCACCCCGCGCGCTTGCGTTCGAGTTGGAGTTCGCGGCGCTCTTCGCGCGCCTCAGAAATAGCCTCCTGGAGCTCCTTCGTATCGACCTCAAGGTGCCCGGGCATCGGCGCGCCTTTGCGCTATCTCGGCTTTTTGCGAGACGGAACCTTACCGCCCTCGCGACGCGCCTCGCTCAAACCGATGGCGATCGCTTGTTTACGGCTCTTGACTTTTTTGCCCGAACGCCCCGAACGCAACTCCCCATGTTTCATCTCGTGCATGGCGCGTTTGACTTTCTTTCCGGCCTTGGCGCCGTACTTTCGCTTCGAGCTCTTCTTCTTACGCCCGGAGCTCTTTTTTCGGCCCGAACTCTTTTTGCGACCGGAGCTCTTTTTGCGACTGGAGCTCTTTTTGCGACTGGAGCTCTTTTTTCGCGTCGAGCCTTTGCGGCGCGTCGACTTCTTGCGGGATTTCTTGGTTGCTGCCATTCCGTGCCCTCCCTATTGCGAGCCTACCCGGCCTTTTGCGCGTGAAACCCGCGGGTACAAGACTGGAATGGAGAACACGATTCTTCCGAGCCAAACGCAGGCTCGCCAGCCCGGCCTGCAATCGGCAATGTCGCCGCAGCCGCGCAGCGATCGCGAAGAACATCCGCGCAGCGACCGCTTCATCGACCGCGTGTTCGTGGTTTCCGGCGGCGATAGCGGCATCGGCCGAGCGGTCGCCGTCGGTGCTGCCAAAGAGGGCGCCGACGTCGCGATTCTCTATCTGGACGAGCACGGCGACGCGGAGACGACCGGTCACGGCGTCAAGGAATACGGCGGCGAGTTCGTCAGCATTGCCGGCGACGTCGGAGACGAAGCGTTTTGCCGATCGGCGATCGATCGGATTTACCAGCAGTTCCAACGTATCGACGTTCTGGTCAATAACGCCGGCGAGCAGCACGTTAAAGAGGATATCGCGCTCGTTGACGAAGCGCAGCTCGAGCGAACGTTTCGCACGAACATCTTCTCGCATTTTTTCCTGACGAAAGCCGCGTTGCCGCACATGCGCGAAGGCAGTGCGATCGTCAACACCGCCTCCGCGACGGCATTCCACGGCAGTCCGCACCTGCTCGACTATTCGTCGACCAAAGGCGCGATTGTAGCGTTTACGCGTTCGCTCTCCAGTTCCGTCGTCAAGCGCGGCATTCGCGTCAACGCGGTCGCCCCCGGGCCGATTTGGACGCCGCTGATTCCCGCGTCGTACGACGACAAGCGTATCGCGGAGTTCGGTAAGGATACGCCGATGGGGCGCCCCGGTCAGCCCGATGAGGTCGCCTCAGCGATCCTCTTCCTGGCTTCCAACGAGGCATCGTACATTTCCGGTGAGGTTCTCCACGTCAACGGCGGCGACGTGGGCAATACGTGAGTTGAGAAAGGGACGTTAGCACGTGAACACCAGTGCATTCTTGCTGCAGCGCTTGGTCGATTGGAAGGTCAGCCGGATTTACGGTTACCCCGGTGACGGAATCAACGGTTTGCTGGCTGCGCTCGAAAAGTTCGAGGACAAGATCGAGTTCATTCAAGTGCGTCACGAGGAAATGGCGGCGTTCATGGCCTGCGCGCACGCGAAGTTTACCGGAGAGATCGGCGTGTGTATGGCCACCTCCGGACCGGGCGCGATTCACCTACTCAACGGTCTCTACGATGCGAAGATGGATCACATGCCGGTCGTCGCTATCGTGGGTCAAGCAGCGACGATGGCGCTGGGCGGATCGTACCAGCAAGAGGTCGACCTGCAAACGCTCTTCAAAGACGTGAGCGAGTACAACGCCACCATTACCAGCCCGATGGCGACGCGCCACATCGTCGATCGCGCGTTCCGCGTTGCAATGGGATTGCGCGGCGTGGCAACCGTTATCTTTCCGAAGGATCTGCAGGAGGAAGACTACACCGAGCCGCCGCGCAAGCACAATACGCTGCACAGCGGCGTCGGCTACAGTAAGCCTGAAGTCGTCCCGCGCGCCGTCGATCTACAGGATGCCGCCGAGATTCTCAACGGGGCTTCGAAGGTCGCCATACTGATCGGCGCCGGCGCGCGCAAAGCGGCCGACGACGTTATCGACGTAGCCGACGCGCTCCAAGCGTGCTGCGCCAAAGCGCTGCTTGGAAAAGACGTGCTCCCCGACGATCTGCCCTGGGTGACCGGCACCATCGGTCTTCTGGGGACGCGGCCGAGCTCCGACATCATGAACCAGTGCGACGCGCTGCTCATGATCGGAACGAACTTCCCGTACTCCGAGTTTCTGCCGAAGGACGGCTCCGTACCGGCGGTACAGATCGACATCGATCCTCGCTATTTGGGTTTACGTTACCCCGTGGATTGCAACCTGGAAGGCGACGCCGGCGACACGCTGCG
This sequence comes from Candidatus Baltobacteraceae bacterium, assembly GCA_036488875.1. NCBI lineage: Bacteria > Bacillati > Vulcanimicrobiota > Vulcanimicrobiia > Vulcanimicrobiales > Vulcanimicrobiaceae > Vulcanimicrobiaceae bacterium. The sequence goes on along the minus strand of DASXGW010000001.1, from coordinate 95,189 downwards.
CGCGCTGCTGCCATACCTGCAGCCCAAAACCGACACGTCCTGGCGCGAGAGCATCGCCAAGAACAAGGCAGAGTGGTATAAGATTGAAGCGGATCGCGCGCAGATCGCCGCCGAGCCGATCAATCCGCAACTGCTCTTCCACTCGCTCAATCAGCGTCTGCCGGATCGCGCAATCGTCACCGGCGACGCAGGCACGCCGACCAACTGGATGGCGCGCCACCTGATGGTGCGCCGCGGCATGAAAATGTCGCTTTCGGGAAATCTCGCGACGATGGGCTCGGCGGTACCTTATGCCATCGCCGCGAAGTTCGCCTATCCCGATCGCTGCGTCATCTCACTTCCGGGCGACGGTGCGATGCAAATGAACGGCATCAACGAACTCATCACCGTTTTCCAGCATTGGAAAAAGTGGAGCGACCCGCGCTTGATCTTCCTCGTGCTCAACAATGCCGATCTCAATCAGGTCACGTGGGAGCAGCGAATCCTTTCCGGCTCGCCGCGCAACATGGAGACGCAGCCGCTGCCCGACTTCGCCTACGCCCGGTTCGGCGAATCGCTGGGTTTTTTGGGGATTCGCATCGACCAACCGGAGGACGTCGACGCCGCGTGGGATCGCGCGCTCAGTGCCGACCGGCCCGTGGTCTTCGAAGCGATGGTCGACGGCAACGTTGCCACCTTGCCGCCCCATATCTCACGCGAACAGGCCATTCACTTCTTCCAGTCGATCCGCAAAGGCGATCCGAACGCCGCTGGCGCCGTGAAGGAGTCGATCAAGCAGATCATCTCCGGAATAGTGCCGCACCGCGAGAAAGCATAAACCGCTCGTAATAGACTCTTAAGAGTCGCTTGCTAGCATCGCCGCAGCATGTCTTGCACGGCGGCCGATGCGATTGAGGCCTTTTTTAAGGAAGCCCGCTTCGAAGAAGCTGCGCGGGTCGTGGCGGCGACGCATGCCGACACGCGCGGCGCAGACGAACCGCTTCGTCGCCTGGCGGCCGGCGTTTTCGCAGCGGACGGGCGCGATCACCGTCTCGCGGCGGTTGCCGATCTCAGCGTGCAGGGATGCCGTACGGTAGCCGACGCGGTCGCGTGGTGTTCGGGCATCGAAGGCGGCGCGCAAAGTCACGACTACCTGACGGCCGCCGTCGTGCTCGCGTGGTCCGGCGATCGCGAAGCCGTCTACGACCTGTTGCGCGAGGCGCACGACCGGGCACTCTACGAGCGGCGGTTTCACTTCGCCGTCGCCGCGCGCGAGCGGCTGGCGCACCACGCCGTCCTCTTCGGCGACACCTCGTATGCGCGTACCGCGCTCGACGAGTCGCTCATCATGGCCGCATCGTACGAGTTGATCGACTGGCGAACGTACTGCAGCTCCCGCCTGGCGGCACTTGCCGTCAATACCGACGACTACGTCGCAGCCGGCGATGCGGTGAGCGTCGCCGCGGGCCTTCCACGCGACGCTGAAACGCTCGCCCTTTTTGCACCGACGGCGATCCGCTTGGCCCTGCGCAACAACGATACCGTCCAATGCGAACGGTGGTCGTCGCCGGAGATTTTGGCGCTCGCCTTCACCGCCAGCGATCCTCGCATCGTAGTCGCCGCCGCCACGTCCTCGCTTCTCGCCGCGGGAACGGCGGCGCCGTTGCAGTCTTCTTCTGCGCGTGCGCTGCGGCGTGCGCTGCTCGCGATCGACACGCCCTCGAGCCACGTGGAGTTTTTGACTCTGGCCGCACGCGCCGGCGACGCCGAAGAAGCGCGCGTCGCTACGTCGATGCTGCGCGCGACGTTCGCGCCCCAACGCCGGTACCTCGAAGCGCACTACCGGCTCGCGCGCGCATACCAGCTACTCCGCGGTGACGACCGGTCCGCCGCGATCGATTCGGCCGGCGACGCCGCTCGCGCGTTCGACGCGATGAGCATGCGACACTGGGCCAACGAAGCGATGCTATTACTGGTCCGCCACGACGAGTTGACGGAGCGCCCGCTGCGACGGCGGCCGAGTGCGGTTTCGCTCACGCGCCGCGAACAGCAAGTCGCACACCTCATCCGGCGCGGCGCTTCGAACCGCGAGGTCGCCCACACGCTGCAGATCAGCGAGCACACCGTGGAGCGCCACGTGAGCTCGATCCTTTCCCGGTTGGGTCTGCGCTCGCGATGGCAGATCGTGGACGTGCGAATCTCGGGCGCCGAACATTAACGTTCGCCGAAGATCCTTATGATTGCGTAATCAGACTCGCTAGCGGATTAACGCATCTGGACTAACCCGGGATGCAGAGCGTCGCCCCTTTGGTTACCATCGTCCCAAACTCTACTTACAACGAGGGGATTCGACTTATGCGAAAGGTCCTTGCTACGTTGGCCCTGGCGACAGTCCCGGCAATCGCGCTGAGCGCGTGCAACGGACCGTCCAACGGGGCCTCCGGAGTCTCCGCCTTGCCGAATACGACGGTTGGGCACGCGAAACTTCGCCCGAACGATTTCAGTTCAAACGACCTCCACGCCGGCGGTGCGACGTTTCCGGCGTACGGCTACAACCTCGGATCGGAACCGGCCGGCCTTGCGACCAAACCGCAAGCACCGCCGGGAACCGGCTCGATCTTCGCATCGATCAAACTCGGCGCGAATGCAACCATCTACTACTGCTTGACCGGAAGCGGCACGGGTCGCGGCATCTTCGAAACGGGCTCGAAAGGCCAGAGCGACGGTTCGACGGCGACGACGACCGGCGCTTGCGGTCCGCTCGGTGCGACCCCCAGCGGCTTCGGCGCCCGCGTCGATCCCCCAGACTTTGCCGGAACCGACGTAGCGATGGCATCGACTGAGTATCCGACGTACAAGACGACGCGCGAGCCTTCGACCGGAACGAATTGGGGCGAGCCGTTCGAGTTCCCCGTCATTGGCGGACCCATCATCTACGCTTATCGTCCGCAGGATTTCAAGAAGTTCGGAGCGCCGCTCCACCTCTCGCGCTGGACGTACTGCGCGATGGCCAACGGCACCGTCAGTAACTGGAACGACGCCGCGATCACGGCGGACAACGGCGGCAAGTCCGTCACCAACGGCGCCAGCCGCCCGGTCACGTTCTACTTCCGCAGCGACGGCAGCGGCACGGGATTCAACTTCACCTCGCACCTCACCCTCGCGTGCAACGCCGCCTTCAAAAAGCCGTACAACGCGGCTCCTTACGAGAGCTCAGGTCACAGCGCGAAGTGGAGCTACGGCGTGAGCCAGAACTGGCCCGGCCCCGGTTCCTTGGCGGTTCCCAACTCGCACTTCGTCGGCGAGAGCGGTAATCCGGGCGTGCTCGCGGCAGTGCAAAGCTCGCCGTACTCGACCGGCTATCTGGAAGGCGCGTGGGCGAAGTCGGCAAATCCGGCGGTCGCGCAAGCGTGGCTCGGCAACGGCAAGAAGTCGGGCGGCAAGTTCGTCTTCGTCGATCCGACCGTCGCCGCCAACACGAACGCATCGTTCGCGAACGTGAGCGCGGCGAGCATCCAGCGCGGTATGGGATCGGACGGAATTCCGCTCGGTTCGTCGCGTCCGGATTGCCAGCTGTATCTCGATCCGGCGGTTTGGAACGGACCGATCGTCCGCGGAAAAGCCGGGCGCGATGCGTATCCGATCATGGCCGCGAGCTACCTGTTGTTCTACGGTAACAACAACAACTTCCACATCGTCTCCAAGAAGAAGATCATCGCGTTCATGGCCGGTGGCAAGGCCGCGAAGATCTGGGCCAACCTCGAATACACGCCGCTCAGCAAGGCGATTCTCACGGCCGCCAAGGATGCCGCCCTGAAGGATCCCGGCGACGGCAAAGGTCCGTGCGTCAAGTAACCACACTCGTTCCCTCCTCGCACGATCACGCGCCGCTTCTGCGGCGCGTGATTCTGTGTGGGTTCCTGACGCTGTGGCTGATCGCCGCAATGTTGCCCAGCATTTCGGCGCTTGCGGAAACCGCCGGCATCGTCAAGGGCGCGGTCACCGACGACCATACCCACGCGCCGCTGGCCGGTGTCGCCGTGACCGCTTCGTCGCCGAGCGCGACGTATCACACGGTCACCGACGCGCAAGGGCGCTACACGTTTTTGACCGTGCTGCCGGACAACTACGCCATTTCGTTCCGCGCGAACGCCTATCAGCCGGCATCGACGGTCATCGTGGTGCTCAACGGATCGCAGCAAACCGTCGATATGGCCCTCTCAAAAGTGCTCAAAGTCATCGCAGTCACCCACGCGCGCTCGGGCGGGAGCGCGTTTCAGCGCGGCATGACGATCGACACCTACACGGTGACCGGCAATCAGATCGCGATGGTTCAAGGGAAAACGTTCAACACCGACGAGAACCAGCTGCTGCGCAGCATTCCCAGCGTGACCATCGATAAATCCGGAACCGTTTCGATCCGCGGCGGTTTTGCGTTCGAGGCCGCGTACGAGTTCGAAGGCATCGACTACACGACCCCCTCGGCAAACCTGCAAAATACGCTGCAGAACATCGGCAACTTCGGGTTGCTCAACGGTGTGGGCAGCGTTCAGCTCATCCCCGGCGGCGGCGACGCGACGCACGGCAACACCGGCACCGGATTGGTGCTCTTTACCGCCAAGCACGGCACGTATCCGGGGTTTTTCAACGTCGATGCGGAAGCACTGATGTTCCCGTATCTGCATCAATTGGGACTCGAATGGGGCTGGGCCGATCCCAAGCAGCGGCTCTCGAACTACGCGGGGTTCATCGGAGTGCGCCGCAACTTTCAATACGGCGTGCCGGGAGTGGCGGCGGCTTCGCTGGGCACCCTCGGAACCAATGCGGCGACGCTCGGCAGCACCATCGACCCAAATCTCGTCTACTACGCGCCGTCGTATCTGAAATCGAACGACTTCGTCGACAATCTCATCTGGCGGTTCGGCAAGAACCAATCGCAGCGGCTGCAGTTCTTCATTCAGAACCAGGCGATCGACCAGGATCTCGACTATGGCGGATTTGCGCTATTGCCGTACATCTCGGGTGGCACGAACCCCGGGCAGTGCTGGTCGTATCCGATCGTCGGGCCCAACGGTCCAATCAATACGCCGCAGCAGAACTACGCCTGCGACCGGCTCATTCCACACTATCCCGGTCAACCCACAAGTTACTCGTACGTCTCGCAGCCGGATCAGCAGAGCAGCCCGTTTCTGGCGTATAAGTTCGAATACGGAACCAGCATCGGCTCGACGTCGGAGCTGACGGCCCGCTACGACCGCACGTTTCTCGAGCAATCGCAGACGATGCCGGCGCAGGGCATCTTCGCTTCGCCGTACGGCGGGTCGCGCACGACCGGCCAGCTCGACTTCGTGACCGCGCTCGGGCTCAAGCATCTCTTGAAAGCCGGCCTGCTCTATCAGTACGCGCGGCCGTTCGGCGACCGATACGATTTCACGTCGTACACGGCGTACACGGTGCCGGCCTACATCGACACCTACGCCATCACGCACCCGAACCAGCCGTTGCCGCTGCCGTATACGTATCAAGGGCTCTTGCCCAATAACAATCCGTCGGCGCAGCAAGGGCTCGAGCAAGACTTCTTCTCGCCCCAGCTCTGCGCTCAGTTGAGCATTACCGCCGGCTGCGGCTATCTGAACTCGTACTTTCCCAACGGCCATCGGTTTCCGTACGAGGAAGACGTGCCGACGGTCGGCCAGCAAGTCTACGGCGCATATCTGCAAGATACCGTCGAGATGTCGACGCGCTGGAAGACCGAGCTCGGCCTACGGCTCGACGGTTATAACTTCCACATCCCCTCGTCGCCCGGCGCTCCACCGACGATCGGAGCGGTCGCGCACCAGCGCCTCTACGAACCGCACTTCGATCTATCATATAGCCCCGATCCGCGCGACACGATTCGCCTGGGCTTCGGTCACACGCTTTCGATCCCGCTCCCGAGCCAGGTCGGCGCGGACGTCAGCATGACGCCGTATCTCCCCTACGAGAGCGTTCCGTCGTACGACAACTCGACGGGAAAAGCGGCGACCTACTGCGGGCCGCTTGCCAATCAAGTCTGCGCTAACTACGCCCAACAACTGTACTGGCTCGCTCGCGACTACCGGTTCGGCAGCTCGACCTTGGAAGCGCCGCTCAAAGGCGCGACGTTTACGAACGTCGATCTTTCGTGGGCGCACGAGTTCCGCGACGGATCGGCGTTGAAGGTCACGCCGTTCTATCGCCGCGGCTACGACGTCATCGAGCAAACGGCGCAGATCATCGGCTTTAGTTACCAAACGGGCACGCCGGTGTACGGCGACGTTCAGTATTCGAACCTCGGCATTCAGAAGGCCGCCGGCATCGAGGCGCTCTACAACCGCGACCTCGCGCAAGGCGTTTCGATGCAGGTCGGCGCCACGTACATTAGCCAGTTCGGAAACGAGCCCCCGGGCGCGTTCCTCGTGCCGGCCGCGCTGGCACTCGGCGTAACGTATCGCTCGCCGGATCTGTCACCGTTCCAGCTCAACGCGGCCCTGGACTGGAAGAGCAAGCACGGTTTTCGCATCAATCCGGTCATCGCCGTCAATAGCGGCTATCCGTACGGCGAGGGCTATTATACCGCGGTGTACTGCAACGGCAAGCCGGTGATCGTACCCAGCACGGCGCTCGCGACGATCTTCTCCCAGACTCCCGGATTCATCGATCCGCTCGATCCGGGAACGTGCACGGCGCCAAACATCGCCGCGACGCGCGGCATTCACGAACCCGGGTTGGCCGGCGGGTTTCTCACCACGCCGCGCGTCAACGTCGACGTCACGTTCGAATATACGCCCGACCGTTCGCGCTCGACGTTCGGCATGCAAGTGAAGAACCTGTTCAATGAAGTCTATAACGTTCCGATTTTCAACGGCTGTTACGGCTCGCCGGTCTCGACGGGCCTCACCAACGGAACCGCGCCGTGTACGTACTCGCTGGCGGCTCCGCAGTTCCAGCCGCCCGATCTTTCGGCGCACGGATCCGCGCCGTACCTTACGTATCCCAATCTCACGCCGATCACGTTCCGCTTCTACTATCAGGTGAAGTTGTAATGCGCCGTTTACTCTTGGCGTTCGTCGCCGTCTTAGCGCCCGCCGCGCTTTCCGCATGCGGAAACGGCGGGGCCTCCGAGCCGCCCGTTACCTCCGTCGATCCAAGTTCGGTGAGCAAGCTGCAGTTTGCGGTTGGTGTCGCCACGATCGCTTCCAACAACGGGCAGAGCGTCGCCTACGGATTGAACACGGTCGTCACGCTGCGCCAGCAAGACGGATTGTCCGGCACGCTCTATAACCAGCCGCAAATCATCGGCCCGTCGAGCTTCAACGTCTTGACCTCGACGCAGACCGGAAATCAGGTGCAGTTTGCCGGAGCCGATCTCGGCACCAATCACATCACCTGGGCGACGCTCAACCAATCGCAGTGGACGGGACCGCCGCGCGGCCTCAAGGCTGCGACGACGGGTGCGTTCGGCTACGGCTTCTGTCCGTGCAACTCCGATGCGGCACCGGTCAACGGCACGGCATCGCTCTACGAAGCCTTCAATCTTCCCGTCTTCGGCAACAATCTCGAGCGATTCTACGGCGGACCGCCGGCGTTCCCAGCCATCGATCCAAGCGTCGCCGCGCTGGGATTTCAAGGATACTCGCTCGGCTTTACCGATTTTGCCGTGAAACCAGTCATCGGAACGTACCATCTCTACGCTGCCGTTCCGCCGGCGTTCACGACGCCGGCGAATCCGACGCCGAGTCCGGGACCCGATGGCACGGCGACGCCGCCGCCCGGCGTTCTTTCCTCGAATGCGCAACTCGTTGCAACCACCGGTCTTCCGCCGTTTTCGACGCCGGCGTTCACGCCCGACGGAAAAGGCGGCGGCACGATTCACATGACGCTTCCGCGCGGATCGCGTGAGGCGCTCGCAGTCGTGCTGGCTTTTGGCGCGAGCGGCGTCGGCAACTGCGTGACGTCGCACACGACCGACACGTATTACGCCGTGCTCGCGCACGGCACCGGGAAACACAGCGTCAGTTTGCCGGATTCGCTCGGCCCGCAGACGCAGTCCGGAAAAGCCACCCCAACGATTTGTCCGCGAGGAACGTACGAGCTTTACGCCGTCGCGGCAAACTATCCGATCTTCGAATCGGCGTATCCGAGTAACTTGAGCCAGTTGCCGAAGATTAGCGGGAACAACGGCCAAGCCGACATCAGCACCTCGGACCTGTTCACGGGGACGTATCCCTAGTGCTTCGCACGCGCGCGACCGTCACCGGCTTCCTGCTCGCGTTGGCGCTGGCCGGATGCGGCGGTTCTCCCAATACGCCGAACGGCTCGACGGTGGGGTCACCCGGAGGCCCGCTACCGCCGCCGCCGTCGCTCGTGAGTGCAAAAGTCACGATAACGCTGCCGCGGCAACGCCGCTCGCGCGCGCGACGCAAACCGTCGTATCTCTCTCCCAACACGCACTCGATCTCGATCGGTTTGGCAAGTGTCGACGGGGGCCCGGTCAGCGGTGCGCGTACGACGGTCGTCAATACCGAAGCGAACGCCCCGGGATGCACGCTTCAAGACGGCGAGCTGAAATGTTCGGCAAAGGTCGACGCGGCAGCGGGCGACGATACGTTCAACGTCACGACGTATGCGTGGAAAAACGCGACCGGTGACGTGTTGTCGGCCGGCACGGTGCCGGCGCACATCGCGCGCGGCGCCGGCGCGGTGCGTCTCGACAGTGCGCTCTCGCTCTCCATCGGCGGCGTGATCGCCAAGTTGTCGATGCACGTCGCGCAGACGTCGATCGCACGCGGACGGTCTGCCGCCGTTCCGGTCGCGTTGGACGCATTCGATCCAAGCGGAGCGCAGATCGTCGGCGCGAGTGCGTTCTTGTCGCCGGTGTCGCTGTCGATTCAAGGCGACGGCATCGGCGCGTTTCACCTGCACGACGGCCACGCGAGCGGGAGCGTCATTTCCGTCGCGCGTCCCGTTTCTTCGCTCGAGTTGGTGTACGACGGCAACCGCCAGGCATCGTCGTCGATCAGCCTGCAGGCTAGCGTCACACAGCCCGACGCCGTCAGTGCAACGGCCTCGCTCGCCGTTTCCGGCACACCGCCGCCGCTGGCGCCGGGCACGATCTACGTGCTCAACGCCGGCAAGAAGGGGGGCCGCGGAGCGACCCTCACCGTCTACGACGGCTCGCACAGCGGAAACGTCGCGCCGGAGCGCACGCTTCAACTGAACGGCACGTTGTACGCGCGCAGCATCACCGTCGACGCTGCCGGAAACGTGTACGTGGGTTACCTGGACAACGAACAAGGATTTTCCACCGTCGCGGGCACGCCCGATGAAGGCAACGAGATTGCCGTCTATTCACCGGGTGCGCACGACAACGACGCACCGGCCTACGTGCTGGGCGCCGACAAAGCGCACGGGACGTCGCTCTTTCCGATCGCGATGGCGCTCGATTCGTCGGGAAATCTCGTCACGTACGGCGCGACGAACCTCGGCGGCACCGTAAGCGACGCCGTTTTGACGTTTGCGCCCAACAGTAGCGGGCCGGCGGCGCCGCTGCGTGCGTGGGCATTTGCCTCACCGTCGATCCGCTATTCGGGCCCGACCGGCCTGGCGCTCGACCTCGCGAACAACGCGTATGTCGACGGCATCCTGCACACGGCCCTCGCGCCCGCTCCCGGCATCTTCGTCAACGCGAGCGCGAACCAATCCAACGCGAGCTCGACCCCGTCGCGAACGATTCCGTGGGATAACCGGACGCAGCTCACGTCGGGGCAAGTCGCCGGCATCGCGCTCGATACCAGCGGTGAAATCTTTACGGGAAATTACGTCATCAATCGCGGGGCGCAGACGTCGTGTCAGGCGCGCGTCAACGTCTTCGCGGGCGGATCGGGAGGCGGAACGACCGACAATGCGCCGCTGCGCGTCCTCACGCTCGACGGCGTCACCACGACCAACTCCGGGTGCTACGCTCCATCCTATCCGCTCGCGGGATTCTATCCCTTCGTTACCGCGTACAGCGACTCGATCTTCGTCGCGGACGAGTTCGGCAACGCGGTCGACACCTTCGATGCAAACGCGAGCGGCTCGGTAAAGCCGAGCGCGACGATCGCCGGCTCGGCAACCGCGCTCGACGTGCCGATCGGCGTGTTCGTGCTTCCACCGGGTAAGACGCACGCGGACGTTGCTTCGGGTCCGGCACAAGTACGTTTCATCGAAGGCGCTCCGTTGCTGGAGACTCGAGTCGGCGGCGCGCCCGTCGGCCTCGGAACGTCGTTCCTACAGGTCAACAAAACAACCGTCGCGTCGTACTTCCCATACGGATGGATTTCGGCGTACTCGGGTTATCCCGCCGGCGTATTGAGCGTTCGGGTACTCGACAGCCTCGGCTACTCGATCGGTCCCTTTAAAACGGCGTCGCTCGCCTCGGGAAAATCGTATTCAATCGCGCTGGTCGGAACGTATCCGCACTATAAGCTGCTGACGTTTGCCGATGCGGCGCCGTCAACGGGAGGCGCGTCGCTGGCCGTCTACGAAGCGTCGCCGGCCGCACCGAAAGTCGATTTCGGCACGTTCAACGTCAAGGGCAACACGGGCTATTGGGAGCTCGGAAGCGCACGTGTGGGCGCGCTGGAAGTGCGATCGCTCGGCAAACGCGTATCGGGTACCGGGGCCTACGTCGGAACGGGCACGACGCCGATGACCGGCGGCACGATCGCGCTGCAGAGCGTCGACAGCTTCGACCGCCGTAACCTCTTGCCGTTTCACAACGTGTCGCGTCTCTCGCTCTTCGTGCTCGACCCGCTTTCCGGTTCGCTGCTGGGGCCGGTCTTCGGGGTTTTGGACGGTGCGAACGCGAGCGAGACTCCAGCGCCCGATAGGCAAGCCGTGCAGCAGCCGGCTCCGGTTGCGACGCTCACGCCGCCGCCGGAACACCTCTACGTCGATCACAACGGGACGTTCTACGAGTACAAGCTGCCGCTGTCGTCGTCGTCGCGCCCGTTAAAAGCACTCGTCGAGGAGCCCGGGTCGGCATTTGCGCCGCAGATCGCCACCGATCAATACGGGAACGTCGCGATCGTTACTGCATCGCAAATTCGGTTCTTTAGGAAGCCGATCGTTTCGTTTGCGCCGAACCGAGCGCACCGCACCGTCGCGCTAACGCCGGCGATGACCGAGATCGGACCGTCCGGCGCCGATCTCGTCGACGTCGAGTACGATCCATTCAACAATCTGTGGCTCTTTAGCGGGCTGGGCGGCGAGATCACCGAGCTGCGCGCTCCCCTTTCCAAGACGAGCGTCGCATCGGTCGTGATTCCGTTCGGCGCGCCGGGGACGAAGACGGCGGCGTACGGTGTCGTGCAAGGACGCTTCGACGTCAACTCGACCCTGTACGTCTACGGTCAGTCGGCGACGTCGGCATCGCTGTTCAAAACGAGCTTCCCGTACGCCAAGTCGATGTCGCCGCTCGACGGCCTCAACATCGCCCAAGCGGCGTTCGTCGATTCGAGCCAGTTTTTACCGACGGATCCCAATCCGGTTTCGGTGATCGTCGGACAGTACTTCGGACCGCTCGCAACGCCTCCGCCGCAGCAGCCTCCGCCCCAGCCGCACAACGTGCTCGCGCAATTCCCGCTGCCGCTCATGCCGGTGCAGGGACTCTTTCCCAACGCTATCGTCGAGGAAGTCGTCGGAGCGGTTGCGGCGGATGCGCCGGCACGGAGCGTCTTCGCCTTAGACGCTGCCAACGGACATCTTTCGGTCTATCCGCTGCCGCTCGTTCCAGGCGGAAAGCCGAACCTCACGCTGCGGTGTTTGGCCGGCGTGAAACACTGCAACGAGAAGCCCGAGCACCTGTTCCTCGCGCCTTAGGTGCGTTTTCCTAACGCATCGAGCGCACGCTGCAGCAGCGACCGCGCGCGCTGCGCGCCCTGCTCGTCGAGCATTCCGACGTCCAGGAAGAGATCGAGTCCGGTCGCGTGCTCGCTGAAGATTTGCGACGTCGCGCCCGTTTCGTCGAGTACTCCCTCGACGGCGTACGGGCAGACTTCGCGGCTGATGCCCTTGACGTGAATCGGATCGAGCGGACGCGCGTGCGCGATGTCGCGGACCAGCGCGTACGTTTCGTAGCTGACGACGATCGTGTCGGGCTCGGCGATGGTTTGCAGCCGCGCTGCAAGGTTCGCTTCGGCGCCGATGATCGTGTAGTCCATGCGGTCGGCCGAGCCGAAATTACCGACGTTGCAGAAGCCGGTGTTAATGCCCATGCGCACGTGGAACGGCTGCTCGATCCCGCGTTTGCGCCACGTCACGCGCAGCTCGGCGATCTTTCGCTGCATCTCGTCGGCCATGCGCAGCGCGGCTTTGGCATCTTCTGCCTCGCCGCGGGTTTCCGGGTCGCCGAAAAAGATGAGGATCGCGTCGCCGACGAACTTGTCGATCGTTCCGCCGTGCTTGAGCGCAATGATCGACATCGCCGTGAAGTACTCGTTAAGCAGCTCGGTCAACGTCTCAGGCTGCAGCCGCTCTGAACTCGACGTAAAATCTTTGATGTCGGAAAAGAAGATCGTCAGCTTCTTGCGTTTCGTTTCGATCTCGGTCGCGGTCTCGCCGCTGAAGATGCTGCGGTAGATCTGCGGGGACAGGTAGCGCGACAGCTTCTGCGAGATCGATCCCAGGAACGTTTTCTGCCGGTACTGGCTCAGGATCAATCCCAAGCCTAGCAAACCGGCGACGATGAAGTACACGACCAAGAACTTAAAGGAAAAGATGTTCGCCGCGAGCGGCTGCGTCACGACCAGCTCTTGAATCCCGCGGACGTCGCCCACTTTCCAATCCCGTTTGGGAGAGTCGGGATCGGAGTTGTGGCAGGCAACGCACGTCGGGCCCATGATGATCGGCGTCGCGAAGCGCGCCTGCGTTGAGAATCCGTGCCAGGAGACGGCGCTGATCGGTGTTTTGGGACTCTTCTGCAGCGCGGTCAACGCCGCGTCTTCGAACGCATCGAAGTGATGCTCCGGACGACCCTTGAACGGGAAGTGCGAGATGAAGCGGTATTCCACCCTCGACTGCCCGCTGCTCACGACGTTGCCTAACGCCAGCGAGAACGTCGCCGGAATCGGTATGGCACCGGGATGATGGAGGAAGTTCGGGGTGACGCTGACCTTCGTGCCGGCCGGAGCGTCGAGCACATTGCGAACGACCTTGTCAGCGTAGTAGCCGCGGATACCGCTGATCACTGAGTCGAAGTCGTTGGCCTGCAGCAACATGGCAGTGGCGCTCACGTCGCGCAGATCGAGCCACACAGCAACGGGCAGCCCGATAAGCAGCAAAACGACGACGCCAATAATAACGCGCAGACTGGTCATCGCAGCCATTCTGGTGCCTTCAGGCAAGAATCGGATGGCGCCTGCTTCCGGCGGGCGCTACAATGAGATCGTGATTCTGGTTTTGGGCGGTACGAAGTTCCTTGGACGCCATATCGTCGAAGTGCTGGCAGCCGCCGGCCACCCCACCGTTCGTTTCCATCGCGGGCAGACGCAATGCGAGCTTCCGGCCGGTGTCGAGGAGCGACTCGGCGACCGCAACGCCGACGTCAGCGCGATCGTCGACGAGTCTTGGGACGCCGTCGTCGATGTCGCAGCGATGGAGCCGGCTAACCTCGAGCGCACGCTCGAATTGCGATGCAAGCGTTACGTCTTTATCTCGACCGTCAGCGTCTACACCGATTCTGCGACGATCGGAATGACCGAAGACGGGCCCGTATGCGAAACGTTCGATCCAAATGACGAAGCGCAGCGGTATGGCGGCAACAAAGTTGCCTGCGAGCGCCTCGTTCGCGAACGCTTCGGCGATCGAGCAACGATTCTTCGTCCGGGGCTGATCGTAGGACCTTGGGATCACACCGGCCGCTTCTCCTACTGGTGCGAACGCGCGATGCGCGGCGGCGCTTTCGTCGCTCCGTTGCCCGCCGATCAAAAGGTGCAGTTCGTCGACGCCAGTGACGTCGCGGGTTTCGTCGAGCGTGCGATCTCGCACGACATCGGCGGAACGTTCAACGTGATCGGTCCGAAGGAAACGACGACGATGGGCGATCTGCTCGCGCTGTGTGCGAAGGCGGCCGGCGAGCGCGGCGCGCCCTCCGGCAAGCCCGTTTGGCTCGAGTCTTCCTTTCTGCTCGAACGCGGCGTCAAGCCGTGGTCCGATCTTCCGCTGTGGCTTCCCGGCGACGAGTTGCAAGGCATATTGCAAACCGATCGCAGTAGAGCAGATGCCGCCGGTCTCGAACTGCGCACGGGCCTCGAAACGGTGCGGCGCACGATGGCTTTTCTCACCGCACATCCGGAGTTTCTGGCGCGGGGCGGCTTAACCCCCGAACGTGAGGCCGAGCTGTTACGGGAAGCAGTCCAAGCGTGATCGATCTTTCAACTCTAGACACGGATGGCTTCGCGCTGGTTCCATCGTTCATCGATCCGGACGTCGCAAACGATCTACGAGCGATGTACGACGACGATGCCCGCTTTCGCAGCCGCGTCGTGATGCAGCGGCACGCGTTCGGCCGCGGCGAGTACAAATATTTCGCCAATCCGATTCCGCAAGCGATTGCCGGTTTACGCGAACGGCTGTACGCCGCGCTGGTTCCGTTCGCCAATGCGTGGGCGTCACGCTTGCATCTCGACATGACTTTCCCGTCGACGCACCGCGAGTTCGTCGAACGCTGCTTCGCTTCGGATCAACGCCGGCCGACGCCGCTGCTGCTCAAATACGGGACCGGCGACTACAACTGTCTGCACCAAGACCTCTACGGCCCGGTCGCATTTCCGCTGCAGGCCACGGTCTATCTCAGCCGGGCCGGCGAGGAGTTCGGCGGCGGGGAGGTCGTGTTGAGCGAAAATCGCCCCCGAGCCCAAACCCGCGTGCACGTACTGCAGCCGCAGCAGGGCGATATGCTCGTACTGCCCAGCCGGAGCGTGCCGCGCGACGGCACGCGCGGCACCTACCGCGCGCAGTTCAAGCACGGCGTCGGCACGGTGCACTGGGGCACGCGGTACGCGTTAGGCGTCGTTTTTCACGAGGCGCTGTAGGCCGCCGCCCCGGGCCGGGCGAAGTGCGAGCTTCGATGAACTTGACGTTTCTGTTCACGGACGTCGAGGACGGAACGCGCCTGTGGGAGCGGGCCGAAGGAACGATGCGGCGCGCGATGGGACGCCACGACGAGCTCCTTCACAAGGCCACGCAGCGCCACGGCGGCAAAGCCCTCAAGACGGTCGGTGACGCGTTTTGCTGCGTCTTCGAATATCCGCACGATGCAGTGCGCGCGGCCGTCGACGCGCAGCGTGCGCTGTCGATGGAACCGTGGCCGAACGGAATCGGCCAGCTACGGGTTCGGATGGGGCTGCACACCGGCGACGCGGTCCTGCGGCGCGGCGAGTACTGCGGTCCGTCGATCAATCGCGTAGCGTCGCTTGCCGGCGCGTCGTTGGGCGGACAGATACTCGTCTCGTCGGTGACAGCGTCGCTGCTGGCAGGCGATCTCGGCGACGTCGCGTTGCGCGATCTCGGCAAGCACCGGTTCAAGGAGCTCAACGAACCCGAAGTCGTCTTCGAAATTGTCGGTCCCGGACTGCGCGAGATGCCGAGCGCCGCGCTCGTCGACGTCGCGCCCAATAATCTTCCGACGCAGGCCTCCGCGTTCGTCGGGCGCTCCGAAGAGCTCAAGCGAGTGCGCGATCTCATCACGCTCTATCCGCTGGTCACGATCGCCGGCATGGGCGGTATCGGCAAAACGCGGCTCGCGTTACACGCCGCCGCGAAACTCTTGCGCAGCTACAAAGACGGCTGCTGGTTCGTCGCTCTCAAAGAAGTCGAGGATCCGGCGCTCATCGCGCAGGTTGCCGCCGACGGAATGCGCGTGAGTCCGGTACCCGGCGAACCGATCGAGACGACCTTGTTCGAAGCGCTCTTCAAAAAGAAGTGCCTCATCGTCATCGACAACGCCGAGCATATGCTCTACGAAGTCACGAACTTTACCCGCCGTCTGCTCAAAGCCGCTCCCGGCATACGCATCATCGTCACCAGCCGCGAGCCGCTGCACGTCGGCGGCGAGCACGTTCTGCGCATCGGCGGCATCGAAGAGGGCGAGCAGCTGTTTTTGGATCGTGCGCGCTCCGTGCGGTCCGACGTCACACTCTCCGATGCGACCGTCGCGACGATCTGCGGGAAACTCCAAGGTATTCCGCTGGCCATCGAGCTGGCCGCTGCGCGACTAGCGGACCCGTCGATGACGCAGCTCGACGAGTTGCTGTCGTTTGCGGGTCATCCGCTCGACGCGACGATCGATTGGAGTTACGGCCTCTTAGCCCGCGACGAACAGCGCTTCTTCCGCCGCCTCGCCGTTTTCGAAGGATCGTTTTCGTCCGACGCGGCCCAAAAGATCGCCCTCGACGAGGGGTCCGCTGCCGACGGCTTAGCGCTGCTCGCATCGCTGGTCGACAAATCGCTGGTCTTTCAGTTGACTACGGTGGAGGGCGCGCGCTACAGCCTGCTCGAGGCAGTCAGAGATTTTGCGATGGTTCCGTTGCGCGAATCTAACGAAGTCGACGACACGCTTCGGCGTCACTGCGCCTATTACACGAGGTTCGTTCTTGCGGCTGCGCCGGCACGCGATAGGGCCGACACCGGTGTTCCCGTTATCGCGACCGAATGGAGCAATATCCGAAGCGCGCTCCATCTGGCACTCGAACAGCGCATGGATCCCGAGGGCGGCCGTTTAGCCGTCCACGGGCTCTTCGAATTTTGGAGGAGCACCGGACGCACGGCCGAGGGATGGTATTGGATCAACCGCGCGCTCGAAGGAATGGACGTTGCACCCCATCTGCGGACGGAGTTACTGCAGCGAGCCGCTCAGATTGCCTCCGTTCGGCAGGACTACCGGGCGTTAGATCCGCTTGCGAAGCTTCTCGTCGAGATTCACGAACGAGCGGGCGATGCCGCGGCTCTGGCAAACGCGCTGCAGCTGCTGGCAAATGCGAAACAAGGGCTTGGTAACGGCGCGGAAGCCGAACCGCTTCTGCGCAGGGCGCTTGAGTTGTTTCGCGTTCAGAACGATCGTAAAGGTATTGCCGTCGCGCTCTGCAATCTGGGGCTGCTCGAGGAAGAGCTGCACCTCAATCACAGTGCCGCGCGGCAGCTGCTTCAACACAGCTTCGAGTTATTTAAAGAACTTGGGTCCGCCCCTAACTGCGCGCTCGTCCTCGGGAATCTCGGTATCGCGTGTTTGCGAGCGGGCGATCCAAAACAAGCGCTGACGTACGCGCAGCAGAGCTTGCTGCTCTATCGCAAGCTCGGCAACGACGCCGACGCCAGCAATCAATATCTCAATGTCGTGGAGATGCTGCTCGAGTGCGACCGGGTAGACGAGGCACTTTCGGCATTGAAAGCGGCGCGCGAAACGATGGGCGAGCGGCCCAATCGCCTCTTTCTGGCGTGCTACTTCGAGGCCGCATTCAAGGTCGCCGTCGCGCTCGAAGCTCGCGAATCCGCGGCGAAAATCTATGGCTTCGCGGTGCGATTCAGAAACGTCGTGCGTGTGCCGCTGCAGCCGCTCGAGCACAACGCGATGGAGTCTTGGAATCAGCGACTTCGCCAAACGCTCGGTGCGCTGGCGGCCGACCGTCTGGCGAGCGACGGCGGCATTTTGCAAGAACAAGCGATTGAGGGGCTGATCTCCGCATTGGGATCGGCCCCCAAACAACCGTCTGCAGCTTCTTAGGCGATTTTCTTCAGGATTTCGAGCGGAAGTACGCCGTGCTCGAGAAGCGCGAACGCTTCGAGAAATGACTGCAGCTCTTCTTGAAGGTGGTTTTTGGGATCGACATGCACGTCGCCGGGTGTTGCAAGGATGTTCATGATGTTCGCTCTCCCTATATCATCTTAGTGCGCAAGTAGATGGTGAAAGGCTGAAGCAAAGCCCCAGTTGCTAATGGCCGTTCGCAGGTCCCCAGACGACCCTCCTCTGGAAAGCAGACCGACCGAGCTTAAAAAGCCTTACATTTTCGGCAAAAGCGCCTTAATGTAACGATCTGCTTATGCGTTAACGAGGCGAAATCGTTTGTCCGGTTGAGGTCCTGGAAACAGTTTTCTTATATGACTCCGATTGAGGCTGTCTCCGTCCGCACCTATAAAGTGCCCACCGAGACGCCCGAATCGGACGGGACGCTCGAGTGGGCCTCGACGACCATGATATACGTCGAGATCCGCGCTTCCGGGAAGACCGGAATGGGATACACGTACGGCAGCGCAGCGGTCGCTAGCTTTATCGAGGCCGACCTCGCACCGGTTCTTCGCGGCGCCGACCCGCTGCAGACCCAAGCCCGCTGGGCCGATCTCGTCGCGAAAGTGCGCAATAACGGGCGTGAGGGCATCACCGCGATGGCGATCTCCGCCCTCGACATCGCGCTGTGGGATCTCAAAGGGAAGCTGCTCGGCGCTCCGGTGTGCGTGCTGCTCGGAGCTGCGCGCGATTCCGTACCGCTGTATGGAAGCGGCGGCTTCACGTCATACGACGTGCACCAGCTTGCCAAGCACATGTCGCACTGGACCGCGATGGGCATTCCACGCGTCAAAATGAAAGTTGGGCGCCAGCCGCAGTGCGACGACGATCGCGTCGCGGCGGCGCGGCATGCCATCGGACGCGACGCCGAACTCTTCGTCGACGCAAACGGCGCGTATTCCGTCAAACAGGCGCTCGCAATGGCCCGGTGTTTCGAACGCCACGGCGTCTCATGGTTCGAAGAACCGGTGTACCACCGCGATCTCGCCGGCAATGCAGCAGTCTGCGCGCGTGCGCCCGCTTCCATGGAGGTCAGCAACGGCGAATACGGCTACGCGCCCGACGATTTCGAGCGTATCGCCGAAACTCGATCTGCCGACGTCATGCAAGCGGACGTCACGCGCTGCGGCGGGTACACGGGATTTGCCATCGTCGATGCCATCTGTGAAGCGCACTCGATCCCGCTCTCGAGCCACTGCGCCCCATACGTGACGCTCCCCGCGGCGCTCGCCGCCAAGCGGATGCGTCACGTCGAGTATTTTTTCGATCACGTCCGCATCGAACGGATCTTCTTCGACGGCGCGAGCGATCCGAAGGACGGTGCGCTCGCTCCCGATTTGAGCCGCCCCGGGATCGGTTTGGAACTCAAACGCCAAGACGCAGAAAGGTACGCACAGTGATATCCGTCGTCGACTCCGACGCCCTCCGTCTCGAACGCGAACTGCGTGAGGTCGTTCGCGGTGAAGTGCATTTTGACGACGGCTATCGCGCGATGTACTCGACCGACGCGGCCAACTACCGGCAGGTACCGATCTGCGTCGTTCTGCCGCGCGACGCCGACGACGCGACCGCAGCCATGGCCGTCTGCCACCGTCACGGAACCCCGGTCACGCCCCGCGGCGGCGGAACGTGTTTGACCGGCGCGAGCTGCAACGTGGCGGCGATCTTCGACTACAGCAAATACATGAACCGTATCCTGGAGCTGGATGCCGAGCGTCGTATCGTCCGCGTCGAGCCGGGAACGGTCCTCGACGACATCCGCTCGCGGGCCGAGCAGTTCGGCCTGACGGTGGGCCCCGCGCCCGCAACGCACAACCGCTGCTCGATCGGCGGAATGTTCGGTAACAACTCGTGCGGGATGCCGGCCCAGTTTGCCGGACGCATGGAAGAGAACGTGCTCGAGGCCGAGGTGCTGCTGCACGACGCAACGCGTTTGCGTGTCGGGTCGACCAGCCCCCGGGAGCTGGAAGCCATCATTGCCGAGGGCGGCCGTCGCGGGGAAATCTACTCGAGACTGCGCGACATCGCCCAACGCTATAGCGGTCTCGTGCGCGAGCGGTTTCCGGAAGTCCCTCGCCGCGTCTCCGGTTATCCGCTCAACCAGCTCTTTGCCGAAAACGGCTTCAACGTCGCGCGCGCGCTCAACGGGACCGAAGGTACGATCGTCCACGCCCTCGAGCTCACCCTGCGTCTCGTGCCGGTACCCAAAAAGACCGCACTGGCCTTGATCGGATTCGACGACATCGCGACGGCAGGCGATCACGTCGCGCGCTGCAACGAACACGTTCCGCACGCGCTCGAAGGCATGGACGAGACGCTCTTTGAGAACATGCACGAAAAAGGCAAGAACCCGTCGGCGCGTCACGAGCTCTTTCCCAACGGTCACGCGTGGCTAGTCCTTCAGTTCGGCGGCGACACCAGCGCCGAAGCCGAGCGTAAAGCGCACGCGCTGGTCGAGGACTTGCACAAAGGCAGCCACGCCGTGCGCGGCACGCGCGTCGTGAGCGACGACAAGTCGATGAACGAGATTTTTGAGATTCGCGAAGCCGGCTTAGGCGTGACGTCCAAGGTTCCGAACCAGCCGGATTTCTATCCGGGTTGGGAAGACGCCGCCGTCGCTCCCGAGCATCTCGGTAAGTATCTGCGCGTCTTTCAAAAGAAGATGGAGCAGTACGGCTATTGGGCGTCGGTCTACGGCCACTTCGGTCAGGGCTGCGTCCACTGCAGCATCAACTTCGATCTCTTCACCGCCGAAGGCATCGAAAATTACCGCCGTTTCGTCACCGAGATGGCGCATGAGGTCGTCAAATACGGCGGCTCGATCTCGGGCGAACACGGGGACGGGCAGAGCCGCGGCGAGCTGCTGCCTATCATGTACGGAAACGAGCTGGTGCACGCGTTTTGGGAGTTCAAGACGGTCTTCGATCCCCAGAACAAAATGAACCCCGGCAAGGTGGTCAAACCGCGCAAACTCGACGAAGATTTGCGGTGGGGTACGCAGTACGAGCCTTGGAATCCGCCGACGAAGTTTCAGTTTCTCGAGGATCGCGGCAGCTTCGCCGAGGCAGCGAACCGCTGCGTCGGCGCCGGCGTCTGCCGCAAACACGACAAAGGCACGATGTGCCCGAGCTACATGGTTTCAAAAGAAGAGCGCTACTCGACCCGCGGGCGCGCGCGTCTGCTCTTCGAAATGCTCCAAGGCGCACCGATCGATCGCGGCTGGAAGAGCGAGGAGGTCAAGGAGTCGCTCGACTATTGCCTGGCCTGTAAAGGCTGCAAGCACGAGTGTCCCGTCAACGTCGACATGGCGACGTACAAATCCGAGTTCCTCCACCACTACTTCGAGGGACGCGTTCGGCCGCTGTACATGTGGCTCTTCGGTTACATGTTCGTGTGGGCGAAGGTCGCGTCACGGGCTCCCGCGATTGCCAATTTCTTTGCGTCAGCACCGCCGTTCTCAACGGTCCTCAAGCGATTAGCGGGTATCGCTCCGCAGCGTCACGTGCCCCTCTTTGCCGATCGTACGTTCCGGCAATGGTTCGATTCGCGCGCGCCGCGCAATCCGCAGGGCGAGCGGGTGCTGCTGTGGGTGGACACGTGGAACAATCATTTTCATCCGCAAACCGCGCAGGCCGCCGTCGAAGTGCTCGAGGACGCCGGCTATCGCGTGCTCGTCTCTCCCAAGCAGATCTGCTGCGGCAGACCGCTCTACGATTACGGGCTGCTCAATCCGGCGAAGCGCCATCTGCTGGCCGTCCTCGACCAGTTGCGCCCGCTCGTTCGCGAAGGCGTTCCCGTGGTCGGCCTAGAGCCCAGCTGTCTTTCCGTCCTCAAAGACGAGATGCAGCAAATGCTCGGCCGCGACGTCGACGCGATGCGGCTGGCTCAGCAGACCTTCACGCTCGAAACGTTTCTCAATAACAAGACGTCGTACCGTCCGCCCGAGCTTGACCGGAACGCAATCGTACACGAGCATTGCCACAAGAAATCGGTTCTCGATCCGCTCGCCGAAGAACACGTCTTCGAAAAAATGCACCTCCCGCACGAGAAGCTCAACAGCGGCTGCTGCGGGATGGCTGGTGCGTTCGGGTTCGAGGCGCATCATTATGAGATGTCGGTGGCGTGCGGCGAGCGCGTGCTGCTGCCGAAGGTTCGCGAGGCTGCTCCGCAGACGATCGTCGTTGCCGACGGATTCAGCTGCCGCGAGCAGATCGCCCAGACGACGGGGCGCCAGGCGCTGCACCCCGCGGAGGTCCTGCGCATGGGCTTGGCCGACCGTGGTGCGACCCGCAATGATCCCAAACCCGAGCGGCGCTTCCACGAAGATCCGCACGTGCGCCGGCGGCGCATCGTGCGCCGAGGGTACGCGGTACTCCTTGCGATCGGCGCGCTCGGCGTTGGAGCCGCCGCGGCGATCGTGCTGCGGCAACGCAAACGATGATCGCGAAAATCTCCGGGCCGGGCCACGAAATCTCCGAGTACGCGATTTCGGACCGCGAAATGTCCGTCGGCAGCACGCTGGGCGCGCCGAAGGGCGCCCTTATCATCAAAGCGACGGGCGCGCTGGAGAAGATTTTTTCCTGCGAGGCGGGTGTCGACGTCTTTCGTTCGCTCGTCGTCCATCACTGGGATCTGCGCAGCGGGATACCGCTCCTGCCGAGCCCGGGCGAGTTCATCATCCATCCCGACCATCAAGAGCACCTTTTCGAACTCGCTAACGGCGCTACGGTCGCTGAAAAAATCTTCATGCTCAACGGCGCACCGACCGGAAACGGCAAGCGCAAGGTCGATCCGCCCGCCGCCTATTACACCGTAGAGCTGCGCAATGACGGCGACCAAACGGTAGAGATGTGTACTTTCTCGTCGGTTCGCTTGGCAGGCGGATACGAGAGCCCCACACACACGTCGTACGACAAACGCCGGCGCGCGTTCGTCGCCTACAACGAAGAGGCGCCCGACGTCGTGCGTATGGCGGCATGCTCGGTCGAACCCGATAGTTACGAGGTTACGGTCGACATCGCGAAGACCAACGCCGCGCAGTTTCCGGGTAAACTCAGCGATGAAGTCATCGAGCGCGGTCACGATCCATTGGGCATCTTCCATTTGAACCACCGCCTCAAGCCCGGTGAACGCGCGTCCTTCTTCTTCACCTTGACATTTTCGGTCGAAGGCGCCGACGCAGCACGTAAGACGCTGAGCTCGCTGCCCGATGCGGAGGCGGCGCTCGAACGCACTCGCGAGCACTACCACCAGGCGCTCGGGCGTGCGGTGTTGATGACGCCGGAGGCCGAAGTGAACCGCGGCGTCCTGTGGGCCAAAGCCAACATGCTGCGCGTCCAACTCCTGGCGCAACAGGGATGGTGCTTCGTCAACGACCCAACGCGTTCCAACAACAGCGTTGCGCGAGACACCGCGTGGTTCGCCTACGGCGGCGATTTCGTGACGCCGCAGTTCACGCGCGAGTCGCTCCTCTGGTACGCCAATCACCTAACGCCCGACGGCATGGTGGTCGAGTACTTCGATATTCGCAACGGCAAGACCGAGACGTACGGACTCACTATGAACGACAACACGCCGCTGCTCGTCCTGGCGTTGTGGCACCAGTACTGCGTTACCGGCGATCGCTCGTTTCTCGAAGCCGTTTACCCCAACGCGCGTCGCGCAGCCGAATACATCCTTTCGCAGCGCGGCGACCACGGGCTAGTGTGGTCTCGCGCGGACGGCACCGGAAATTACGGCATCGTCGGCTGGCGCAACGTGATTCAAGGGTATCGCCTCGACGGCGCTACGACCGAGATCAACTCCGAGTGTCACGCTGCGCTGCAGGCCCTTGGCAAGATCGCCGCCGAGCTCGGCGACGACGAAGCCGCTCGCCATTTCGACGATTCGGCCAGCGACCTGCGCGCGGCAATCAACGAGCACCTGCTCGATCGCTCGCGCAATCTCTACTACCTCACGATCGACTGGGAGGGCCGCAAACGGACCGACGTTACCTGCGACCTCGTCTTTCCGGTGCTGTTCGGGGTCGCCGAGCACGAAGTCGCGACGAACATCGTGGCGACCTTGAGCCGTGCGGAGTTTTGGACCGACGCGGGACTGCATACCGTTGCGCGTACGGCCATCGACTACGGCCCGGCGCACGGCGAAGGTCTGCTCGGCGGAGTGTGGGGCGGTCCAACCTTTTGGTTTGCGGCGGCTGCGTCGGCATTCAACGCCGAGTTCATGGCTTCGGCCCTGACGTCGAGCTTCAAACATTACGCGCAAGATCCGCGGCGTTACAATACCGTCCCGGGGCAGTTTTCCGAATGGCTGCACGGCGAGACGCTCAACAATCGCGGCATGATGCTCTCGCCCTGGTTTCCGCCTAAGTACTTGTGGGCGGCGATGGAAGGCGCGGCCGGCCTCGAGGTGACGTCACGACCACCCAAGCTGCACGGCCGGCTACCGCCGGGTTGGGCGTGGTTAGGCGTTCGCAAGGTGATGGTTCGCGGCCGCGACGTCGCGTGGTTCACGGTACGGTTAGAGAAGCTGACGACGTACGCCAACTCAGCGAAACTCGAAATCAACGCCGATCGACAGTACGACTCCGACGTCTCCGACGACGTTCTCGTCGGCGGCGACCACGCCATGAGCATCGCGTTGCGCCGCGACGGCGACATGGCGATCTTAATCGGAAACACGCTCGATCGCACGATCACGACGTCGCTGGCCGTTCCCTCGCGTCACCTCCCCCAGCGGTGCACGCTGCGACTGTACGACAGCTTAGTGGGCGAGTGGCGGGAGTTTTCCGATTTCGAGCCGTCGCGGCTTCACGATGGCTTCCCCGTACAAGTTTCGCGCCACGGCTTTTGCCTTCTTGAGGTTTGCGAGAAAACATCATGACCGACCTACCCCGCTTCGGATACAGCGAGTTCACCACGTGGCCGTGGCCGTTTAAGAAAGACGTCGAACGCTACCGGCACCACGGAGCTACCGCTATCGAAGTTTGCGAGTTCAAGCTGCCGTACAACGACTACGGCGATCACTTGTCGCTGCTCGGGAACGGTCTCATGCCGTCATCGGTTCAGATGCAGGTTCACTCCGTCTTCGTCGATTCGATGGCGAACAAGCCCGAGGATCCCGACGACCGCGTGAAGGCGATGAAGCAAGGCATCGCGATGAGCGCGCCGCATTTGCCGCTTGGCACGCCGTTCATCGCCATTACCGGAGTCGCGCCCAAAGGCAACGTGCGCGAGGCGTTCGACCGCACGGTCGAGGCGCTCAAAGAGCTCGGCGAGTTCGCGGCCGGGCTCAACATGCGTATCGCATTCGAGCCTCTCAACCCGATCAACGTGCATACCGACACCGCGGTCTGGTCGCTCGAGCGCGGACTCGAGCTCGTCGATCGCGTCAACCATCCCGCCGTCGGCATCTGCATCGACACGTGGAACATCTGGCAAGCTTCGGATGTCGAAGAGCTGATTCGTCAATGCCGTAACCGCATCTTCGCCGTTCAGCTCAGCGATTGGAAGACGCCGCGCTCGACGGCGGACCGCTACTCGCTCGGCACCGGCGAGATTCCGCTGGCGTCGCTCATGCGAGCGATCCGCTCGACCGGCTACAACGGCGCGTGGGTCGTCGAAATCCTCTCATCGATGCACTTGCCGGGTTCGCTCTGGAAATCGAACCTCGACAACCTGCTCGAAGACAACAAACGAACCTTCGAACAACTCTGGTCAGCGTCCGCACCCCCACTGTCATCCTGAGCGTAGCGCCCGAAGGCGCGAAGTCGAAGGGCAGGCGCATCTCACCTCTTGTCATCCTGAGCGTAGCGCCCGCAGGGCGCGAAGTCGAAGGGCAGGCGCATCTCACCTCTTGTCATCCTGAGCGTAGCGCCCGAAGGGCGCGAAGTCGAAGGGCAGGGCGTCTCACCTCTTGTCATCCTGAGCGTAGCGCCCGCAGGGCGCGAAGTCGAAGGGCAGGCGCAGACTAGACAAATGCGCGGCACTGCGCAGTTGTGCCGGTATGGAAGGGTATTTCGTCTATATGCTGTTCTGCCGCGATGGCAGCTACTACGTCGGTATAACGAACGACGTCGAGCGGAGGGTATGGGAGCACAACGAAGGCTTCGATGAGGACAGCTATACGTTTTCTCGACGTCCCGTCGTATTGGTGTACTCTACGGCTTTCGATTACGTTGGCGATGCTATCGACTGGGAGAAGAAGCTTAAGAGATGGAGTCGCCGCAAGAAGGCGGCTCTGATTCGCGGCGACTGGAAGATGATCGGTAAGTTTGCCAGAGGTTCGCATAAGCACGAGCGCTCCAGCAACCGCTGAGATGCGCCTGCCCTTCGACTTCGGCGCTGCGCGCCTACGCTCAGGATGACAGTGCCGGAGATGCGCCTGCCCTTCGACTTCGGCGCTGCGACCTACGCTCAGGATGACAGTGCCGGAGATACGCCTGCCCTTCGACTTCGGCGCTGCGCGCCTACGCTCAGGATGACAGTGCCAGAGATGCGCCTGCCCTTCGACTTCGGCGCTGCGCGCCTACGCTCAGGATGACAGTGCCGGAGATGCGCCTGCCTTCGACTTCGGCGCTGCGACCTACGCTCAGGATGACAGTGCCGGAGATACGCCTGCCCTTCGACTTCGGCGCTGCGCGCCTACGCTCAGGATGACAGTGCCGGAGATGCGCTTGCCCTTCGACTTCGGCGCTGCGCGCCTACGCTCAGGATGACAGTGCCGGAGATGCGCCTGCCCTTCGACTTCGGCGCTGCGCGCCTACGCTCAGGATGACAGTGCCGGAGATGCGCTTGCCCTTCGACTTCGGCGCTGCGCGCCTACGCTCAGGATGAGAGAGGCGGCGCGGCTAGATTTTCTGCCAGCCGCGGACGATTGGGTAGCTGGCGAATTCGAACTCGACGTCGCCCTCGTCGCCGTCGGCGGCAAACGCCGCGGCCCACGGCTCGAAACCGTTGCGAAGCCGGTGAGTGAAATCGAATCCGCGGCCTTCGGCCGTCTTCTTCGCCGCCTTTTCTTGGCCGCGAACGACCGATGCGTCGCCGATATGCTCGGGAAGCGTGTGCACGTAATCGCCCCAGACGTGCCAGATCGCCATGCTAACCTCCGTTCCCGTTGCGTCCGCTCTTGACGAGGTATGCGCCGGCCGCGGCTCCGGCCAACGCCAGTCCTCCGATAATCCATTGGCGATTCATGATCAGCTCGGTCTCCCAACTGCGGGGCTTCGCCATGTCGTCAAACTCTCCGTGGGCGCCGAAGTCCTTCGTGCGATCGGCGGGTTGGAACAGATTGTCGGGGCGGCCGGGATGCAGCGGCTCCTGCGTCTGCTGAGATTTGTAACCGGTCATTGCGAGGTACAGGTCAGCGATGCGCGGCGCGAACTTTTGAACGAGAATTGCCAGCACCGTCGAGAAGCCGACCCACATCTCGCGCGGTTTTTTATGCGCCGCCCAATAGATGGCGCGTCCCGCGACTTCGGGCTGGAAGATCGGCGGCAGCGGCTGCGGATGCCGTAGACCACTCTTGACGCGGTTCCAGGTGAACTGCGGCGTATTGACCGCCGGCATGTGAACCATCGTCAGACGAACCTTGCTACGATGGTGAATCAACTCGCAACGCAACGAATCCGTAAAGCCGCGGATTGCGCTTTTCGATCCACAGTACGGCGACTGCAGCGGGATGCTTCGGTAGCACAGCGCGGAGCCCACCTGCACGATCGTTCCACGATTGCGCCGGCGCATTCGCCGTAACGCCGCCATCGTGCCCCAAACGTAGCCGAGGTACGTGACGTCGGTGAGACGCTTCCATTCCTGCGGCGTCACGTCCCAGAACTCCGAAAACACGTTGGTAAACGCGACGTTGACCCAGGTATCGATTGGGCCGAGCTCGTCCTCGACGCGCTGCGCGGCACGCTCGACTTCGTCCGGATCGGCGACGTCGACGGGAATGCCGATCGCTTCGGCGCCGAGACTCTGCGCATCGGCTACTGCGGCATCGAGTCCCTCTTCACCGCGGGCGAGCAGCGCGAGCTTGACGTTCGGTTGCTTGGCAAACTCACCAACGGCCGCACGCCCGATTCCGCCGGATGCGCCCGTTATTACGACGACTTCGGAACGAATTTCTTTCGATAATCGATCTTGCATCTTAAATTTCTACCCACAAATGCAACCGCACGCTGCGATCGTAAGCAACGGTGCAACAGGTCCGTCGCCGCGTTTGGCTCGCACGCGACGAAGGAATGACGCTGTTATGCACGGTGAGTTCTCATGGCCGCTTGTCCGTCAGGCAGAGGGAGGCGATAAGCTCGCCTTTGGTCCGTCCGTCCTGTCGGACAAAACGCGCGACTGGCGCGCGCGCATAGAAGACGCCAAAGTCGTTAAAAGCGTTTGTCCCTATTGCGCCGTCGGCTGCGGACAGAACGTCTACGTCAAAGACGAAAAAGTGATTCAGATCGAGGGCGATCCGGACAGCCCGATTTCGCGCGGCCATCTCTGTCCCAAGGGAGCCGCCACCCGCACGATGGTACAGAGCCCGCTGCGCGAGTACAAGGTAAAATACCGCCGCCCGTACGGGATGCGATGGGAAGAGCTTCCGCTGGATCGCGCGATGGACATGATCGCCGACCGCGTGCTGCAGACGCGCCGCGAGACGTGGGAATCCACGGACGAGGAAGCAAAGGCGATCAACCGCTGCTATGGCATCGCGAGCCTGGGCGGCGCGACGCTCGACAACGAAGAGAACTACTTAATGAAAAAGCTCTACACTGCGCTGGGCATCGTGCAGGTAGAGAACCAGGCTCGAATATGACATAGCTCGACGGTTCCCAGTTTGGGAACCTCGTTCGGCCGCGGCGGCGCCACGACGTTTCAGCAAGACCTGCAGAACTCCGACTGTATCTTGATCATGGGCTCGAACATGGCCGAAAATCACCCGGTCGGCTTTCAATGGGTCATGGAAGCGCGCGAGCGCGGCGCGACGTTCATCCACGTCGATCCGCGCTTCACGCGCACCAGCGCGATGGCGACCATGCACGTACCAATCCGCCCTGGAACCGATATCGCCTTCCTGGGCGGCGTCATCAGATACATTCTCGAAAACGACCGCGCGTTTACGGAATACGTCGTCAACTACACCAACGCGCCGGTGATCCTTCGCAACGAGTTTCTCGACACCGAAGATCTCGACGGCTTCTTTTCCGGCTGGCAGCCCGATAAGAACGGCTACGTCTTCCATAGCTGGATGTACGAGGGCATGGATCTTCACGGGGCGTCGGGCCAGCGCGAGAGCGAAGAAGGGCTCGAAAAACAGGAAAGCACGAAAGCCGACACGATGGATGCCTTGAAGCGTGGCGAGCCGCCGTACTTGGATAAAACGCTGCAGCATCCGCGGTGTATCTACCAAGTGCTCAAACGCCACTACAGCCGCTACACGCCCGAAACGGTGGCGAAGATTTGCGGCATCGAGCCCGCGCAGGTCGTAGCCGTCGCCGAAGCGCTCTGCCAAAACAGCGGGCGCGAGCGCACGTCGGCCATCGCGTATTCGGTCGCCTGGACGCAGCACACGTTCGGCGTGCAAATGATTCGCGCGGCCGCCATCGTTCAACTGTTGCTTGGAAATATCGGCCGCCCGGGCGGCGGCATTCTCGCGTTACGCGGACATGCCTCAATTCAAGGCTCGACCGACATTCCCACGCTGTTCGATCTGTTGCCGGGGTACATTCCGATGCCGCACGCGAAGGCGCACAGCAATCTGCAGCACTTCGTTGAATCCGAAGGCGCGAAAACCGGCTTTTGGGGTAACCTCGACAAGTACGTGGTCAGCTTGCTCAAGGCGTGGTTCGGCGAGTATGCGACGGACGCCAATCAGTTCTGCTTCGACCTGCTGCCGCGCATCAGCGGCGATCATTCCACCTATCGCAGCATAATGGGCATGGTCGACGGAAAAGTCAAAGGCTTCTTCATCTGCGGCGAAAACCCGGCGGTCGGATCGGCCAACGCCGGCTTGCATCGCCGCGCGCTGGCCAACCTACAATGGCTAGTCGTGCGCGATTTCAACGAAATCGAAAGCGCGTCATTTTGGTACGACTGCCCCGAGATCGAAAGCGGCGAGCTGCGCACCGAAGCCATTCCCACCGAAATCTTTTGGATGCCGGCCGCCGCGCATACGGAAAAGGATGGATCGTACACCAATACTCAACGGCTGCTGCAGTGGCATCACAAGGCGGTCGAGCCCCAAGGCGAAGCCCGATCCGACCTATGGTTCTATTACCATCTCGGCAAGCGCATCAAGGCAAAGTTGGATTCCAGCCGGGATCCGCACGGCGATTTGATCCGCGAACTGACGTGGGAGTATCCCGAGCTGGGAGAGATTGCCGAACCCGACGCCCACGCCGTGTTGCGCGAAGTCAACGGCTGGGACGCCGAAGGAAAGGCGCTTTCGTCGTATACGGAACTCAAAGCCGACGGCTCCACGGCTTGCGGCTGCTGGATCTACTGCGGTTGTTTCAAAGATGAAAAGAATCAAACGGCAAACCGCACACCGAGAAGCGAGCAAAGCTGGGTAGCGCCGCAATGGGGATGGGCGTGGCCGTCAAACCGGCGAATTCTCTACAACCGCGCGTCGGCCGATCCCGACGGCAATCCGTGGAGCGAACGCAAGCGCTACGTCTGGTGGGACGAAGCGAGCGCGCAGTGGACGGGCCACGATTCCCCGGACTTCCAGAAGACCAAACGTCCAGACTATACGCCGCCCAGCGGCGCCAAGCGCGAAGAGGCGATCGCCGGCTGGCACCCGTTCATTCTACAAGATGACGGTTTAGGCTGGATCTTCGTCCCAAACGGCGTCGTCGACGGGCCGCTCCCGACGTATTACGAACCGCAGGAGTCGCCGGTTCGCAATCCGCTCTACGCACAACAATCCAACCCGGCGCGTCAGCAGTTTCCGCGGAAGTTCAACGAATACAATCCGTCGCCGAGCAGCGAACACGGCGATCTGTTTCCGTTCGTGCTTTATACGTATCGTCTTACGGAGCATCACACCGCCGGCGGCATGTCGCGCAGCGTTCCGCACCTGAGCGAGCTGCAGCCCGAGTTTTTCTGCGAAGTAAGTCGCGAGCTGGCGCAGCTGCGCGGGCTGCGTCACGGAAAGTGGGCGACGATTACGACGATGCGTGCGGTCGTCGAAGCGCGC
The DNA here is from genome assembly GCA_036488875.1 of Candidatus Baltobacteraceae bacterium. NCBI lineage: Bacteria > Bacillati > Vulcanimicrobiota > Vulcanimicrobiia > Vulcanimicrobiales > Vulcanimicrobiaceae > Vulcanimicrobiaceae bacterium. The sequence continues at coordinate 64,180 of DASXGW010000001.1, read as the reverse complement.
GTCATGGTTACCGATCGCGTGCGGCCAATGCGCGTCGACGGCAAGGTCATCCATACGGTCGGCCTGCCTTACCATTGGGGACGCAAGGGCTTGGTCACCGGAGACTCCGCCAACGACCTCTTGCACGTCGCGCTGGATCCCAACGTGCACATTCAGGAGACCAAAGGTTTGACGTGCGACATTCAGCCAGGCCGCCGGCCGCACGGCGTTGAGATGCGCGAGTATCTGTCGGCCGTGCAGGGCCGGGCGCGCGCAAAGGAGCGATCGTGAGTACGTTTTTTGTGGACTTGATCGCCCAAACGTCGGCGGCCGCACAAGCCGCGACCTACGGTTCCTCCGAGCGCGATCGCAAAGGTTTCTTCACCGACACGACGCTCTGCATCGGCTGCAAAGCCTGCGAGGTGGCGTGCAAGGAATGGAACGAGCTGCCGCAAGACGGCTATACGTTTACCGGCATGTCGTACGACAACACCGGCGAACTCAGCGGTTCGACGTGGCGGCACGTCGCGTTCGTCGAGCAGATGGACGACAACCGGTGGCTCATGGAATCGGACGTCTGTAAACACTGCACGCATGCGGCCTGCCTCGACGTTTGTCCGACGGGCGCCCTGGTTCGCACCGAGTTCGGCACGGTCGTTTTGCAGGATGACGTCTGCAACGGCTGCGGCTACTGCGTGGTGGCTTGTCCCTTCGGCGTCATCAGCCAGCGCGTCGACGAAGTTTCTCCTCGGGGCGAGACGAGCGGCCGCGGAACGATGGGCAAATGCACGCTTTGTTACGACCGGTTGAAGGTGGGTGACGAGCCTGCGTGCGCCAAAGCTTGCCCGACGCACTCGATCCAATACGGGAACGTCGAAGAGCTGCGCGAGCGAGCGCAGGCGCGCGTGCAAGACGTCGTGGATCGCTTTCCGGACGCGCGATTGTATCTCGACGATCCGAAGGACGGCATCGGCGGCGGAGGCTCGATATTTCTTCTTCTCGATCGTCCCGAGGTCTATGGATTGCCGCCGAATCCCGTCGTGCCGACGAAATATCTCCCGCAGATGTGGCGCGCCGCCGGCGTAGCAGCGGCGGCACTGCTGGCGGCGATCATCGCAGCGAGTATCGGACCGTGAAGACCGCATCAGCAAACGGCGCGATCGGCGGCTATTACGGCAAGCCGATCGTCAAGCCGCCGGAGTGGACGCCGCTGATTCCAACGTACTTTTGGGCCGGCGGCTTGGCCGGCGCGTGTGCGGCGCTGGGACTCGTTTCGCGCGTTCGCAAAAAGCATGGGCTCGCACGCACGATGACACTCGCCGCGGCCGCGGGCAGCGCGCTTAGCGGTTTCTGCTTAATTGCCGACCTCAAGAAACCGTCGCGCTTTGCGAACATGCTGCGCGTCTTCAAGCCCACGTCGCCAATGAGCGTCGGCGTGTACGTGTTCTCGATATTCGGCGGATCGTCCATGGCTGCGGCCGCCTCCGAGCTCACGGGCATCGCAACGCCGCTGGGACGCGCGTTCGAAACGATCGCGGGACTCGTCGGACCGGTGATGTCGGTCTACACGTCCGTGCTCATCAGCGATACGGCTATGCCTGCGTGGCTCCACGGCCGGGAATCGCTTCCACTGCTGTTCGCCGCAACGTCGGCGTCGACGGCAGGCGCGGTCGGCCTTTGCTGCGCGCCGCCCGACGAGAACGGCGCTGCACGACGGCTGGCGTTGGTGGGCGCGATCGCCGTTCGGTTCGCGCTCAAGCGCCTGCATCACGAGCTCGGAAAAACCCAAGCGGAGCCGTATGAAAAAGGTCGGGCGGGAATGCTCGCATTCCTAGCTGGAGCACTCAACATCGCGGGCACGATTGCCGCCGCCCGCGGCAAAGGGTTGGCGAAGGCGGGCGGTGCGCTTCTTCTCGCGGGCGGCCTAGCCGAACGCTTCGCGGTGTACCACGCCGGAAAGCAATCCGCCAAAGATCCGAAATACATCATCGCCGCGCAAACATAAAGAAACCCCGGGCGCTGCCCGGGGCTTCTCTATCGTCGGTTTACGATTTTCCGCGTTCGTGCGGTGGAATGTGCCGCGCGTGCGGATGAGGGCGAGGCTTACGCGGATCCGGCCGAAGCTTCGCGTGCGGACGAACCTTGATGGCGTATGGCGAGCCCGAGAGTTCGTACGCGCCGACGTCGCACTTGTTCCCGCCGCCGCGCGTGTAGCCACGTTGATCGAAGCCCATATCCGTGACCGTGCCGCACGTTCCGTTCGATGCGGACGTCCACGGGATATACGCTTTGCCGGGACTCGTCGACTGGTCGGCGTTGGTGAACGTCGGGCCGCCGTTATTCGAGAGCGCGAGCAGGTTCGGATTAGCGGTCTTGTCGCCGGTCGCCGGGGTAAACGTTCCGCCGCCGACCTGCGCCGTCTGCAGAATGTTGTATCCCATCGACGTCATCGTGCCGCTGTTATAGACGTCGGCGCCACCGGCGGCTCCGGCGGTCCCACCGGCAACGATCGTGTTCGCGAGCGTTACGTACGGCGAGGTGTTGTTATCGTTGTAGATGTTGCCGCCCTTGCCGGTCGCCTTATTTTGATACATCGTGACGTTATCGAGGAACGCCGCATACGCGCCGTACTCATCGAAGCCGCCGCCGTCGATCGACGAGCTGTTGCCGCTGATCGTGTCATTGGTATACGTTCCGGAGTCGTAGCTGAAGATACCGCCGCCTCCGGAATGCGTCCCGGTGCCGGTGACCTTGTTGCCGGAAACCGTCGAGCCGGACATCGTAAAGGTGTCGTCGACGTAGATGCCTCCCCCGCCGGCGTCGGCGCCGTTCACGGCCGCCGCGTTCCCCGAAACCGTCGTATTCGTAATCGACATGACGTAGTCGTTGAAGATACCACCACCGCCGCCGTAGTCGCCGGCACCCGATGCGCTGTTGCCTGAAACGGTGGAGTTGTTGATCGTTACCACGTCCCCATCTCCATAAATGCCCCCGCCGGCGCCGCCGACAACACTATTGCCGGTAGCCGTGATGCCGCTGATCGTTACGCTGGTTTCGGCGTCGATCGCACCTCCGCCGTGATCGTAGACATTCGTATATCCCGTCGAGGTGGATTTGTTCGCGCTGAACGAGCCGCCCGAAAGCGTTCCCGATGAGTGCGTGCTCAAACTCAAGGCGCCGCCGAACGCCTTGCCCGCGCTAGCCGTAACCGTATTGGAACTGAACGTACCGTTGGTTATTCCAAAGGTACTATAATCGGCGTAGAGTGCACCGCCGTTTGCCGACGTCCTACCCGTCGCCTTGTTCGAGCTGAACTTGTCGCCGTTGGAATAGTAGGAACTGTCGGTATACACGGCGCCCCCGTAAACGATCGTCGAAGCCGTTGCCGATGAGATCGTGGCGCTATTGCTCGTGAAGGTATTGCCGTTGCTGATCAGGGTGCCGTCACTGTAGATCGCGCCGCCGTACGCATAGTCACCGATCGCGGTCTGCGCAACCGCTCCGTTGGTACTAAACGTGTCGCCGGTAAGCCGCGTGCTGAGATCGGTGTAGATCGCACCGCCGTACGCTTCGGCATCGCTCGCGCCGTGCAGGCCGGTCCCGACCGCACTGTTGCTCGTAAACGTGTCCTTGCTGAGCAACACCGAGCCGCTCGTGTCGGTGTCGATGGCACCGCCATAAGCCTCCCCGCTCCCCTTTGCCACGTTGCTCGTGAACGAGCTGTTGCTCATCGTGATGCCGTAGTCCGCCTCGAGGGCACCGCCCGCGGCTTCACCGTATGTCTCGCACGCGCTGCCGGTCGCGTATGCCTGGTTCGAGGTGAACTTATTGCCGCTGCCGTTGTCGGGATCGCTGTCGTTGTAGACGGCACCCCCATACGAATCGTCGTCGCCGCCGGCGATGTTGCCGGTAAAGGTGTCGTTGTCGAGCTCGATGGCGTTGCCGACGTCTTCGTAGATGGCTCCGCCCTCGCCGTACGAGCAGTTCGCGGTGCCGCCGCCGGCTTTGTTACCGGTGAACGTACTGCCGGTGATAACCGGCGATCCGGTCTCGAGATTGATCGCGCCACCCTCGCCGAAAGAGCTCGCCGACGTCCCGCCGGCGAGGTTGCTGGTGAAGGTGCTGCTGGTTACGGTAATACCGGGTCCTTCGCCGTCGTAAATCGCGCCGCCGTAGCCTTCGGGATACGAAGTCGTACACTTCGCAGTGAGCGTCGAGCAGCCCGAACTCGGACAACCCGTGCTCGTGCCGCAACCGGTGTTTGCGATGAATTGATCGCTGGTGAACGACGCTTCGCCATACGTCGTATTGACGTAGACCGCGCCGCCGTAGTATGCCGCGTTGGCGCTGTAGATATTGCCGCTCGACGTCAAGGTCGAGTACTCGTCGGTGTAGATGGCGCCGCCGTACGAGTAGACGGAATTGAAGCAGTTCTGCAGCACGTTCGAGGCAAACGTCGAGCCGCTCACGACGATATTGCCGTGATTGTAGATCGCGCCGCCGTACTGCGTACCGATCGTGCAAGCGTGCGGGCGAAGACGATGCGGCTGCTCGGGGTGACGGTCGCGATGCCGCCGCGCGTGCGGATGAACTCGGATGTAGGACGTGCTCACTTGCGAGCCGTTATCGGTAAACCCGTCGTTGTGCAACGTCAGACTGCCCGCGTTGTAGATAGCGCCGCCCGGCTGATTCGTCGTGGTGGCCAAACCGTCGGTGAGAACCAGGCCCGAGATCGTTGCGTTCACGCCGCCGTTGACGACGAAGATCTGCTGCGTGCCGGCACCGCTGATTTGAAGACCGCTCACGCTCACGGCACTGGTTAGGTCGGGATGGCGCGAGTCGCTATGCGGGCGAGCCGTCGTCGTGGTGCCCGGGCCCGCAATGGTCACGTTCGCATTGAGCGTCAACGATGACGCCAGCGTGATCTTCGACGTCGACGGAATCGTGAACAGGATCGTGTCGCCGGAGTTGGCCGTCGCGATCGCGTAGCGCAACGAGCCGGCGCCGGAGTCGGTGGCGACGCTCACGACCGGACCCAGCCGGATCGTCGGGGCGTTCGCCTTTCCGGCGGTAATCGTAATCTTTGCAACCGCGCGGTCGAGCGCCGTACCGGCGCCCCCCGTCGAGCTGTAGGTCGTCACGATGAAGCTATCGCTTCCCGGCGGCGCTTTCACGGAGAACGTGCAGAGCGTCCCGCTGGTGGTCGCCTTGCAGTTCGAGGAGCTCGTCGTCGCGTTGAAGATCTGCGCGGCTCCCCCGTTGATGACGAAGCCGACCGACCGGGTCAAAGGAGAGATCGTCGCGGGATGAAGATCGGCGTGGTCGCGGCGATGGCGCTTGGGGATGCGCATCGTCACGTGCACGTCGAGTACCCGGTGCCGGCCGTCGGTCGTTAAACCGCCGCCCGGCGCGCGAACGTTAGGACTCATCCCCGGTAAGAGGTTGCCGCCGTTGATTCCGCCGCCGCTGCAGCCCGTAACGAAGGTGAGCGCTACGCCAAGCGCAATCGCGCGTTTCATCGGTTATTTGCCTCCGGTCGACGGATGATGCTTCTCGTGGGGGTCGTGTCGCTTATGTTTGGGCACCCGCTGCGGGATCGGGTGATGGCGGCGGGCGGGCCCGAGTCGATGCGGCGCTGCGTGCACGCGGATCGCGCTTGCTACACCGGCGTATTCGTAGGCGCCGATGTCGCACTTGCTGCCGGCTCCACGCGCGAAGCCGCGCTGATCGACGCTAACCGGCGGACTGGCATTGCTGCCGCAGTTGCTGCCGGTAAACGGGATGACCGCGCGTCCCGGGCTGGTCGAGGTGTCAGCCATCGTAAACGTCGGGCCGCCGTTGTTGGTCAGCGCCAACAGCACCGGGTCCTTGCCGATGATGTCGTGATCGGGATTCGGCGTTACCATCGGATTGACGGCGGGCGTCGTTTGAACGAGGTTATAGTCCTCGGAGTAGACGACACCGCCCGCGTTATCGATGTCCTTGCCTTGTCCGCCGGCCGTACCGCCGGCCACAATTGTGTTATAGAGATAGACGTAATCGTTGTTCTCGATGTTCCCGCCGTTGCGCGTGGCTGCATTCTTCGAGAACGTGACGTTGGTGTAGTACGAGTCGAAACTGTCCGGGTACTCGAGCACTGCACCGCCGTCGACTGACGAGCTGTTGCCGTTGAAGGTGCTGTTGACGACCGTCGCGCCGCCGTCGTAGTCGAAGATCGCGCCGCCGCCCGTGCCGTCGATCGACCCGAGGGATTTATTGCCCGAGAACGTGTCGCCCGATAGGCTGATCCCGTAGGCGTTGGAGATCGCACCGCCGCCGGAGATGAACTGCACGGCGGTATTGGTATTTCCGGTAAACGTCGAGTTCGTCACCGACGTGAGGCCGTTGCTTGTATACGTTCCGATCGCGCCGCCACCGTAGTAGGCCAGCCCGGCTGGAACCGTGTTGCCCGTGAACGTGGAGTTCTGGATTGTCACGCCGTTGTAGCTGTAGTCGCCGATCGCGCCCCCACCGGCGGTCGCGGTGTTGTTCGTGAAGGTGCTTCCGCTGATCGTAAACGGATAGGATCGCGTACTGTAGTTGTCGGCTTCCACCGCGCCGCTGTAGCCCTGCTCGTTGTTATTGACTCCGCAGCGGTTGCCGGTAAACGTGCTGTTCGAGATCGTTTCGGGACCGTATTCAGCCTCCGTGCCGACCGCGCCGCCGTCGCAGTACTGCGCGTCGACGCTGTTGGAGGTGAACGTATCACCGTTGAGACTCATGGCACCGCTGTAGTAGTTGTAGATCACCCCGCCTTCCACTTCATACACCGGTTGCGTCAGCGAAATCGGGGTGACCGCGTTCGACTTGAACGTGTCGCCGGTCGAGATCAGGGCGGGCGCGTAGGCGTAGTACTCCAGATAGATAACCCCGCCGTAGAGGTAGGCATCCCCCGGATACGTTGTCGCGCTGGTATTCGACGTAAAGGTATTGCCGCTCGAAGTAAGCGTCGAATAGCTCGCGATCGTGCCCCCGTAGAGTTCGTAGCCGTACGCACCGGCCGCCTTAGCGGCATTCGACGTAAACGTACTTTTCGTGAGCTTCAGCACGTCGTTGTTCTCGATGACACCGCCGTAGAGATAGCCGTCCTCGTCGGTGGCCGAGGTCGTCATCGCGACGTTGCCGGTGAACGTGTCGTTGTTGAGAACCGACGGATCGTCCGAGTAGATAAGTCCGCCGTCGATGTCGTAGGCCGACGTCGCGGAGTTGTTGCTGAACGTGCTGTTGCTCATGGAGATGCCGTAGTTGGCAAAGATCGTACCGCCGATAACATAGGGCTCCTCTTCGCACGGACCGCCCGTAGCGACCGCTGAATTACCGGTGAACGTGTTATTACTGCCTTGGTCCGGCTCAGAGTAGTTGAAGATAGCCCCACCAGCGATCACGTAGTGGGTGTGGAGAAAGATGTACATGGAGAATCCCTCGTCACCGCTAGCGGTGTTGTTGAGGAATTTGTTGTTGTCGAGTTCCAGCGGGCTGCTCGCCTCTTCGTAAATCGCGCCGCCCTGGCCGCCGGAGCAGTTCGTACCGCCGCCGGCGAGATTACCGCTAAACGTGCTGCCGGTAATGAGAGGCGCGGTCCCCTCGAGGTCGAGGGCGCCGCCGTAGCCTTCGCTGTCTTCGGACTTGCCGCCGGCAACGTTATTCGTAAACGCGCTGTTGGTAATCGTTACACCGGGCCCGCTGACGTCGTAGATCGCACTGCCGTCGCCGAACGCGTAAACGCTGCAGCCGTTGCCTAAGCTGCAGTTATACGGGGCGCAACCGTTAGCCGACCCGCAACCCGAGTTGGCGGCGAACTGCGACGAGTCGACGCTGACTTGACCGTAAGTTCCGTCGTTGTAGATCGCGCCGCCCTCTGAAGCCGCATTATTCGAGAAGACGCTGCCGCCGCTGATGAACAGCGAGCCGTCGACATCGTTATAGATGGCACCGCCTTCACCGTAGTTGCCAAGGCCGCTGCCTCCGTTGGCCTCGGTGCACGTGTTGGCGACGCTGTTTCCGTCGAAGGTCGTACCAATAATGTTCACGGTGCCGTTGTTGTACATGGCGCCGCCGTATTGGGCGGTCGCCGTGCACGCGTGCGGGTGCAAGGTCGCATTCTTATCGTTGTGAGCGACCTTCGGTGCCTTCTGCGCCGGGTGTTTGTGGTGCGACGGTTTGTGCGCACGCTGAGCACGCCGCGCGTGCGGCCTGCGCGCGATGGTCGTTACCACCGAGGTGTTGTCGGTTATCGCGTCGCCGCTGAGCGTGAGATTGCCGAGATTCGAAATAGCGCCGCCCGGCTGAGTGGCGACGGACGCCTTACCGGCCGTAATGACCATGCCGCTAATCGTCACGTTCACGCCGGTTTTGATGATGAAGATCTGATTGGCGTCTTTGCCGCTGACCGTCGTTCCGGTAAAAGTGCTGTTCGATTGGAGACCGTGACGGTTGCGGCGGGGACGATCGGCCTTGGTGACGCCGGCGCCCGCGATGTTGACGTTCGTTGAAATCGTGATCGGCGTAGTCAGCTGCACCGGCGAGCTCGCGGGCAGCGCGAAGACGATCGTGTCGCCCGAGTTCGCCGTGCTGACCGCGTAGCGCAGCGATCCCATTCCGGTATCTGCCGTCGTGCTGACGAGCGGTCCGAGCGTGATCTTCGGCGCGTTTGCTTTTCCTTTGACGATGTTGAACTTCGCGGTGCCGCGATTGAGTGCCGTACCGGTGCCGCCGGTCGCGCTATACGTCGTCACGACGAACGTGTCCAAACCCGAGGGTGCGCCGACCATGAACGTACACGTTCTGCCGCTCGCGCCGCTCGTGCAGTTCGGTGATGCAGCGTTGGCGTTGAAGACTTGCGCTTTGCCGCCGTTGACGGCAAAGCTTACGGATTGCGTCTGCGACGAAATCGTTGAAGGATGAATCGGCGTGCGTTCGCCGCGCTGATGTCTCGGAATGCGCATCCGAACGATAACGGGCAGATGTCGACCGCTTCCCTCGGGAGCGATACCGTACGTTCCGCTATCGCGCGACATTGTGTTATCGCTCGACATCCCGTTTGGACTGCCGACACCGGGAAGGAAGCGGTTAGCGCCGCCTCCCATACCGCTGCAACCGGCAACGAAAATGAGGGCGATACAAACGGCAATCCAACGCTTCACTGTACCTGTCTCCTGAACGAGCAACGGTATGAGGCTAAGGGCATGATAGATTCGCGAAGCAACTAGACGCCCACCTGCGCATACTTTTTATAAGTTGGCCAAGCCGAGCAAGCGTGCGCACGCAAACACAAAGCAAAAAGAAACCCCGGTCTAGAGCCGGGGTTTCGCAAATGGCTCCCGGTGCTGGACTCGAACCAGCGACCCGCTGATTAACAGTCAGCTGCTCTACCAACTGAGCTAACCGGGAACGGACTACGGGATTGTAACGGATGGCGGGGTACTTCGCAAGGATGAAACGAGACCCCGCGGCGCGCGCTGCCCTCCGCTTTGTATTAATGATGGGCGCCGTGAACTTGTTCGCGGATTTTACGTACGAAGGCGGACGCGGCATCGTCGGGGAGTTCCTCGGGCACCTCGGCGCGAGCGGCGCGATCGTCGGGCTCGTCGCCGGCGGGGGTGAGCTGGCCGGATACGCGATTCGCTCCGTGTCGGGCGCGATCGCCGACCGCACGGGCCGCTACTGGATCGACGCCTGGGTCGGGTACGCCATCAATATGCTCTGCGTGCCGGCGCTGGCGCTGGTAGGCGCGTGGCCGGCGGCCGCCGGTCTGGTCGTGGGCGAGCGCGTCGGACGCGGGATCCGAAAGCCGGTCATGTCGGCCATCATCGCGCAGGCGGGGCGCGACATGGGCGGCGGAGGCCTGGCCTTCGGCATTAACGAGTTCCTCGATCAGCTCGGCGCCACGGTCGGACCGCTCGTCGTGGCATACGCCATGGTTCGCGGCGGTGGCTACAGCCTCGGTTTCGGCGTCCTCATCGTGCCGGCAGTCATCACCTTGCTCTGCCTGCTACCCGCCAGTGCCCTGGGCCGGCATCTCGTTCCGACGCCGGGAGACGCCGACGAACCGGCGCTCAAAGACCCGGCCGCATTCCGGCGCTACCTCATCGGCGGCGCGCTGATGGCGGCGGGATTCGTCGACTTCGCGCTGATTTCGCTGCGCTTCTCGCGCGACCACATCGTCGGAGCCGCGGGCGTATCGGTCTGGTTTGCCGTTGCGATGTTCGTCGCGGCGATCGCCGCGCCGGTTCTGGGCAAGCTCTACGACCGGTTCGGCGGCGGCGTCATTGCCGTGGGCGTCGCGCTCTCGGCCGTCGCGTCGCCGTTGGCGTTTCTCGGCACCGGCGGCGTCGCATTAGCCGGCGCGGCCCTCTGGGGCTTTGGGACCGCCGTCGTCGACGCGCTGCTTCTTGCCCTCATTGCATCCGTTATAACGAAGCGTCGGGGAGCCACGACGTTCGGGTTCTTCGATCTCATCTTCGGCGTCGCGTGGTTCGCCGGAAGCGCGGTCTGTGGGGTGCTCCTGGATCACTCTGTGGTGGCCTTGGCCATCTTCTCCGTGCTGCTGCAGCTCGCGGCCATCCCGTTCTTTCTCTAAGCGATCTCTTAAAACATTAGTTGACAACGCGACGTTCCGGCGCTACACTGATCTCACCAACTAATGATTTAAGAGCTTTGGAGGAGCCCCGTGAAGTTCGGAATCGCCGTCGCCCTCGCGTCCCTGTTCAGTGTGGCCGGCCTTAACGCCGTGGCCGGCTCGTTCACCCTCCCCGCCTTTCACGACGGGATGGCCGCGCCGAAGACCATCGCAGTGGTCACGGCACGGCCCCATCGGATCGCCCCCAACCTCGTCGGCGTTCGCTAAACGCGGCGCCTTAAGGGTGCGAAGACTGCCTGCGCACCGTGACGGTCTGGCTGAGCTGGACCGTCGCATTGGCCCCGGCGGGAATGATGAAGTTCGATTTGTTGTTAGCGCCGAGCATGGCGCCGCCGATCAAACCGACGGCCCCGCCCCCGCCGGCGTGAAAGATCGTCTTGCCGATCGCGTTGCCGACGAGCATGCCGACGAGCGCACCCGCAACCGCTTTGCTGGCCGTGTTACTCGTGCTCTTGTTTGCCGCAATGCTGGACACATCGCCGTACACCGTCGCCATGCTGCCGTCGGCAAGACGCAGGTAACGTGGATGAATCACGATTTCGGGATTGCGGCCTTGGCCCGCACGCACGACCTTCGTCACGACGCCGCTGATCGTCGCGCCTTGAAAGAGCGGGTTACCGCTCGGATACGGCGGGATCACGGTCATGGTAAACGTATCGCCGACGTTGGCGTTGCTGCTATCAAGCTGTTCGTTCAACCGCGCGTTGATCACCGTTCCGTTGTACAAGGTCACGGTGTTCTGCGCGAGCGCCGACGCCGTCGTTGCGGCAAAGACGACTGCCAGCGCCATCGCGGCCAGGCTTTTCACAAACATCTTTTCTCCTACTGAAGAACGAGGTTGCTCGTTAGCTTGATCGTAACCGGCGTACCCGCCGGCATAACGATATTCTCATTAGATTTTGCTGCGTAAATGTATCCGCCGTTGGCAACGCTCGGCGGCGGCGTGACCGAGGGCTTGCTCCCCTCGCGGAACGTGATTTGAAACGCAATCGGTCCCGGCGTCACGGTGCCTCGCGGCATCGCGGGAAGCAAGAACTTCTCCCGCTCGCGCTTGACCGCCGCCATGTCGATCTGCGTGATGTTTTCTCCGAGGACTTCGGCGTGAATGCCCGCTCGCTCGCCGTTGCGCAACCGGATGTTGCTCAGCACGAAGCCGATGCGCGCCCGGTCGAGGCCTTGCGGTTGAGCGACGTCGGTGACGTGACCTTTGATCCAAGCTTCGTCGAGCGCCCCCTGTGACGGATCGTCGACGCGTAACAGAAAACCGGTGCCCGCGATCAGCGTTCGCGAGTCGATGTTGTCGGCCAGCACGCAGTGCAGCTTCGTCCCTGCCGGAACGGTTCGCGAAACCGTCGTGACGGCAGACGCGGGCAACGACGATAAGAAAACGGCGATGCCCGAAACGAGCATCGCCAATATCGAATAACGCTTCACCAAGACTCCCCCTTGCAAACGGTTACCTTGCGAAGTTGGGAACTTTCAGCGCCTCTCCTGTGAACCCAGTCGCCTTGCGCAGCGCCTCGACTCGATCCACGCGCTCCCACGGCAGATCCAGATCCGGCCGGCCGAAATGACCGTATGCCGCGGTTTGCTTGTAAATCGGACGGCGCAGATTCAAGTAGTGGATGATCGCCGCGGGACGCAGGTCGAAGACCTCCATGACGGCGTTGGCGATTTGCTCTTCGGGGATTTTGGCGGTCCCGAACGTCTCGACGAGGATGCTCATCGGCTGGGCGACGCCGATCGCGTATGCCACCTGCACTTCGCAGCGCTCCGCCAAACCGGACGCCACGACGTTCTTGGCGGCCCAGCGCGCGGCGTACGCCGCCGAACGGTCCACCTTCGTCGGATCCTTACCCGAGAACGCGCCGCCGCCGTGACGCGCCATACCGCCGTACGTGTCGGCGATGATCTTGCGCCCGGTCAATCCCGCGTCGCCTTTAGGTCCGCCGATGACGAAACGGCCGGTCGGATTGACGTAGATGCGCGTGTTCTTGTCGTGCATCGACGCCGGAATGACGTGATTGATGACGCGTTCGGTGACTTCGTTGCGGATGACCTCGAGCGGAATCTCCGGATCGTGCTGCGTCGAAACGACGACCGCCTCGACGCGAACCGGTTTGTCGCCGTCGTACTCGACGGTGACTTGCGACTTACCGTCGGGACGCAGGTACGGAATGTCGCCGTTCTTGCGCACTGCCGCCAAGTGACGCGTGAGGCTATGCGCCAACACGATCGGGAGCGGCATCAGCTCGTCGGTCTCGCGGCACGCGTACCCGAACATCATGCCCTGGTCGCCCGCGCCCGTGAGCTCGAACTCGTCGTCGTCGCCCGCCTTGGCTTCCAGCGACTTGTCGACGCCGAGCGCGATGTCGGGAGACTGCTCGTCGATTGACACGCTCACGCCGCAGGTTTCGGCGTCAAAACCGACCGCCGATTTCGTGTAGCCGATGTCGGCGATCGTCTCGCGCACGATGCGCGGGATGTCGATGTAGGTCTTCGTCGTGACTTCGCCGGCGATGTGAATCTGGCCGGTGATCGCAAACGTTTCGACCGCGACGCGCGACATCGGGTCCTCTTTGAGGAGCGCGTCCAAAACGGCGTCGGAGATTTGGTCGGCGACCTTGTCGGGGTGACCTTCGGTTACCGACTCGCTGGTGAACAGCCGTCTGTAGGCCACGTTACGTTCCCTCCGACCACGACGCCATGTACTTCACTTGCTCCGGCGTCAGGGTGTCGATGTCGACGCCCATCGAGGAGAGCTTGAGGTTGGCAACTTCTTCGTCGATCTCGATCGGAACGTCGTAGACGTGCTTCTCCATCGTCTTATGATGCTTCGCGAGATGCGCCGCAGCCATCGCTTGATTGGCAAACGACATGTCCATCACGGCGGCGGGATGGCCTTCGGCCGCGGCGAGATTGACCAGACGGCCGTCGGCGAGAATGCAGACTTTGCGGCCGTCGTGCAGCTCGTACTGCTCGACGAACGCGCGCGGTTCGGTCTTCCCCTTGGCGATCTTCTTGAGCACGTCGAGATCCAGCTCGTCGTTGAAGTGGCCCGAGTTGCAAACGATCGCGCCGTCCTTCATGAGCTTGTAATGCTCTTCGCGGATGACGTGATAGTTGCCGGTCACCGTGACGAACACGTCACCGATCTTGGCGGCGTCGTTCATCGGCATCACGCGGTAGCCGTCCATCACGGCCTCGATCGCTTTACGCGGATCGACTTCGCAGACCACGACGTGCGCGCCCATGCCGGCGCCGCGCGACGCGATACCGCGTCCGCACCAGCCGTAGCCGGCCACCACGAGGGTGCGGCCCGCGAGCAGCACGTTGGTTGCCCGGATGATTCCGTCGAGCGTCGATTGCCCGGTGCCGTAACGGTTGTCGAACATGTGCTTGGTGAGCGCGTTGTTCACGGCGATCACCGGATACGGCAGCACGCCGTCCTTCTCCATCGCCTTGAGGCGGATAACGCCCGTCGTCGTCTCTTCGCAGCCGCCGAGCATCTCGTCGAGCAGCGGCTTGTGCTTCGTGAAGATCGTGTTCACCAGATCGCAGCCGTCGTCCATCGACATCTGCGGCTTGGTCGCGATCACCGACTCGATGTGCGAGTAGTACGTCGCGTTATCTTCGCCTTTGATCGCGTACGTCGGAATGCCGTAGTCGCACAACGCCGCCGCGACGTCGTCTTGCGTCGAGAGGGGGTTACTGGCGCACAGCGCGATCTGGGCGCCGCCGGCCTGGAGCGCGAGCATCAAGTTGGCGGTCTCGGTCGTCACGTGCAGGCACGCACCGATGCGCACGCCGTGCAGCGGCTTTTCGATTTCGAAGCGGTCGCGAATTTGCGCCAAGACCGGCATGTACGCTCCGGCCCACGCGATGCGCGAACGGCCGGCTTCGGCCAGGCCACGGTCTTTGACGTCCCCGGCGGTCGTCCGATCCAATACGGGCACTACTGTATCTCCTACAATTTATGAAGGGCTGCTAGATAGGGGCTGCGCCCACTTCGATGCAGACTACCATAGGTCCGGTTTCAAGGCCAGGCCTGTGGTCGTAGCCAAAGGGGGGCCCGTGGAATCGTTCGAGCGCTACCTTAACGATCTAGCTTCGGCCAATCCGACCCCTGGCGGCGGGAGCGCGGCGACGGTCGTGGGAGCCTTGGGAGCCGCGCTGGTCGCCATGGTCGCTCGGATCGACGCCGGCAACCCGAAGTACGCCGAACACCACGGCTCGGCCGTCCGCATCGCCGAAGCGGCCGATCGCGTTCGGGCCGAACTCGGCAACGCCCGCGACCGCGACGAACGCGCCTTCGGCCGGGTGGTCAACGCTCAGAGCCTGCCCCGAACGACCGATGAGGAGAAAGCCGCCCGAGCACGCGTGCTCGAGACCGCCCTGCGCGATGCGGCCGAGGTGCCGCTGAAGTCGTGCGAGTTCTGCATCGACGTGCTTCGGCTGGCGGCGCAAGCCGCCCTGATTCCCAACCGGTCGCTCGCCAGCGATTTGGGGTGCGCCGCCGAGTTTGGTGCGGCCGCTCTGGCGGCGTGTGCGTACAACGTGCGCGTCAACCACCGCTACATGCGCGATGCCGGCGCCATCGACGCGCAAGCCAAGACGCTGGTACGCTACGAAAACGAGTGTTCGACGCTGCTCAACGAGCTGCGCCGGGGCGTCGGCGCCGCACTTCGTGGGTAGTACCATGGCGTGTTGCTCGGCATCGCGCCGGCGATTACCGTCAGTGCGTTAGCATCGCCTAGCCCATCGCCCGCACCGGGCGCGCGGGGAACGCGTACGCGCCTTACGGTTTACGCCGGCGCATCGTTGCTCTACGTATCGCAGAGTGCGTCGGGGCCCGGCGCGGTCTTCCCGCGAACGCTGCACTTTTCGTACGATCCGCAAACGCCGTACGAATTCTTTTCCAGCACACCCGGCTCGACGGGATCGGGATTTCAGCAAACGTTCCAGTTCGGTGCGGCGTATCGGACCGGGCGCCTCGCGTTAGGCTTCAACGCCGCCGGCGAAAGCGTCGCCGGCAATACGACCAACGTTCTGTACTTGGGCGAACCGTCGATGCCGGAGCTCAATCCATTCGTCAGCTCGCGATCGATGCTCTTTCAAACGTATCTGGGAGCGACCGACCCGGTTAATCTGCAGCGTTCGTCGATAATCAGCGGCTGGATCGGTGCGGCCGACGGCTCGTGGAACCTCAAAGGCGGATGGTTTCTCCCGGCGCAGAGCCTGCCGTTCGTGTTTGCGCCGCCGCCGGTGCCCAACGCGATCCCCGCAATCGCTCCGCAAATCCCGGAGCTGGCGACGCCGGGCCCCGCACTTCCCCTGCAAGGCATCGACGCAACGGCGCGGGTCGGCCGGGCGTCTTTGGAGTTCTTCGACGGCGCGCTGCCGGCCGTGTATTACGATTCGACGTTCAACGATTTCGCACGCGCAGCATCCCTCTCCGTATCGTTTACGACGCCGCGCGGCGATCGCTTCGCCGTGCAAACCGCGCGTGTCGGCGAGGGGACGCTAGGGGGCATCAATCCGATAAGTGCGGGCGTCCTGTGGGGTCAAGGTCTCGAGACGTACGTCGGACCCGAAGGACCGCAGCCGGAAAGCGACGTCTTCGGACAACACGCCACGGTCGCCGGCGTGCAGGCCGTGCTGCACCCCAATGCCGGAACCGTGCTGACGGCGGAGTACGGCCGTTCGTGGTTTTCGGCGCAGTACATCAGCGCGCCCGGACGGCCGACACCGGGCGGCTACTATCACGCCGGCGTGACGCGCGATTGGTCGCGCGGCAACGGCGTGTCGCTCGACCTCTATCGCTTTGAGCCGACGTACGCTCCCAACGTGCTGCCCTACGGAAACGTGCTAAACGACTGGCCCGTCGCGTGGTCGTGGCCGTCGAGCTGGCTCAAGGGTGATTATCAGAGCGTCGCCAACGACGACGTCTCGGTCAATCGTCAGGGTTTTAAAGCCGCGTACGACTTCGCGCGCGCGCATCTCTGCGGCAACCTCTATTATTCGCAGTTCGCCCAAGTGACGCCGTACAACGCGACGACCGCGTATCTTCCCGGGTTCACCGATCCGTTCTTTACGTCGCTGCAGGACGCGACGCTGAGCTATCGCGGCATCGTCAAGGAATATGGCGGAGTCCTCGCTTGGCGCTTCTCGAACTACGCGCTCTCGCTCGATGCCGTCGAAGATCTCGTGCACCGCGGTGCGGCGCCCGGCCAACCGAGCCAAGCGATCGATCTCGACATCCCGCAAACGACGCTGACGTTGAGCCGATCGGTTCCCGGCGCCGTCTATGCGATCGGCGAAGGGCGTTTCGGGATCTTCGGCTGCTACGCGCTCTGCGGGTCGAGCGACGTGGACGTCGCGCAGCGCGTCTACTTCGCCGGCGCGAACGTCGACGTCGGGCACAACTCGACGCTCGTCGCGGAGTGGCGGCGCTACCTCGACGACGGCGTGCCGATTGCGGGTTTTCCGCTGCCTCCGCGTTATACGGGTACGCGGATCGTGATCGAACAGCGCTTTCGGCTAGGCGAAGACTTCAGCCAACTCTAGGAACGCCGCAATGTCGGCGGGTTCGACGTCCATCCCCACGCCTTTGGTGTGATAGCGGATGTCGTGGAAATCCATTCCGGCGGTCATCACGAGATCGTACTGTTTCGCCTTTTCGCGGAACAGCGCGACGTCGTCGGAGTCGTGGAGCGGATAGAACACCTCGAGCCCCACCAAGCCGTGGCCGGCCAGTTCGTCGATCAGCACGTAATCCTTGAGCCGTCCGGGATGCGCGAGCACGGGGATTCCGCCGACCGCCGCGATCGTTTCGATCGCCTGCTGCGGCGTCGTGTAAATCTGTGGAACGTAGCCGGGCTTCCCGCGCCCGAGGAGATCGCGAAACGCGCTGTCGATGTTCTCGGTCATGCCGGCGCGCATCAGCGCTTTAGCGACGTGCGGGCGACCGACCGCGTGGGCGCCGTCGGACTCCACCAAAACCTGTGCGTACGTCAGCGGATACCCGCCGGCGTTGAGCTGAGCGACCATCGTCTCGGCACGCTTGCGGCGCTGCTCCTGATTGTACTCGAGGAGATCGTTGATCTTCGACGGACCCAGCGGCACGTTATAACCGAGTACGTGCACTTCGTTGGCGCGCCAGGTGGTGTTGATCTCGATCCCCGTGACGTAGCGCGAACCCTTGGGCGCCTCGAACGCGCCGTACGCGCCCAGCGTGTCGTGGTCGGAGATACAGAAAATCTCGACGCCGCGCTCGCCCATGAAATCGGCCAGCGCCTGTGGCGTGAGCGTTCCGTCGCTCATGTTGCTATGTGAGTGGAAGTCGACTCGCACTAGGCGATCCCTCGCTGGAAGATGCGTTTGATTTCGCTGGCTTTGCCGGATTGCGGATCGATCGCGACAACCGCCGCGCAGAACTGTTTCGTGCCGGTTTTCTGCACGAAGAACCGCTCCGACAAGCTGGTTAAGAACCGGTCGAGTACCGGACCGGCGTCCATGCCGATGACGCCGTCAGTGGGTCCGGTCATTCCCACGTCGGTAATGTAGGCGGTGCCGCCGGGAAGAACGTGTTCGTCGGCCGTCTGCACGTGCGTGTGCGTTCCGTAAATCGCCGACACGCGTCCGTCGAGGTAGCGAGCCATGGCCACCTTCTCCGACGTCGCTTCGGCGTGCACGTCGACGACGATCACCGGCGTTTTCGCGCGCAGGTCCGACACGAGCGCGTCGGCGCAGCGGAACGGATCGTCGACCGGCGGCATGAAGGTTCTGCCCATAATGTTGAGCACGCCGACCGTCACGCCGTCGACCGCGAACGTGCCCATCCCGCGGCCGGGAACGGTGGGCGGATAGTTCGCCGGACGGATGACGCGGTCGCTGGCCTCGAGGTACTCGCGGAACTCGCGCTTGTCGAAGATGTGGTTTCCGCTCGTGATGAAATCGACGCCCGACTCGAACATCTCTTGGGCGGTCTGGGCGGTCAAGCCGAAGCCGCCGGCGGCGTTCTCACCGTTGGCGATGCAGGCGCGGACGTGGTGCTGTTCGCGGGCAAGCGCGACGCATCGTTTCAGCGTTTCGCGCCCGGGGGAGCCGACGACGTCTCCGACGAGCAGTATATTGAAGGTCGCGTGTGTTATCGGCGAGCCGACGCCTTGGCTTTCTTTTGGGATTTCAGAAAGTACACCAGTACGCGCTTCTCTTCGCGGAAACCCACCAGGCTCTTGGATTGCGCGGGATCGCGGAGCGCCTCGATGGCGTAGAGCGCCGCTTCGTCCTGCGCCGCGGGATCGGCGTCGAAGTGATCGTCGGGGACGGGATTGCGTACCAGCGCGTCGGCGTAGCGTTCGGTGAAGAGTGCGGTCTGCAGCTCCAGCTCTTCCTTTGTGAAACTCTCAAGATCGCGGGTAACATGCACGAAGGTCATGCCGCGGTCGCTTTCGCACTCGACTCGTAAGGTCTCGGCTTCGTCTTTGGCGAGAACGAGAAAGCTGGCCACGTGGTCTTCGATCGCCTCGGCAACCGCAGACTGCTTGGCGCGATCCAAACGATGCCGCAGCGCATACGTTAACCGTATGGTGCGATCGGCGGGCATGGACCGAATAGACGCGAGCTCCGGAAAGCGCACGAGCAGTGCGCAGACCAGACTCACGGTATCGGCATTTTCGACCAACGCGTGCGTGCCCATAACAAGAACTAGTCGCTCCTCCAGCCCCTTCGGGCTTCTATCCCACCCCATAAACGGGAAGCAAGGCCCAGGGATTCGCGGTCCGGCGCGAATCTCTTACGAACGCCTGTTCGAAGGCCGCCCGGCCCCCCGTGGCCAACAAGAAGGCGTGACCCTGCGCCGCCTTCCGGGCGCGATCGTCCTCGGACTGGTCGCCGCCCTCGTCACCCACGCCGTCCTCTTCGGCGGCGAGCATGCGTGGGGCGGAGCCTACCATAGCGCCCTCCTTCAGTTTACCCTCGCGGCGGTGACCGGCCTCACGGCGGCCGCCGGAGCCTTGCTCTGGACGGGCGCCGCGTGTGCGGCCGACGGAACCGTACTGGCCGCCCGCATGCGCTCGCTGCTGCCGGGCTGGTTCTCCGTGGCCGTCTGCGGTACCGGATGGTACGTACTCGGTGAGTGCCTCGAAACGGCGCACGCTGGGGTACCCCTACTGGCCGTCCTCGCTATCGTCGCGCTCTCGGCCTGGCTCGTCTTGCGTTTTGCGGCGATCGCGCTGCGCGCGCTCGCTGAAATCGTCCTTTTGGTCGTGCGTTTGCTCGACGTCCAGCGTCAGCGGCGCGTGGCCTTTGAACTCACTCGGCGCATCGCGCCGCGCTACGCTCAAGATGACAAAGCGTGGCGCCGCTTTACCCGTCCTCCTCCGGTCGAGTTTGCTTTAACACGCGCGTAATCGCGCAAAAGCACTCCCGTCTCCAACCTGAGGTACCTATGTCCCGCTTCGTTGCGGCGCTCGTCGCCGTGCTTACCTGCATGCTTGTGATGCGTTCGACCGCTCAGGCGCACGTCGTCTGCGGAGACCGCGTCTTTCCCACGACACTGACCATGGACGATCCCGGAGTCGGCGATGAAGTGTCGCTGCCCACGATCGGTTGGACTCCCACACCGGGCGGTCAAAGCAACAGCTACGGATTCGAATGGGATAAATCCATCACCGAAGACGTGACCTTCGCGATCAACGACGACTACGTCACGCAGCGCGGCGCCGGTCAGCATTTAGCCGGTTGGGACAACGTCCAGCTAACGCTTAAAGATCAGCATCCCTGCAGCGACGTTCACCCGCATCAGGAGTTCGTGTGGTCGGTGGGGCTAGTACGCGAGATACCGGGAACCGGCTCGGCGCAACTGCGCAACGCGGGCGCAATCGGCAGCGTCGGAAACACTTCACCGACGTTCTACTTCGGCAAAGGCTTCGGGACGGCAAGCCCGTATTTGCGCCCCTTCGCGATTA
Organism: Candidatus Baltobacteraceae bacterium; assembly: GCA_036488875.1. Lineage (NCBI taxonomy): Bacteria > Bacillati > Vulcanimicrobiota > Vulcanimicrobiia > Vulcanimicrobiales > Vulcanimicrobiaceae > Vulcanimicrobiaceae bacterium. The sequence goes on along the minus strand of DASXGW010000001.1, from coordinate 43,552 downwards.
CCGGTGAGATCAGCCGCTCGTTTTCCGACACGCCTAGCCAAGACCCCAACGCGTGGAATTACGCGTTTTCGCTGCAGTATTCGATGCCCTATCTACAGCAGAACGTCAAAGCGCAGAACATCACGCCGTGGTTTACGCGTCTGACGCCACTCGTCGAAATGTCGTGGACTAGCCCGGATCAAGGTACGCCGACCGGAACGATCGCTCCCGGCCTCTTATACGACGCACCCACGTGGCAGTTGGCTGGAGAGGCAGTGTTCCCGGCCACGAAAGCGACGTCGCAAGGGCAAGGCGCGGGATTCATCCTTCAGTATCACGTGTTTCTCGACACCTTCTATAAAAGCTGGTTCGGCAAACCCATCATCAAGACGAATCTCTGGAAATAATGACGATGCGTACAATCACTGCATTCTTTCTCCTCGTCGCAATGGTGTTCGCACCCGCAGCGGTTCGGGCGCACGCGTTCCTCGACCATTCCGATCCGGCGGTCGGCAGCACGGTGCCGTCCGCACCCGCGACCATGCATATCTGGTTCACGCAGGAGCTCGAGCCGGCTTTTAGCTGGATACAAGTCACCGATAAATCCGGAGCGTCCGTGAGCGACGGAACGTCCGGGGTCGATCCGGACAACAAACAAGAGATGGACATCAAGCTCAAATCGCTGCCGGCCGGCACGTACACGGTGAAATGGCACGCCTTGTCGGTCGATACGCACACGACCCAAGGAGACTTCACGTTCCAGGTCAAGGGGAGCTAAGGCGATCGACCCGCTCTTATCGTCGACGCGTCTGCTCCACTACGCGGCGAGCGCCCTGCTCGAAGGCACCTTCGTCTTCTGGTGCATGATAGCGTGGCCGGCGTTTGCGCGAACGCCGGCAGCGCATGCGCTGCGGGAACGGCTGGATCGACGGCTCTTTGCGCTCGCTTGGGTAAGCCTGCTCGTCGCAATCGTCAGCGGCGCCGGTTGGCTCGTCATCGTCGCATCGAACATGAGCGGGATGCCGCTCGCATCGGCTCTTCAGGGCAGCGTTCTCGGGATCGTCCTGACGCAAACGCACTTCGGCATCGACTGGATCGTTCGCGCCGGACTCACCGTCGCGATAGCGATCTGCCTCGCGCTGCAGGCACGAACGCGCAGTCACGCAGTGGGCTGGGTTGGTTTGCTCGCCGCGTCCGCGTTCGTCGCCTCGCTCGCATGGGCGGGCCACGGCGCTGCGACAGAAGACGTTCCGTTCGACGCGCTTCATGCGCCGGCCGACATCTTGCATTTGCTGGCCGCAGGCGCGTGGCTCGGCGCGCTCTTACCGCTCGTCATATTTCTCGTTCAAGCCTGCCGGGACATGAGTTCGCAAGCGGTTGCGGTCGCGCGGATCGCAACGCTGCGCTTCTCGGTGCTCGGTCTCTCGGCCGTAGGGACGCTGATCGTTACCGGCGTCGTCAACACGTGGTTCTTAGCCGGCAGCGTTCCGGCGCTCCTCGGAACGCTGTACGGTCAACTCCTACTGCTGAAGATCGCGCTCTTTGCGGCGATGATTGGTGTCGCCGGTATCAATCAGCGGCGGCTCCTCCCCCACCTCGCCGACAGCGCGACCGATGACAGCCTGTGCTTGCAAATCAGCCGGCGGGTATTCGGCAACGCGACGATCGAGGCGTGTCTCGGCGTCTTCGTACTTGCCATCGTCGGCATCATCGGCATATTGCCGCCTGGACTGCACACCGAGCCGCGCTGGCCGCTCCCGTTCCGGTTTTCTCTAAGCGAAGGATTCGTTCGCGCGTACCCGACGAGTTTTTACGCGTCGACGCAGCCCTATGCGGCGCCGTCAATAGCGCGCGGCGCACCGCTGTACGCGCAGAACTGCGTCGTGTGCCACGGAGCCGGCGGACGCGGCGACGGTCCGCTTGCCGGCAAGCTTTCCGTTCGGCCGGCAAATTTGACCGAACCGCACCTGTTCGCGCACAAGGTCGGCGAGATGTTCTGGTGGATCGGCCACGGCACCGACAACGGGGTTATGCCTGGCTTTGCCGACAAGCTGTCTCCAGATCAACGGTGGGACGTGATCAACTTCGTGCTCGCGCGCGCGGCCGGCGACCTCACGCAACACACCGGTTCGCAAATCAGCACGGCAGCGGCGGTTCCACTGCCGGATTTCGCCTTCGAGCAAAACGGTGCGCAAAATACACTGAGTCAGACGCTCAAGAACGGACCGGCCCTGGTCGTCTTGTTCGCGGGGCACGCACCGCGTGCGCGGCTGGAGCAATTAGCGAAATTGCAGCCCCGTCTTGCTGCCGCCGGGCTACACGTGATTGCCGTTGCGTTACATCCGTCAACGGAGAAGAACCCGTTGATCGTAGACGTGTCGCAAGACGTTCGTGAGACACTCGAGTTGTTCGACTCGCCCGCAGACGGCGGAGAGACGGAGCTGATGCTCGATCGAGGCGCCAACATTCGCGCACGCTGGATGGCGAGTGGGGCGGGCGGTCTTGCCGATCCCAGCACCCTTCTCAGTGATGCAGCGCGGGTTAAGAGTATTCCGGTTGCGGCGGCAAATCACGCCGGTCACGGCGGCTAGCGCTGTGACTCTGCGGCAGATTCCCGGCGCGATAGTCCTCGGTTTAGTAGCCGCCCTTGTGACTCACGCCGTTCTCTTCGGCAAAGAGCACGCTTGGGGCGGCGCCTATCATAGCACGTTCATAGAGCTTACCCTTGCGGCGGTGACCGGCCTCACGTCGGCCGCCGGAGCGTTGCTATGGTCGGGGGCTCGCTGTACCGCTGACGGCACCGTGCTAGCGGCGCGCGTTCGCTCGATGCTGCCCAGCTGGGGTGGCATTGCGACGTTGGGAGCCGCGTGGTTCACGCTTGGCGAGCGCCTCGAAGCCGCGCACGCCGGCGCCCCGTTGCTCGCGATCGTCGTGATCTTGGCGCTTACCGCGTGGATAATGCTCCGCTTCGTGTCCGCCGCGCTCCGGGCGCTGGCCGGAATCGTTTTTGCAATCGCGACTGCGTGCCGCGTTATCGACCTGTCCCTCGGCAAGCTCGGAATCGCGCGTGGCGCCCCACCTCTTAACATCGCACGCGACACGGTGTGGCGCGCACGGCTTCTCCGCGCTCCTCCGGTGACTGCGAACGCCTAACGCGCACGACGCGCGTCCTTTTCGTTCGCTTTTTCCACCGAAGGAGTTCTTATGTTTCGTATTGCTGCGGCGATTGCGGCCGCGTTTTTGACGTGTTTCTTCCTTTGCGTACCCGCAAGCGCCGACTCGATCGGCATCGTGCGCGGAACCATCACCCTCGACGGCCGCCCGGCTCCGCGGGCCACCGTCACCCTCGAAGGCGAGGGGTCGAAGTTTACGACAACGACAAAACCGGACGGCGCCTACGCTTTTGCACAGGTCCCATTTGGAAACTATCGTCTCATTGCGCACGCGAAGGGTGCTCACGACCTGCAGTCGCTCCTGACGGTCACGAGCGATTCGGTTGCGACGATAAACATCGCGTTGACGACAAAACTAGCGGAAATCGCCCATACCACGGTGACCGCAACGGGAAGCGGCGTGGAGAGCAACCCGCCCTCGGTCAACATCATCGATCGCGCTGCTCTCCAGACGTCGCCGGTAAACAATAGCCTCGACAAGGTTATTGCCACCCTTCCCGGCGTTATTCAGTTCTCGTACAACGAGCCGGTGATTAACGGCTTTCACGGCGTAACGTATAACATCGACGGAGCTCCCTTGCCGTTAGCCACAACGTCGAACTTCGCCGAAATAATCGATCCGAAAGACGTCGACTCGATCGAAGTGTTGACGGGAGCCATCCCGGCGGAGTATGGCGGGGACCGCATGGGCGGCGTCGTCAACATCATCAGTAATCGGCCGACCGACATCCCCCAAGGCGTCTTCGGATCGCTCACCGGCGGCTTCGGCAACCAAGGACAGTCCACCGGAGGTCTCTCGCTGTCGTCGCGGTCGGGCTCGACGGAAGTCTTTCTAAATGCGAACTCCGATACGAGCGACCGCGGCATCGACGCACCGACGTTCAATGCGATCAACGACGAGAGCAGTGACAGCGATCAGTTCCTGCGCTCCATCACGCAGCTATCGCCGCGGAGCACGCTGGCATTCGATTACGGCAATCAACTTTCGCAATATCAAGTTCCAATTAATACCAGCACGACCAACCCGTACGATCCTATCGTCAGCGCTCCCGGAACGCTGGACACGCAGCGCGAGTACGATCACTTCTCGAATCTCAACTGGACGACGGTCTCGCGCGACGGCAACGGGGTCTTCCAAGTCATTCCCTGGTGGCGCGACACCACCATCGATTACGACGGCGACCTGCCGCTCGACGTGCTGGCCACCTCACCCGACTTCTCGGTCTGTCCGCCGACGTGCGCGAACACCATCCATGGCATCGGCTTGCAGCAGAACACGTACGCACAATACCTTGGATTGCGCGCGTCGGACTTTCGCGCAACCGAGCACCATTCGTGGAAAATCGGCTTCGACGTCAACCGGGAAACCGCGATCAGCAATCAGCTCTTCGCTTGTTATTACGTCGATTGTAAAGCGAGCGGAAAAATCGCCGACCCGTATTTCGCGTCGCCGGCGGTTCCTCAGGGCCAAGCCGGATCCCAAATCGGCGTCTATGCCGAAGACAAGTGGGAAATGGGTCCGAACGTCACCTGGAACTACGGGCTGCGCTGGGATCATTCGACCGGCTACGTAGGCGGCTTCCAAATCAGTCCGCGCATCGGTGTGACCTTGTGGGACGGCGGTCGTAACGTCGGGCACGTTTACTACGGCCGTTTCTACGCCGCGCCCCTTCTCGAAGACGTCCGTGAGGATTGCGTCGCGCTCTCGCAACAGAGCCCCTGCGCTACCGCGCACCCCGCCTACGACCTCAAGCCAGAAAGCGATTCGTATTTCGAGGTCGGAATGGTTCATTCGTTCAACTCGAGCTTCACCGGATCGTTCAACGTCTTCACCAAAAGCGTGGTGAACATTCTCGACACAACGCAGTTCCTCAACACGCCGCTGTTCGCGGTCTATAACAACTCGATCGGGACCAACAATGGCGTCGAGTTCCGCCTGCAGGACCGCATGCTCGACGGCGACCAGTGGTTCTTTACGTCGACGATTTCCGGTTCGTACGCGGCCTGTATCTCGGGAGCAACCTTCCTCTTCCCACCCAACCCCACGGGTATCTCGTGCCAAGCGCAGCTCGGGCTAGAAGATCATAGTGAAACCGTCGCTGCAACGACCGGCTACACGCACCGGTTCGGCGGCCCGCAGAAGCTGTGGTTTGCAACGATCCAAGGCAACTACGGCAGCGGCTTCCCCGTTCAGTTCGAGGATGCCAACGTCAACTTGGCGGGAACGTTACCTGCGCACACGACCGTCGACCTTTCACTCGGCCGTACGGTGACGCCGGGACGTGCTGGGCAGGACCAGGGCCTCGGAATCCAGCTGCAACTACTCAACGTCCTCAATCATCAGTATCCGATCAAGGTGGCCAACGGCTTCAACACCACGCAGATCGCCAACGGAACGTCGGTACTGTTGCGCCTAACCGCGCCATTCTGAGGTAGGCTCGTCACAACGGCAGCTCGTGCCGCGCTCCTGTAAAGGTGCGCGCACGAGTTGCTGTGTTCTGCGTCGGCCTGCTTGCCGGCGGCTTCCCGCTCGCGACACCGGCGCAAACGCCGGCGCCGGTACGCACGCTCGTCTACGGGTACGAGTCCCGCTCCGGGCCCGGCGCCACCGGTCATCCGGATAATGGCGGGTACGGCGACCCGATCGGCGAGATCAGTCCCGACGATTGTTTAAGCGGCGGCCTTAAGGTAAGCGGCAAAATGAGCGGCGGAATGGACATCGGCAACGGCGGCATCGACTGGTTTCAAGTCGACTGCAAAGGCGGCTTTGGTTATCACGTTGGTGCAGACGCCCCGCGCGATCGCGGCTCGATCACCATTGGCATGATCGGAAAACAGACCGACGGCAGTTTGGTCGTGCAGGTGACCGAAGCACACGACCAGCGTGACGCTTCATCGGTAACCTGCGTCGTCTCTCCGACCACCGCGATCATCTGCGATCCGAGCAAACCCATCTCGTTAGAGGAAGTAACGTTGCTGCGCTTCCTTTCGCCCGGCGTGGTGGATTCGAAGGGCGATCAGACGCACTGGAAGCTCGAAGACGGCGGCCCGCAGTCGTCGTTTCAGGCGACGTTCGCGGTTCTGCATAATGCGGCCGGCGTGATGACGATCGACGAGCGGCGCAGCTCCAAGGGTGAAGCCGGGCCGTACAGCACCGGTGACAGCAGCTCGACGTTCACATACGACGTCGCGCGAGCCGTTCCGACGATAATCGACGAGACGCTCGTTCAGAAAACCGTCAGTTTAGGCCAGTACCGCACGACGGAGCGCGAAACGCTCTTCCGCCTGCAGACGCCGCCGTCACGGTGACGCGAAGCGCACGCCGAGCGCAAACGTTCGGCCTTGTGCGTAGTGGTTGCCCTGTGCGTTCTCGAACGTAACGAAGTACCGGTCGTTCAAAAGGTTACCCACGCGCATCGTGAGCGCGACGTTGGGTCCCAGCGCGATACCCTTCTCCGCGTCGAAGACGATGTGAGGTGTGTACGCACATTGAAGCGTTTGCAGCGTCGCGGCGCAAGCACTCGACGATAGGCCGCTGCCGTACTCGCCGTCGACTGAGAACCAGCCGCCGCGGGCATCGTTGAGGATTGCGCCGGAGGTCGCGCCCCACTGTTGCATGTGATTGGCCGGCGTCCAATCCGTCGGCGAACCGAAACACGGTGCTAATAGCTGAGTCTCGCAGCCCTTGTTCTCAGAATACGTGTGATTGGCCGAAACGTAGACGCGACCGTTGCGCGCCAGCGGCAACTGATAGTATACCGTCTGTGTGGCGATGCGGCCCTCCGCGTAGTTGATGTCCTCGTGAAACGCCGTAACGCCCACTTGCGTGTCGTCGATGAGATCGGTGGCGTTCTTCTGCATGACGCGCAGCCCGAGATCGCCGCTCCCGACCGGCAGATGCCCCCCAATCTCGTAGTCGGAATCCCGCTGAGGCTTTAGATCGAACGACGCCGGCGTGCGCTGCAGCGGCAAGTTCAGTAGATATGCGGCCTCCGGCGAAACGTTTTGGAAGCTAAACGGCGTAAAGAATCGCCCGTAAAAAGCGTAGACGCTCGCCCGCTTGCCGAAGAAGCGCGTGAACTTGGCGCGGGGGCTCAGCTGGGAGAACCCGCGCTGGAACTGCGTCGAGAAGAGCCCAAACGCGTCTTCGCGCAACCCGTAATCGAGTTCGTAATCGCTGCCCATCTGCCAACTGTCTTGAAGGTACAGCGATTCCGTGTGCCCGACGTTTGGCGCGTTGTCGGTGACGGTGTATGCGGCTCCAGGCGTCTGGGGCGTGTATATCGGCGCCAAGAAATTCATCGGCTGCAAGGTGACGGCATACGTTTTCGGCACGAGCGTTAGGTCGTAGTTCCCGCCCATTCGTACGTCGTGGCGTTCGCTGCGCAGATCGTAGTCGCCATTGAAGGCGACGTCGCTAGCCAGCGAGTTTCCGTAGAGCGAAAACGCGCAGGTGGTCGGCGAATAGTTTCCGGTCTTAACGGCAGTCGCGCAATCGCTCGGCGTGCCGCCGTTAGCGATGTTGACGGCTTCGCCGTAGATGAAATCGTTGTACGGATCGCCGTAATCGAGAATGTTCGAGCGTTTGTAGGACGGACCGAAGGTGAGCGTCCCGTGGTCGCCGATGGCGTGGTGATACTGCAGCGCCACGAAGGTGTCGTTTTGAATCTCGTTGTCGTCGGTGCCGGGCGGTTCGCCGCCGGCGATATCGTTGGGAATCTGGAACGTCTGCAGCGAGTGGCTAAGCGTGAAGTTGACGTAATCGCCGGACGCGCTGGGAAGCGTGTAGCGCAGAAATTGATTGGTGTTGCTGCCGTTATTGTGCTGCGACGCCGGATCGGGGGGATCGAGCGCGTAGTTGGTCTGTCCGGCGTGAGTGCCGATCACGAGCGAACCCGGACCGATCGGGGTGTGATACTCCATCGAGGAATCGAACGTTCCGAACGAACCACCCTCGGCGTACCCGGAAAATCCAGGTGTCGTAGCGCCGGCGCGGGTCCCGATGTCGATGATGGCCGCGAACCGGCCCCCGTATTGCGCGGGATACGCGCCTTCCATTACGTCGACGTAGGCGGCGTTGGCCACGTCGAACTCGCTGCCGACTTCGCGGTTGATCGCTTGCGGAATGGACACACCGTCGACGATGTAGTTGATATCGCCGTGATCGCCGTTGATGTGAATCACGCCGTTGGCGCCACGAGCGGCTCCCGGCAGCTGTGCCAACAGGGAGGGAAAGTTCGTGGACGCCGGCGAGTGAGCGAGTACCGTCTGATTGAGCGTCAGATCCGTGCCCGATCCGCGAACCGGAGGCGCCGCCGGCCGGACCACGACGGTCTGGTGAATCGTCGTCAGGGGCATCAGCGTCAACCGCACATCGGTGCCCGACGTCGTCAACTCCACGCGTGCCAGCGCCCGCAGGTCACCCTTGGCCGCCAGCAAGTCATATTCGCCGACCGCCAGCGTCGAGAAGGCGAACCGTCCGCGCTCGTCGGTTCGGGTGGAGAGGCTCAGATTCTGGCCCCTTGCCGTAACCGTCGCCAGAGCGGCGGGGACGCCGTCGCTACCGACGACGGTCCCGGTCAAGACGCCGGCGAACGCCACGCCCAGCAGCATATTTGCAAACAATTCCCAAATCATATTTGCGAACGATTCGCGGAATAGGGGTGCGCCCCTGCTGCCCTTAATAGAGGCCTCCGCAGCATGCACGAACTCGACCGCGGCACGATCGTCGTCACCGGGGGCGCCGGCCTTATTGGCAGCGCCCTGATCTGGGCGTTGAACCGGCGCGGCATCGATGACATCCTCGTCGTCGACCGCCTGGACTCGTCCGAAAAATGGAAGCATCTGGTGCCGCTGCGCTTCGCCGATCTGATCGACGCCGACGATTTCGAGAAGCGCGCGATCGACGGCGACGACTTCGGGAACGTCCGCACGCTCTTTCATCTCGGCGCGTGCTCGTCGACCACCGAAACCGACGCGGACTATTTGCTGCGCAATAACTACGAGTACACGAAGCATCTCGCGGCCTGGAGTGACGCCAACGACGTGCGCTTCGTCTACGCGTCGTCGGCGGCGACCTACGGCGCGCTCGAAGACGATCTCTCCGACGAGCTCGACCTGCGCACGCTGCGCCCGCTCAACATGTACGCCTACTCAAAGCAGCTCTTCGACCTCTACGCGCATCGTACGGGCCTCGACCGGCGCGCCTGCGGCATCAAGTACTTCAACGTGTTCGGCCCCAACGAAGACCATAAGGGCGACATGCGCAGCATCGTGCACAAGGCGTTCGAACAGATCCGCGACTCGGGCTCGGTGCGCCTGTTCAAGAGCTATCGCCCGGAGTTTCGCGACGGCGAGCAGCGGCGCGACTTCATTTACGTCAAGGACGCCGTCGACATCACGATCCATCTCGCGCAGTGCGGTGCGACCGGCATTTTCAACGCCGGCTCCGGAAAAGCGCAGACCTGGCTGGAGCTCGTGCGTCCGATTTTCCACGCACTCGAGCTGCCCGAGCGCATCGAGTTCATCGACATGCCCGCCCACTTGCGCGGCAAGTACCAATACTCGACGTGCGCGCGCACGGACCGGCTGCGCGCAACGGGATACGACCGGGCGCCGGCGGCACTGGCCGATGCCGTCACCGATTACGTCACCAACTACCTCGTGCCGCAACGCTGTCTCGATCCGAAAGAAGGTATTCTTGTCTAACTCTCGCGCCGATCGCCGCCGTCAAGGCCGCGGCGAGACCGCTACGCCGCCGCCGCGCGATCCCATGCGCCCCATCTACATCGGCGTCGGCGTCGTCATCGTCGCCGTGGTCGCCGTGTTCGGAATCATGCGCTGGCAGCAAAACGCGCAACAGGAGCGCATTACCAAGATCGACGTCGCGACACCGTCGCCATGGCCGTCGCCTTCGCCCAAGCCGATCCGGCTCAAGGACGGCGGCACGATCGGCGCGCCGCACTTTCAAATGGGCAACACACCGGCCGGCGGACACGGCGATCCGGTCGACGGCATCCAGTGCTTAGGAATGGAAGGCGGTGCCCTTCACATTCACGCGCATCTCGCGCTCTTCGCCAACGGCAAACAGTATCAAGTTCCCAAGCTATTGGGCGCGACGCCGTCCCAATCGCAGGGCGTATGCCTCTACTGGATTCACACGCACGACGCGAGCGGCATCATTCACGTCGAAGCGCCGCAAATCGTCGCGCCCGAGGGCAACGGTTTCTACACGCTTGGCAACATGTTCGACATTTGGGGCCAACCGCTGGGACCCAACGGCGTTGCCGGCTTCACGGGACCGGTCACCGCCTACGTCAACGGACAACCGTACACGGGCGATCTGCACGATATTCCGCTGACCTCCCACGAGCAAATCGTCTTAGAGGTCGGCAAACCCGTCGTGCCCCCGCCGAACTACATCTTCCCAGCGGGCGATTAAAGCACTTTCTTGATTTGGGCGGCTAAATCGTCGTACGAGATTTCGCCCGTTTCGAGATAGGTGACTTTCTTGTCTTTGCCGATGACGGCGATGGTGGGAAAGGCACCTTGCAGATACAGGTTCGCGACGGATTCAGGATTGTTGGGTTCGCGAATGAGCGGATCGTACGCGATCGGATAGCGAACGTTGAACTGCTTCGCGAAGTTCAAGACGTCGAGCGGCGACGATTCGGACGTATTGTCCATCGCCGTGTCGCTGCCCGAAACGGCCACGAACGCGACGCGCGAGCCATAGGCGGCATAGAGCTTGTCGAGAACCGCGGTCTCGCGCTGACAGTGCGGACACCACGTCGCAAAGACTTCGAGAAAGACCGGCTTATCGGTTTTTGCTAAGTCGAAGAAACCGCCGGTGGTCGACGCTTGAAACTCGGGCGCGATTTGACCGACTTTTGCTTTGCCGACGATCGGGGATTGCGAAGCGTTCTGCAACTGCCGCGACGGATGCGTGACGTACCACGCAACCGCCGCGGCGACGATGAGAACGACGATGCCGATCGTTGCGATGGCGAGTTGACGCCGATTCACGAGCTTTTTACGAGCCTCCGATCGACGGACAACGCGCCGGGTGCAGCGTACGCGATGAAGGCGCTCGCAAACGCGAGAACCAGATCGAATGCAACGTGCGGCCAATCGGCAACCGCGGCGTCGCCGGGTCCGAAGCATCCGCAGGCGGCGGGAATGTGACGCACGACCGCCGAGCCGATGGCCGCTGCGTACACCGCGAACTGCGCCGCGCACACGATGGCGACGATCCGCGTAAAGAGTCCCACGATGAGATAGATTCCCAACAGGAGCTCGACGTACGGCAGTGCGAGCGCCATCGGGCCGATCGCGCCGGCGCCCAGCAGGCGGAAGCCCGCGATCGCGGCCGCCAGCTCGGCCGGGTGGCCCACTTTGAGGATCCCGGTCGCCAGCAGCAATCCGCCGACCAGAATCCGAACGACGAAAACGGCAGCCTTCACGACCCAACGAGTGTCATAAATAAAGCCGATGTCCCTTTCGCCCCCGGTGAAGAACCTTGCCGCAGCGCTAGCCGCGGCACTGTTGCTTTGCTCGTGCAGCCGGGCGCCGGCGGCTCCCGGTTTCACGCTGACCGACGATACGGGCAGCTCCTGGGCCTTAGCGTCGCAGCGCGGAACGCCCGTCGTGTTGACGTTCGGTTTCACGCATTGTGCCGATACCTGTCCCGCCATCTTGGCAAAGCTCGCACGGCTGGCCGTCGGGCCGGGCGCTAAGACGCCGGTCGAGATTGCGTTGGTGACCGTGGACCCCCAGCGCGATTCCGTCGCGGCGATGCACCGTTTCGTCACGCGGTTTGGCGATGCAAACGCACGCGTCGTCGGGCTGACCGGGACGCCGGATCAGATCGATGCGGTCGAGCGCGCCTATCACGTCTGGGCGCAGCGCATTCCCGGCCGGCAGCCGCACGGCGCCTACGACGTCGCGCACAGCGCGGTGGTCTTCTTCATCGACCGCAACGGCGTCACGCGCAGCGTACACGACGACGACGATCCCGATGCAGTGCTGGCCGCAGCCCTTCGCGAAGCGCAAAGCTGATGCTCCACGCCTTGCTAGCGGCCGCCGCCCTTTCCGTGCTACCCGTTCACGGGGTCGTGGTCGACGCGCTGTCGCCGAGCGAGGCGATCGTTCGCACCGAAGCGGTGCCGCTGACGTTACCGCCGCTGATACGCCGCTATCGGCTGGCGCCGAACGTTCGCGTCGAGCCGGGCGTTTCGATCGACGCCTATCTCGATCGTTCCACGACGCCGTGGACCCTGCGTAACGCCGCGCCCGCGCCGGCATTCGCGCCGGGACTGCCCGATCGCGGCCGCGTCGTTCCCGTCGACGTCAACGCTTCGCTGCCCGCAGCCGAGCTGGTCGATCAGGATGGCCGCATGGTTACGCTCGATCGCGCGTTTGCGGGCAAGACGCTGCTGCTATCGTTCGTCTTTACGCGCTGCCCCGACCGCACGCTCTGCCCGGCGATCAGCGGGAAGTTCGCGTACATGCAGCAGCACCTCGATCCCAATCGGTTCGCACTGGCCGAAATTACGCTCGATCCGCCCTACGACTCGCCCGCGGTGCTGCGCGATTATGCGGCGCAATACGGCGCGCGCCCGGGAATCTGGACGATGATGACCGGAAAGGGATCGATCGTCCAACACGTGCTCGATGAATTTGGCATCGATTCGATGCGCGTGAGCACGTCGAACTACATTCATAACGACCGCCTCTACATCGTTTCGCCGCGAGGCCGGGTTGCCGACGTCGTGCAGACGGCCGGCTGGGATCCCGAGGCGGCGATCGCCCAAGCGCGCGCCGTCGCCGGCTTGTCCAGCAATCCATTCGAGCGCTGGCGGCTTTCGCTCATCGCCGGCGTCGTTGCGTTGTGCGGCGGCAGTCAATCGGCCGGCATCACTTTGCTCGAGACCGTCATGTTCTTCGCGATCTTTGGCATCGTGGCGACGACCCTCTGGGCCGTGGGTCGCGTGCTCTGGGCCCGCTCGCACTAGCGTGGCCGCGCCGCGCAAGCCGTTCGAACCGGCAACCCCCGAACAGGTTGCCTTCTTGGAAACGGCAGTCGAGCAATACGGCAAGGCGACCTATAACTTCGCGCTTCGCTTGACCCACAACGAGGCCGACGCGCGCGACCTCACGCAGGAGGCCTTCATTCGCGTCTATCGGGCCTGGCGCAGCTTCAAGCCCGGGACGTCGTTCCTGAGCTGGATTTATCGCATCGTCACCAATCTGCACCGCGACGAACTTCGACGGCGAAAAGGACGTTATCAAGAAGAGATTCCGGAAGACAACGAGCCTCAAGGCTACGGAACCGAGCGGCCTCTGGCGATCACGCCGATCGACGAATACGTCGAGGCCCAGCTCAGCGAACCGGTTTCCAAGGCACTTGCGGCACTGGCACCGGAACAGCGGCAAATCGTCGTCCTCGCCGACATTGAGGAGTGTAGTTATCAGGAGATCTCAGAAATCGTCGGATGCTCGATCGGTACCGTTCGTTCGAGGCTGCACCGCGCGCGGGGCCAACTAAAAAAACTCGTCACCCGGTACATGAAATCGTCTTCATCATGAAAACAAACGAACATCCTATGCTCGAAGAGTTGAACGACTACGTGCGCGGCGAGCTGCCGGCGCAGCGGGATGCCGACGTCCACGCGCACCTCGGCAGCTGCGCGTCGTGCTCCGAAGCGCTCGAGACGGAAGCGCGGCTAGGCGAAGTGCTTCGCGAGCACGCGCGCGCCACGGAACGCGACCTGCCGCCCGGCTTCGCGCAGCGCATCGTCGAGGCGGCAATTGCATCGCAACCGCAAGGCGCGCCCTGGTGGGAAGCCCTGACGCGTGCGTTGCGCCCCGCGATCGCCATCCCGGCGCTCGTGGCGATCGCGCTGATCGTCTATTTCGTGGTTGGCGGCCCGCACCAAGGCACGGTTCAGATGGCGACGATCGATGCGGCGACGTACCTCGACAATCACGCCGCGCTCGCGACCGACATGCCGTTCTCCGAAAGCGCGATCCAGCCGGCGGCATTCGCGTCGGAACAGGACGACGCACGGTGAAGGCCGTCGCGCTGCTGGCCTGCTGCGGGGCGTTGGTCGCCGGGATCCCTTCCGCCGGCGCGACGGGTGAGGAGCCCGCCGACGCGCTCGTCTACGACGCGATGGCGGCGCCCGCGACGATTTCATACGCCGGAACGGTCCAGATGGTGCGCATCGGCAACGCCGGTTCGCAAGCGTCGGTCTTCCGCATCGAGCACCGCGCCCCCAATATGACGATGCGCCGTTATACGACGCCTTCGACGCTCGCCGGCGACTACGTCATCACCAAAGGCGTTGCGTCGTATTCCGTCGACGTGAAACGCCGCCGCGTGGTCGCCGGAAAGAACGACGCCGTCAACGATCAGATCGCGATCGACAACAACTATCTGCTGCTCCGGCAGAACTACCGCGCCGTCAAGCGCGGCGCCGAAACGGTCGACGGCCGTGAGGTCGCCGACGTCGCGCTGGTCAGTCGCTACACGCGTCAGACGACGGTGATCGTGAAAATCGACACCGCGACGAAGATCGTGCTCGACAAGCAACAGTTTGCCGGCGACGGCTCGCTGCTCGCCGAAACGCGATTCGAAGAAGTGCGCTTCGGCGCGCCGATGCCCGACGCGGATTTCGCCCTTCCGCGCGGCTATGCCAACGTTTCCGGGCCGAGCTTCGCCACGCCGTCGGACGACCCGCACGCGGTAACCGCAAACGCCGGCTTCGCCGCCCGCGAACCGAGGTTTTTGCCCGACGGCTTTTCGCCGGTCGAGGGAAGCATCGTCACCTTGCACGGCGTGCGGACGCTGCACGTCCTCTACTCCGACGGACTGCGTACCGTCTCGCTGTTCGAAAACGACGCGTCGGCAACCGTCAACATGGGCCGGTTTCATCCGCAACCAACGACCATCGGCGGCAGCGCCGCCGATTATGCCGAGAGCGGACCGACGACCTTGCTCGCGTGGCGCGATCGCGGTCTGCGTTACGCGCTGGTCGGCGAACTCGAGCTCGCAGAGCTTAAACGGATAGCGTCCTCGATATGAAAAGGCCCCCGCGGTTGCGGGGGCCTTTCCTTTCCCTTATTCGTTAGGGGTTCAGGTCGAGATTAGATCTTGACCGTCGCCGTCACGAAGAAGTTGAACGGGCTCGACGTCGAGTTGCCGTCCTGGTTGAACGGTCCGAAGACCGGTCCATACGGGTATTTCACGAACGGTTGAATCCGCGATTGCCCGAAGTGGGTCGGGTTGTACACGTTTCCAACAGGGAGAATCTCGCCGGCGAAACCGCCGAGATCGTACGAGCAGATCGAACCGTTGTTGTAGGTCCACGGCTCGACCGATCCGCCCCAGCAGGTGTTGAAGAGGTTGGCCAGCACACCGGTTAGGTTGATGCGCGGGCTAACGTCGTAGCTCAGCTGGAGGTTCATGGCGATGTTGTTGGGTTGGACGAACGATCCCAAACCGTCGAACTGATTCGTGTACGTGTCGGGAATCGCGCTCAACTGGCCGCATCCGGCTGCGTCGTAACGACCGCCCCCGTTTGCACCAGCCGCACCCGCGAGGGTGTGCCAGCAGCCGGCCGGGTCGATACCCGGGTTGACCAGCGGAGCACCATACCGCATTCCGCCTTCAAACTGCAAGGACGGAGTAACGGCGAACTTGTCGTGCTTATAGTTCAGCAGCAACGTCGCTACGTATGGAGCGCCGAAGCCAGCGTTCGAGGACTGCATCGCGCCCGGGAAGATGCTGTAGGTCGGATAGTTGGCATCCAACGACCACAGCGTCTGCGGATCGTTCCAGTACGGGTTTCCAACATCACCGGGGGTACATTTGTACACCGCGGCGCCGCCGGTTCCGGTTGCCCGGTTGAACGGCGTGTAGCACGGAGCCGCTGCGGCACCCGAGCTCGTCACACCGCAGAACGGGACGTGGTTGGGACCCAGCTTGCCGACGAACTTCCCGCCAGGCGCGCACGCCGCCGTATAGGCGTTGTACTGCGACATGGCTTGGTTGATCGTCGTCAACACGCTCGTACCGTACAAGCCGGACGTAAGGTTACCGTACTTGATGTAGGAGTTGGTGTAGGCGAAGGAGAGCTGTCCCGAAAGGCCGTTACGCGAGAAATCGCCCTTCGACAGTTGGAACTCCACGCCTTGGCTGCGCTGGCCGCCGACGTCGAGACCGGAAACGAACGCCGTCTTCTGATCCAGGAAGAACTCCTGGTTCTGGTCCTGCGTTTGCCGCAAGAACGGCGTCAGCTTGAACGACCAGTCCGTGCCCTTGAGGTGGCTCTCCCACGAGAAGTCGGAGTTGAGCGAGTTCGCAGGCAGAATCGCACCGATCGGTGCGAAGCGACCGAACTTACAGAACGTGTTGCAGTCGTAGGAGGCAACGTTGTCCTGCGCGCGGTTGTATTGTTGGAACGCCGTCACCGGACCTTGCGTGTACCGCCCCATCGAGAAGCGCAGCACGTTGTCCGGATTGATGGTGTAGGTGCCGCTGACACGCGGCTGCCAGATCGGGAACGTGAACGCGCCCTGCGAGTTGGAGAAGTACGACGGCGTGCCCGGATTCGTCGTATTGGGTTCGTCTCCGCACGGTGCGCCCGGAGAGGTCCGTTGATACGGCTGTCCGGTGACCGTGTTGAAGCAGGTGTTCAGGTTGTAGGAGTTCACCCAGAACTGCCGAGCATTCGGCCCTTCGCCGGCGTACAAGCCGGTATTGGTGTTCTGGCCGATGTACGTGAAGTCGTCGAGACGAAGGCCGAGGTTGAGCAACCAACGGTCGCTCGGTCGGAATTCGTCGGTCAACGACGACGAGAAGAATCGCGGCGTTACCGCGTTGTACGTGCGGCTCAGGCCGTTTTCAGCCATGAGATACGTACACGCCGTCGACGCCACGTTCGGATCGACGCACTTGCCCGGCAATGCCGGAGCTCCGCCGCTCTGAATGGTGCCGAACGAGACCGTGTTCTGGTAGTTCCCGTTCGGACCGGTGCAAGCCACCGGCTTTTGCGTCTTGGTAGAGCCCGGCGTGAAACAGTAGCCGTCGAGCGGATCTGCCGCATTGACGACCACGGCCGCGCCGCTGCCGACACCGTAGAACGCGTTATTGTCACGAACCGTGCTCGACGTCGTGAACCCGGACTCGAACGAGAGCAGGTTCTGTGCGTTGAACTGGTTCTGGTACTGCAAGCTGAGGCCGCGCGTGTGCGAGGTCAGCTCGTAGTCCGGCGAACAGCATCCGGCGTAAGCCGCAAAGGTCGTCTGCGGCCCGTTCTGCAGCCAGTCGCTGTAGTACGTGTAGCCGTACAGCCGCAGAAACGACGTCGAACCGATGTTCTTCGTGTACTGCAGCTTGACGATCTCTTGATCGTTCCAGATCGAGTCACTCGCCGTATTCGGAATCACATTGTTCGGCGCCGTGCGATTCACGCTGCTCGGGAAGTAGTAGGTCTTGACGTCCCCAGCAAGCGAGTTAAGGCCGGATGCGCTGAACGTCGAGCCGATGTTCGACGCCGGACCCGTGTAGTGCAGGCCGTCGACATAGACCGGGGGAGAACCAAGGAGGCTGGTAGCGCAAGCCGCTCCGCCGACCGGGCATAAGCCGTTCGTGGCCGTGATGTCGTTGGTCGTGCTGTAGAACAGGTTGTGAATCGTTTCACTGTCCCACAGAACTTGGACGTCGTCGCGACCCGCATCGTTGTGATGCGGGATTCCGATGTGCACGTTTGCTACCGTGTCACGAACCTGTAGGTTCGAGAGCGCCGCGTAGTTGAACGGACCCATCGCATAGAACGCGCCACCCGCGTAACCTGGGTTGCCGACGGGGGCAATCGGCGCACCGGCAAAGTTGTCGGTGGCCTGATTGTTGTCTTGGGTCACGTAGTTGAAGTCTTGGTTGTAACCGGCAACGCCGACGTACCAAGACAGATTACGATCGGGGGTCGCTCCACCGGTCTCGATTTGAGCCTTGTGGTAGAACGTGGGCGTGCCGATACCGAGTTCGCCGTCGGCATAGCCCGGATACGTTCCCGACTTGATGACCTGGTTGATGTAGCCGGCGAGACCTTGGCTCTCGGCGTTGGCGTTGGCCGAACCAGTGTAAACCTGGACTTCGGCGTTACCAAGCGACGAGGCCGAGCTCGACGGATAGTTGTCGAACGAGCGGTTGACGGGAACGCCGTCAAACTCGTAGCCAACCTGGTCATAGTCACCACCGCGGATGACGACCGTTTGATAGTAACCCATTTGGTTCGGCGGTACGTACGCACCGGGAACCGACGAAATCGCAGAGTACGCCGAGTTGAGGCTTCCGCCACCACCCAGGGCCTGCGTCGCGCCGATTGCCGCGGCGTTTACCGAGTAAACGTCGTTCGTAGTACCGGATTTGACGAGCGCGCCGGCGCCCGTCGAGGTGACGTGAGCGATGGTCTTGAGCGCTTTGACCAGGCGCACCGTAACCGTTTGCACCGTGTCGGCGAAAACGATTTGGCCTGGAGCACTGACCGTTTGAAAACCGCTCTTCGTGACGGTCACGGTATACGTATCTGGCGATAACGTCAGAAACGTGAAGTGACCGGAGGCGTCCGTTGTTACGGTTGCGCTTTGGGACGGCGAGTTCGCCGTCACCGTCGCACCTGCAACGGGCGCCGAAGTATCGGCATCGACTGCAACACCGGTGAGACCGCCCGTCACGCCAGCCAGTGCCCATGTTCCCTGGCTAAGCATTGCGACGAGGAGAATCACAGCGGTGAGGCCGTGCCGGAGGGATCTCCGGATCATTCGTACCTCCTCAGGTAGCTGATATGACAAGACGACAAGGACGCCCGCGCGCGGGCCTCCCGTCGACTTGTCTAAGAACGCTAGTTCGCACCCTTGGGCTGGCTTCCTTGAAGAAATCCTGAGACCTGAGAGAGAAGTCCTTGAACCTGGGAAGGGGCTGCCGCCAGCTCGGCCCCGGACACGGCGACCAAACGGTCGTCGGCGGCGTCCGCAACGGCGGCGATCGACGTGAACAGCATCACCGGATCGTAACCGCCCTCCAGAACATAGGCGGCGCGGCCGTGACAAAACTCCCACGCAACGCCGTCGATCGCGGCCGCCAGCGAGGCAGCTGCCCCCACCTCGACGCCGAGATCTCCGACCGGGTCGCCGGCCACGTAGTCGAAGCCGGCGCTAACCACGATCGCGTCCGGCCGCAGTTGCCGGGCCGCTTCGCGCGCAAGCCACTCCCAGATCGCGACGAACGCTTCGGTCGAGACCCCGGAGACGGGCAGCGGAACGTTGAGCACGGCCCCGCCCTCGACGGCATAGCTGGCCGCGCCGGTTCCCGGATACGCCGGGTACGCGTGCGTCGAGACGTAGGAGAGCCCGTCGCCCGCAACGGCCTCGGTTCCGTTGCCGTGGTGGTAGTCGAAGTCGAGCACGAGGACGTTACCGCCATGCTGCGCTTGAAACGCGCGCGCCGCGACCGCGACGTTGTTGAACAGACAAAATCCCATGCCGCGCGCGGACTCCGCGTGATGTCCCGGCGGCCGCACCAACGCGAAGACCGGTTCGCCATAGCGAACGCTCGCGTCGAGCGCGGCAATCGCGCCGCCGGCCGCACGGCGCGCCACCGCGAGCGACCGCTCGTCGACGACGACGTCTCCGGTCGAAAGATATCGGGGGCCGTGCAGGCGCGACGTTTCACTTTTGACCAGCTCGAGATACGGGCGCGAGTGGACGCGTTCGAGCTCGTCGTCGGTTGCGTCGCGCGCGGGCAGCGCTTCGCCGATCGCTCCGAGCCGCTGTAAATGCGAAGCGACCACCTCCACGCGGTCGGGCGATTCGGGATGCCCGACGCCGCGGAGATGGTCGCCGTAGATCGGATCGAGAACGAACTTCACACGTTAGCCGGAATGTTTGGCACTCTTACAGGAATCGGACGCGGCTTTTTTCACGATTGCGTACTGTTTGGAGTCTTGCTTCAATCCCGGCATGTTCATGAGGCGCTTGAACGCGTCGTGCGATTTCGCGCATTGGCTCAGCGCCGAATACGACTTTGCCGCGATGAAGAGCATCTGCGCGTTTTGGTCGAGATAGCCCCGCGCAAAGCGGTCGAGCACGTCGAATATCTGCGCGGCTTCCCTATAGTTCTTCAGCTCGTAATCGGCGCCGGCGACGCAGCTGAGCGTGTCGGGATTCTTTTGAATCTCGAAGCTCTTGCCGCACGCGTCGCGCGCGCCGGAGTAATCGTGCACCTGCGAATACACTTGTCCGAGCATCGCGAAGCCTTGCGCGTCGGGAGAGACTTGGGTGTAGTGTTTGAGATAGCTGATGGCCTCGGTGGTATGGCCGTTCTGTTGCGCGGCCGTGCCGAGCATCAACAGCGTCCCAGCGTTATCGGGATCGATCGCGAGCGCCTGTTGCCATTCCGCGTTGGCTTTATCCCACTGATGCTGCGTTGCGAAAAACCGTCCGTACTCCGAGAACCCTTGCGCGACGTGGGGAAACTCCGTCGTGGCTTGCTTGAGAATCGCTTCGCCTTCGGCAAACTTCTTCTCGGCGATGAAGTACGTCGCCTTACGCATCATGATCGACACTTTTTGGTCGTCGGTCGCCGCCGCGACGACCGCATCGTCGTACGCCGCCGACGTTTTGGCATCGTCGTGCTGGTCGGCGTAGAGCGAAGCCTTGTAGGTCAGCGTTTGCACGTTCTTCGGGTCGATGGCCAGCGCGCGGTCGATGGTCTGCAGCGCCATCGGAATGTTGTTTTGCTGCGCGTAGGTCGTACCGATCTGGTAGAGCGGCCCGACGTCTTTGGGCTCGAGCGCGAACGCCGCTTCGAACTGCGCCCGGGCCTTGTCGTAGTAGCCTTCGTTGGCGTACACGCTGCCGAGCGTTTCGAGCGCCATGGGCTCGGTTTTATTAAACGTCACGGCGCGCTTGGCAACGCGCTCGGCGTCGCTGTCGCGCTTGGTCTTGATATAGAGGTCCGCGAGCTGCGAGAGCACGCCCATGTTGGTGGGATCGAGATCGGAGGCTTGTTCGAGATCGTACAGCGCTGCGGGAATGTTTCCGATCGACTCTGCCGCGAAACCGTCGTAGTAATACACCTGCGCCGTCTTATCGCCGGCTTGCAGCAGCTTCTGCGTGATCTGCAAGGTCAAGTCGGGTCGGTTTACCTGCAGGTATTCGGCTGCGAGTTGGGCGGCGCTTTGCTGGTCGCCGGGATTGGCCTTGAGCTTAGCCTGCAGTCGCGGAATGGCGACGCTGGGAGGCTCGGGACTGGCCGTCGGAAGCGCGGAGGGAGAAGGCGACGGACTCGGCGTCGTTTTGGCCTTACCGCTAAAGAGGCCGGCTTGCGCGCTCGGCGTCGTTACCGCGAACGATGCGACGGCGCAACCCAGCGCGACGAGAAGAGTGAGAACGATACGCTTCAACTTACGGCTTCCTTTTTGGCAGCTTCGACCATTTTGGTCAGCTCGGGTACGATGGCGAAGGCGTCGCCGACGACTATGAGGTCGGAGAACTCGGCGATGGGCGCCGACCCATCTTTGTTGATGGCAACGATCGTCCCAGCCGAACGCATGCCGACCTTGTGTTGGATGGCGCCCGAGATTCCAACGGCTATATAGAGGTTGGGTGTGACCGTTTTACCGGTTTGCCCGATCTGCAGGCTGTACGAGACCCAGCCCGCGTCGGCCGCCGCGCGCGACGCGCCGACCGCGCCGCCTAGCGCGTGCGCCAGGGGCTTGAGCAGGGTGTCGAACGGCTCGGGTCCGCCGAGGCCGCGTCCGCCGGCGACGACGACCGGCGCTTCTTCGAGCGCCAGTTCACCGGTGCTCTCTTCGTCGACGTCTTTATCGATGACCGCTGGGTAGGTCTTGCCCGCGGGTTTTTCGAGCTGCGCGATCTGCGCGCCGGCCCCGCCGGCACCCACCCCAAACGCGTTAGGACGAATCGTCGCGATCGCGTGATTGCCCGACTTGAGTTCGCAGGTCGTTACGAGCGCGCCGCCCATCTTCGGCATCACGCACTCGACCTTACCGCCTTCGATTTTGAAATCGGTAACGTCGGCGCAGACGCCCGCGCCCAACCGCGCCAACAGCTTACCCGCAACGTCGCGTCCCGACAGCGTGTTCGCAATCATGATCAGCGACGGACCGATCGCCTTCGCCGCGCTTTCGAGGTAGTCGACGACGGGATCGAGCAGAAACTTGTCGACGTCGGCATCCTCGTTGACGTGGATGACGTCGAGGGGATAGGCCTTGAGCTGCTCGGCAAGCTGCGCCGCACCGCCGCCGACGACGACCGCGTGCGCTTTACCGCCGAGCGCGTCGGCGAGACGGCGCGCCTCGGTGGCCATCTCGAACGTAACTTTTTTACTTTGACCGCCGCGGTGTTCGGCGTAAACGATGACGTCTTTCATCGGCTCGTTATACCAGCTTCTTCTCTTTGAGGAAAGCAAAAATGGCTTGCGCTCCGGCGGCGCCGTCGGCGGCTTCGACGGTCTTGCCTTTTCCCCGCACCGGCGGCGGCGCGAAGTTCAACAGCTGCGTCTTCGACCCGTCGGTGCCGACCGCAGTCTCCAACCCGAGATCGCCGAGCGTCAACGTCGCGATCGTCTTTTTCTTGGCGCCCATGATGCCTTTGAGCGAAGCGTAGCGCGGTTCGCCAAACGTCAGCGCTGTGGTCAACAGCGCGGGCAGCGCGACGTGCACGATTTGATGGCCCGTATCGGTTTCGCGTTCCACTTGGAGCTTGCCGTCGGCAATGTCGGCTTTACGCGCGTTGGTCACGCACGCCAAGCCGAGATGTTCGGCCAGCGCGCCGGGAACGGCGCCGGTGCTGCCGTCGTCGGTCAAGCCGCCGACGATGAGCAAATCGAATCCCGTTTTTTGCAGTCCGCGCGCCATCGCGTAGGCGGTGGCCCACACGTCGCTGCCCTCGAGCCCCGCGTCGCTGAGCATGACGGCGTCGTCGGCACCCATGGCCAGCGCCTTGCGAAGCGTCTCGCGCAGCCCCTCGGGACCCATGGTGAAGACGGTCACGGTCGTATCGCCGCCGGCGCGTTCCTTTAATTGAAGCGCGGCCTCGAGAGCGTACTCGTCGTAGGGATTGAGTACCGTCTCGACGCCGGTGCGCACGAGCCGCTTCGTGCTCGGATCGATCTTCTTCTCAGAGTTCGGATCCGGGACGAGCTTGACTGTCACCACGATCTTCACGTGGATATGACCTCCTGGCAAGGGGGATTCGGGAGCGGAACCCGGCGCTATTGGCACAAGGGTGGGATGCTACCTGCTAGGCCTGCCTGCCTGCTAGAGGCGCCCATCCACTAGGGACGGATCGCGTATTCCGTCGAGCTATCGAACTCGCCGTTGATGACTGACGAACGTAGGATGTAGCCGCCCAGCCGCGTCTTGACGATCGCAACGGGCATCTTCGGTATAATTGGAGCTTTGGCGATGTAGTCCACGCGATCGATCTTAATCACGGGATAGGTCTTGGCCGGAACGGCCACGAGATAGGTCTCCTCGTCAGAGCTATGCGGCGGCGTGTAAAAATTGGTCTTTTGATTTCCGGTTACCGTGCCGGCGCGCAGTTTTACAATCGAAAAGAGCAGCGCCACGGGTTCGCGCGGTACGTCGGCGTTGATCTTGACGTACGTTGGTGTATCGATGCGTTTGACGCCGCCCGTCGGCAGTCCGATTTTTTCGCCGTACACGTTGAGCGACTCCGCCGCGATGTCGACGCCGACGTCGCCCGTATTCTCGACGCGCTTGTGAATGGTGAGGAACGCGACACCGTCGATCGTCGGCCCCTGGTCCACCGTCGTCGGAAGCGAAAACTCCGGGGGCTCGGCCAGCGGTTTGATGCGCTGTTCGTACACGAACGTGTAGAGCGCCCATAGGCCCGCCGCAACGATGGCGATGATCTCTACGGCCGTCCGGATCTGCTCGGCGCGAGTGGGGACCGAATGAACGTGGAGCTCTCGACTCATGCAACGAGCCGTCAGGTTCGTGGTACTAGGACGGAAAGCCCCCGGGCACGGACCTTATCGTAACTGTCGCCCGGCCCACGGGACCGATTACGCTTGGCTCGTGCGCCGCATTGCCCGATTCGCTCTCGCTATTTCTGCCGTCATCGCTATTGCGGCGTGCGCTGGGACAGGGACTCCCGGAGGCCCGGAAGCGTCGTCAATTTTACCCCAAGCGCGGCCGGCCGGTTTGAGTGGAAACTACATCGATCACGTCGTCATCATGATTCAGGAAAATCGCAGCTTCGACAATCTGTTTTCGACGTTTCCCGGCGCCGACGGAACCACGAGCGGCATGACGCACACCGGTCAAGCCGTAGCACTCCATATGGGCAACCTCTTTAGCGCCACCGACGGCCAAAACGGTCACTCCGCATTCGTCAAAGATTACGACGGCGGCAACATGGACGGTTTCGACACGGTCCCGGTCGGGGGTCAACCAGCGGGCAGCACGTACGTCTATCAGTATGTCGATCCCGCGCAGATACGGCCTTATTGGAAGCTCGCCAAAGAGTATGCGCTGGCCGACCACATGTTCCAAACAGAAGGCAGCGGGAGCTTTATCGGTCACCAAGATCTCATTCGCGGCAACACCGCGCTCGATTCATCGCAAAGTCTTATCGACGAGCCCAATGGCGAGCCGTGGGGGTGCGATGCGCCCGCGGGCACGATAACGCCGGTCATCACCAGTAACGGCAAGTCCGTTACCGGTCCGTTTCCGTGTTTTAATTACGATACGCTGCGCGATCTGCTCGACGCCGCACACATCTCGTGGAGATATTATTTACCGGGCGAAAGCGTCGACGTCGGCGGCCTTTGGAATGCGTTCGATGCGATCCATGCCGTGCGGTACGGTCCGGAGTGGTCGACGAACATGTCGACGCCCGAAAAGAATATCTTCACCGATATCTCCCACCATCGACTGCAGAGCGTCTCGTGGGTGATTCCCGATTTTGCGAACTCCGATCATCCCGCAGCCGGTTCGGACACCGGTCCCTCGTGGGTAACTCAAGTGGTCAACGCGATCGGTCAAAGCCCATACTGGAAGACGACCGCGATCCTCGTCGTCTGGGACGATTGGGGCGGCTGGTACGATCACGTCGCGCCGCCGCAACTCGACTACGCCGGTCTCGGGTTCCGCGTGCCGATGCTGGTGATCTCTCCCTATGTCGATCGCGGCACGATTTCGCACAAGCAATACGAGTTCGGAAGCATCATCCGCTTCGTGGAGAACAACTGGAAGCTGGGGCGCTTACAACTCAGCACGGACAAAC
Source organism: Candidatus Baltobacteraceae bacterium (assembly GCA_036488875.1). Classification (NCBI taxonomy): domain Bacteria; kingdom Bacillati; phylum Vulcanimicrobiota; class Vulcanimicrobiia; order Vulcanimicrobiales; family Vulcanimicrobiaceae; species Vulcanimicrobiaceae bacterium. The sequence goes on along the minus strand of DASXGW010000001.1, from coordinate 18,062 downwards.
GCGCGCAGAGTATCGGCGACCTCTTCGACTTCAAACGGAAGCCCCGCAAGTTCCGGCCAATCGCTGCAAAATATTCCCGCTCGTTCTTCGAGCACCAGCCGCCGTCGAACAAGCCCGTCGACACCAACTAGGGGAGCCGGCCTAGCCGGTGACAAAGCCGGCTCTATGGCACAAGCGATCGGGTTTCTTGCGGGCTTTTTTGCAACCGCCGCATTCGTACCCCAGGTCGCGCACGCGTGGCAAACGCGATCGACGCGCGATCTGTCGCTGCTCACGATCGTAGCATTTAGTATCGGTGTCTCCCTATGGATCGCCTACGGCGTCCTCATCCACTCGCTTCCGATCATCGTCTGGAATATCATCACGTTAGCCCTGAATCTCGGGATTCTCGGCGCCAAGCTACGCCACGGTTAAGTACAACTCTGAAGGACGAGGCATTTTTGCGGCGCCTTCCAAACTGTTAGGCCATGGAGCCGCAACCGTGACCGGGCGCGAGCGCGAGCTCGGCACTCTGGCCGATCTGCTCGCGCGTAACCGCACCCTCTCCATCGTCGGTGAGGGCGGCATCGGCAAGACCTGGCTCGCGCTCGCGCTCGCCGCCGAATTGCGTCAAACCTTTCCCGACGGCGTCTGGTTCGTACCGATCGCCGGAGCCGACGACGACCTCGTGCCGGCGTTGGTAGCGCAGGCGATCGGCGTACGGAGCGTCCACGGCTCACCGCTCGAACACACGATCGCAGACGCGCTCGAGCAGGTACGCGGACTCGTGATCCTCGATCACGCGCAGGCTGCGCCGAACGGCGTGGCCAGCGTGGCATGGCGACTCTACCAAACCACGCACCATCTGCACGTGCTGATTACGAGCCGCACGCCGCCCAATCTCGCGGGCGCCGTCTTTCGTGTGCCGCCGCTGGAAGACGGGTTGCGCCTCTTCACCGACCGCGTCCACACCGAGGCACCGAACCTCGCGTTCGATGAAGCCTTCACGCAAATGGCCAAGCAGATCGTGCGGCGCCTGCACGGAAATCCGCTGGCCATCGAACTCGTGGCCGCGCAGTCGGCCAAGTTGGTTGCCGATCTCGAGGCGGGTCCCTATAAAACCGACTGGGTGCAGGCCTTCGATCGACCGATCGATTGGGCATTCGACCGGCTCGGCCCGAACGAGCAACGCTTTTTCACACGTCTTGGCGTTTTCGACGGCAGTTTCGACGAAGAGGATTGCGCGGCGGTTGCACACGACGCCGAGATCGCGGCCGGCGCTCAAGAAGTGCTTCACACCCTCGTCAGTCAGTGGTTCGTCTCGCGCTCGCTTTCCGCGCACCAGCCGCAGCGGTACATCCTCAACGACGAACTGCGCGCCTTCGCGCAAAAGCAGCTCAAGGCGAATCCGAGCGAACGCACCGCCACAGTGCGCCGATACACAACGCACTACCGCGAGCTCGCGCAGCGCCTGGATCTCTCGAAGGTCACCGACGAGAAAGCGGCGCTGCGGCGGCTCATCGACGAACACGCAAACGTTACCGGAACGCTGCATCTGCTCTTCGATGACAAGAACGAGCTCGCGGCGGCGCGTGAAATGGTCGTTTCGCTGCGACGATACTGGTTGGTGTGCGATCTGTTGAACGAGGCGCGCCGCAGCGTCGATCGCGCGCTGGAGCCACCCGATCCCGAACCGGCACTGCGCGCCGAACTTCTCCGCGAGGCGACGACGCTCGCGCGAGGCGCCGGCGAACTGCAGCACGCGGCAACGCTGGGAAAACAGCTCGTGCAGCTGCTCGAGAGCAGCGGCAATGGCGTTGCGCTGGGTGAAGCGCTCATTTTGCTGGGAACGACGAAGGCCGATCTCAACGATACCGGTGAAGCCGAGACGCTCTACCGGCGAGCGCTCGACGAGTTCCGCAAAGCCGGCGATGGCCGGCGAACCGCTAACGCGCTCTATCATCTCGGTTTAGTGCTCGCCGAACGGCATAACGAACGCGTTGCCGCACGCAAATTCTTCGACGAAGCCGTCGGGTTGCTCCGGCAAGAAGCGCCGTCGCGCGCGCTCGCCGATGCGATTGCGAATCTTGGCGCACTCGACGCGCTCGAGCAACAGCACGCCGGTGCGATCCAGAAAGCCGTCGAAGCCATCGCGATTTACGAACCGCTCGGAGAACGCGCGCAGTTGGCTTGGCAGTCGATCGCGCTGACCGAATATCTCATCGTCACCGGTGACCGCACCAAGGCGTACGCGCACTTGGCGGCGGCAAAGCAGGCGCTGCGCGAGCAGCCGCATCCCGCCTACCGAGCACTCTACCACGATGCGGCGGTTCGTCTGGCAGCGGCTCTCGGCGCGAACGAACTAGCGGCGGAGCTCCACGGACATGCAGAACACTACCGCACCCTAGAAAAGCTGCCGCGTACGCCCGAAGATCTCAAGGCCACCGCCCAACGCCTGGCCATCGTCGAGCACATCCTGGGGCGCGAGGTCTTCGCCCATCTCCAACACAAGGGCATGGCCGCAAAAGCGGCCGACTTCGACGAACCGGTCGACAAGCTTAAGGCGCGCGCGATTGCGTCGCAGGCGCTCGTAAAATAGGCCGGCGCTAAGGCGCGATCGAGTAAACGGTCCCGTAATCCGAGTTGCCGCCTTGATAGGTCGTGCCGTAGAGCCGTCCGCGCAAGAACGCCACGCCTCCGTAGGGGAACTCGCCGCCGCTACCGCCTGGAAAGCTGTAGACGACGCTTTCGCTGCCGCTCGTTGTAATTTTGAACACCGTCCCCGGACCAGTACCCCCGACTTGCGTAGTGCCGTATAACGTACCGTGCACGTTGATAAGATTCGCGTAGAGCGGGGTTCCCCCGTCGGGATTATCGGTGAACGAATGCAGCACACGTTCTTTGCCCGACGTGGTGATTGTATACACGGCGCCCCAGCGTCCCGAAGCACCCTGCGCCTCAGTGGTGCCGTAAAGCTGCCCCTTGACCAACGTCAGCCCTGACCAAGGCGCGGCCCCGTCGCCGTGCACCGTCCCGCCGAATCGGTGAATCACTTTTTCGTGTCCGGTAAGCGAGATTTTAAAAACGGTGCCAAGGCTGGAACCGCCACCGCCCGATCTCGTCGTCCCATACAGCGTGTGGCCAACGGCCGTTAAGCCGCCGAACGGCGCTTGGCCGTCATTTCCGCCTTTGAACGAATACAGCACCTTTTCTTTGCCGGAAAGCGAGACCCGAAAAACGGTGCCGTAATCGTTTTGGCCGCCTTCGGTCGTCGTGCCGTACAGATTGCCGTCGACGAACGTTAGGTTCCCGTAGGGGGCGTCGCCGTCGGGCGGATTGCCAAAGCGGTAGACGACGCGTTCTTTTCCGTTCGGCGAGATTTTATAGACCGCTCCATCGCCGTTACCGCCGTACGTCGTAACGCCGTAGAAATCGCCTTTGACGAAAATGAGCGGACCGGTACCCGGCTGCGAGCCGTCGGTGCCCTTTCCAAACTGATGGAGAACCTTGAGGGCACCCGTCGGCGTGATTCTAAAGACCGTGCCGGTGCCGTTCGTACCGCCATACGTCGTGCCGTAAAGCACGCCTTTTACCGCGATCAAATCGGCTTCCGGATGTTCCCCCTGCGGGCCGCTAAACGAGAATATCGTTCCTTCGGTCGCAAACGGCATCGTCGCGTTTCGAAACGCCGGCGCCGGTAATGGTGACGAAGTGAACGCGCGAGAACAACTCACGAGCAGCAGCGCGAAAATGGAAACCGCCAACGTACGCATAGCGCACCTCCGCACGACAGGTAGCCACTCGATTATACACCCCGCTCAAGCTCAAGCGGGCGCCCGCTCACCCCGCAGCAACCGAGCGCCAGATTTGGCGATGGCTCGTCGCCGGCGGTGACGAATAACCGCCTTAGATGCTTTTCGCACAAGCTGCGCCCGTTACGGCGTCCTCCGCGCAGGACGCCTACGGAATCTTCATGCGCGCACGTTCCGCAGTAAGCGCCGTGCAGTATCCGGGCCGTATGGACTATACAATTGCGATCAGCGGCTTGGCCGGGAAAACACCGGTGACGAACCATTATCGCGCCAGCACGCTCGTGGATGGAACGATTAGGGTTGCGCCCATTAGCCTAGAAGAAGCCGCATCGCCCCGGGTGCCTCACGGAATAAACGTCAGCATTTCGGCCGGCTTTTATGGCGCGGCCATCGTCATTCCGCTCGGTCCACCACCGCCATCGGCCGATTTAATCGGCGTCCCACTCATTGCGCCGACGTACATGTTCGGCCTAAAGTATCCGCAAACGACGCTCACGGCGCCCCCGACGGCCGATGCGTCCGGCCTGCGTACGATTGCCGTGGTTTCGACGGCGACAAAGGACTACAGCGTCATCCTGGTCGACACGCCGGTCGTAGACCAAACGCCTTGCTACCATTTGCGATTGGTCCCGCTTCGCAAGCCCCACGACAATCGTCTGCGCGAGCTATGGGTGGGAATGAGCGACTATCTGCCTCGGCAAGCTTTTATTGCGGGAAACTTTACGACGGCACCGCTTGTCGACGTGCCCTGGTCGATCGACTTCGCGGTGGTTGATTCCGTGCCGTTAGTCGTGCGAGAAGCAGCGGCCGCCACGCTTTACCTTCCACATCGTCGGGTCGTTCGCGAAGCGACGATCGCCTTCGAGAACATTCGGGCGGATGAAACGTCGATTTTCGACCGGCCGCTAATAACGCCCGCAATGACCGACACGACGCTGGTCGAGCCCTAAGGTAATAGGAATCAATGCCAATGAAAACTTCAGCGACCGACCGTTGCGCGATCGCCTTTTGTGCAGCAACTGCATTGCTTGCGGGGTGCGGCGAAACGCGGGCAACAACCAACGTATCGGGAGAGCTACCGCAAGCACCCGCGGCCGCGGCAGCTCGGGCTATCGCAAACGCCACGCTACCTGCGCCGTCCTTCAAGGTGCTGCATCGCTTCACACACTCCGACGGTGCATACCCTGACGGCAACCTAGTCAACGTGAATGATGTACTTTACGGCACGACGTGGGCCGGTGGTTTGGGATGCAGCGGCGGCTGCGGGACCGTTTACAGCATAACCGCAGCCGGCACGACGAACGTTTTGCATAGCTTCCGCGGGAGTCCCGACGGGGTGGCCCCATCGGGCGGCCTGATTAACGTGAACGGCACGTTCTACGGTACGACTCAGGGCGGCGGTTCCTCCAATAAAGGAACCGTCTACAGCATCCGTTTGAGCGATAAGGAAAAGGTGCTTTACAGTTTCACTGGCGGCGCCGACGGAGCAACGCCAACGGCGGGCCTGGTCAACGTGAACGGCACGCTGTACGGCACGACTTCGGGAGGAGGTTCGTCCGACAAAGGAACGGTTTACAGCATAAGCACGACCGGCGCGGAGAAAGTGCTGCATACATTTACCGGTGGCTCGGACGGCTTCGACCCGGAAGCGGGTTTAATCTACGTCAAAGGCGTGCTGTACGGTACAACCCGCTCGGGGGGTGCCTTCACTTGTTATAGCAGCGGTGATTCATGCGGGACCGTTTACAGCATAAGTACAGCCGGCGCGGAGAAGGTGCTGCACAGCTTCAACGGCCCCGATGGATATGGCCCGCTGGCGAGCTTAACCAACCTCAATGGCACGCTGTTCGGCACGACTTCCTCCGGGGGAGATGGCTGGTCCGCGAAAAGGGGATGGACCGGCTGCGGCACCGTTTTTAGCATGACCACGACCGGCGTAGAGAAAGTGTTGCACAGTTTTCACGCCGGCAGCGGATGTTTTCCCACGGTGGCCTTGGTCGACGTGGAAGGCACCCTATACGGTACGACGGACATGGGATCCGGTTATGGAGTTGCCTACAGCGTAAAAACGGGCGGCGCGTTCGAGGTGCTCCATCGTTTTACGCTCAAATCAAATGGCGTGTACCCTAAAACACCCTGGTCGCGATGAGCGGCACGCTGTACGGCACAACCTTTTACACGGTCCAAGGCAGCGGATGCACCAACGGCTGCGGTCTCGTCTTTGCATTAGCCCCCTAGACTTCAAGGCGTTGGCCCTACGGACCGGACGGGGATTAGCCGGACAACGCTCTCTACGAGGAACAGCAAGAACAACAGCAGGCTGAACGCGATGAAGAAACCACCCACGATTCGTGTATTAGTTCGCCAGAACTCCGAGTTTGCGTCGACAGTCAGCAATCCCCAGCGATCCTCAAACCGGAAGAAATCATCCGTACGAAAAAACATAAATGCGCCGGTCATCGCAGAGCAAATAGCGAAGGCCACTTCGAGTAGAGCTGATAGTGCGCTGTTCATGCTGTCTTTCAGACGCGTTCCTTACGCCGCAAGAGATTTACGACCTTGGCACCGGCGCTTCATTAACGAGGCTGCCGGGACTAAAACGACGTGTCGGGAGTTTCCGCCACTCGCGACGAATACACGTAAGATGCTCGGATGCAGAACGGTATGAGCGACCTCGTCCGCTACCCGTCGCCGGTGCAAGGTCCGCAGGGTCTGGCTTGGGATGGCGAGTCGATGTGGGTGACGAGCGCCGCGAACGGTCGTTTGTATGCGCTCGATCCCAAGACGTGGGACATTCGACACGAATTCGTTCCGCCGTGCGAATCCTTAGGTGTGACCTACACTGGGGCGGACTTTCGGCTGATACTCGCTCCAGCGATTGAGGAGCCCGATCTGGAGAAGGACCGGCGGTACGTTTATTCGTTTACGCCCGATGCGGGATTCGCCGCGTGCTTCCCATGCCCAGATTTCTCCGGATCGTTCCTAGCGTATGCAAACGGGACATTGTATCTCTCACAAGCGTGGGATAAGAAGCTGATCGAGCTCAACGAAGACGGAGCGCCCGTGCGCGAAGTGGGCCTCGAAAGGCGCCCCGTCGGTATGGCGATTGTTGACGGCGCGTTCTATTTGGCGACCGTTAACGAAGATTGGGTCGACGGTCAGCTCCAGCGGCTCGGCATCGATGCCGCCGCGTCATCGATCGAAACGCTGCAATCGTTTCCGTTTAATCCGCGTAGCGTAGCGTACGACGGCGAGCGGTTTTGGACCGCAGATCGCAACAACCATGCAGTCGTCTCATTTACGTTAACGATTTCCTAGGAAGCGTTCGGGGCTCTACGATGCTCTCGGTCGTCATTGGTCGTCGGGAGGCCGCAACGAAGGAGCATGTTGTAAGAAAAACGAGGCTGGGTAGGGTGCCGGAATCGCCGTGAACTCCGCAGGGCGGCGGCTGAAGTCGAAGCTTTGAACGATGCTCGCCGATCTGCGGTCGGTATATCCGGCAGTTAACGAGCCCAGCGCCGGCAACTTGAACGTCTGCTCGATGAACTCCAAAATGCTGCCGAACTCGTAGACCGTGTGGTCGACGTGGGGTGAGACGTATGGCGATACGATCAGACAACCGACTCGAATGCCCAACCCGCGGAAATCGAGCTGCGGCGGCGGGACGTTATCGTAGAATCCCCCCCAATCGTCCCAAACGATCACGATCGCTGTCGACTTCCAGGCCGGAGATTCTCCGATCGCGTTGACGATGGACGCGACCCAGGACGGCCCGTACGGCTTTCCGATGTACGGGTGATCCGACCATAGCGCATCTGGTACGACCCACGAGACGTTCGCTAAAGCGCCGCTTTTGGCGTCGGCCAAGATCCGTTGCGGCGGACTGACGACGTGCGCTCCCCAATCCGGGCCGTTGCGGACGCTCGAGATTGCATCGAAGGACGACCACAACCGCCCCCCGTTGTTTCCTGAGATTGAGGGCGCGTAGTATTTCCAGGAAACGCCGGCTGCGTCGAGCGTATCGGCCATCGTGCGAAACTGCGTGAAGCAGGGCGCCGGGCCGTCGCGGATGAGACGATCGATATTCACCGTTTCCGTTACCGTCCCGGACGGCGAATCGCAGCCCCATGGCGAGCCCGTCGGAAGATCTGCCGCCGACAAACGCGGATTGAGGTCGGCGGTACCGGCGATTAACGTGAGGTGCGCGGTGAAGCTTGGTCCGAACATGGTGGGGAACATGTGATCGGCTAATACGTAACGGCGCGCAATCGTCCAATAGGGCGCGACGGCACTGCGTTTCAAATAGGAATACGCAAATCTTCCGATAGTCCCACCCGCGGCCGCCGGGTTGAGATCGAACCTATCCATCTTTGCGTGATCCCAGTCCATGACGCCGGTCGAGAAATAGTGGTCCATGTCGCGGACTACAAACCGAATCTGCTGCAACCTCACCTTCGTTCCGTTGTGGAGGTAGCCGTAAGGCGACGTATCGGCACCCGGAAATCCGTCGAAGAGGTTGTCGAAGCTGCGGTTTTCTTGAATGACGACGACAACGTGCTTGATGTAGTTTCCAGGCGCGAGCGCCGCCGGTTCGGTCAGGACGGCGGGAACGGCCGGGGACGATGCACCGTTTGGCACGCCGGCACATCCGGCCAAGGCTCCGATCGACAGCAGCACAAAGAGGCGGAACACCTTACGAGCGCTCCGAGGCGTCCGTGCCGAATTGCGGATAATCCTGGATCGGCAGACGGTCGGCAATCATTCGAAAACCGGCGTGCACGGCACTGGTCAGCTCCTGCAGCGATCTGAGGAGTTCGCCGGCACCCGTTCCGTCTTTTGAAGTAAGAACGTCTAGGGTTGTTCCGACGCCGTGCGCCAGTTGCAGGATTGCGTCGGATTCGTCTGGAGCGTACGGCTCGCCCGAGCGTTTTGCTCCAAGTACGAGTGCACCAACTAGGCGGCCGCGCGCGACCATCGGAAATGCGAACTCGCCTTGCAGTTCCGTCCTCACATCATGCAAATCCACGATATGGTGGCGCGCCCGTAATGCGATGATTGCCGGATCATTCTCACTGACTGCGCCGTAGTGGTCGGAGCCATTATTTAAGGCAAACTCAACCGTAACGGGATCGGCGTGATCTCGTAAAACATCGGCCGCGCGTTCGATAACAACTCGTGGGTCCGTAATGTATCCTGCTTCCCGCGCGAATTCCCGTATGGCCTTTTCGTCTTCATGCCGCTTTCGGAAGAACAGTGAATCGAGCGTCCGGTCGACACGCAGATGGATAGCTCGAATCGATAGACCCAGCAGCAGCGCAAACCCGCCGCTAATGGCTAGGTTTGCGGCGTGACTTGCGCCACCCAGCCACTCACTGAGAGCCCATTCGAAAATAATGAAGATGCCCACCACGACCAACGACACGACCGAATAGACCATCGCCCGGTTTACGGCAAATCCTACGTCGAGAAGCCGGCGATTGAGAACGGTATAAACCAACCCCAAGGGCGCGAGGAAAATCATGTAGTTGACGACGAGCTCCGCGCCATGCGAGATAACGTACGGCACGGTTGGCGAAAGCGCTCCGTTCGTCACGCCCTCCGTTCCAAAGAAGATTGCCATTGGCAGCGATGCCCAAGTGACGCGCGCGCGTTCGGCAGGCGAGCACGTTGCGATCGTGAGAACGACGCTGGCCATAGAAAGGAGGCCAGGTAACGCCTGGATGGCATCCGCAACAGCCGTCGCCGAAAGCCACCCGCCAAGCACATCCCAAAGCGCAGTCCACGCACCCACAACGAGCAACAGGGATTGTATCGATGCGGCGGCGGCCGCGGCATAGCTCAGCCAAACGACTAAGCGTCGCCACAAGAGCCCAGCGCCGGAAAAGAGCGTCGTGTACGTTGCGAGCAACGCGATCCCGCCATAGTAGAAAAAGCCGAAGACAGAGTTGAATACCGCATCGAGCAGTGGAAAAGGTGTTATCGAATTCTGGCTCTGAAACATCAGGCCAATTTCCCAACACAGTAAGCACAGCGCAAGGACGCGCACCGACGCAAGGTCGGACCGTCGCCACGAGACAATCCCGGCGAAGATCAATACCCAGTACTGACCGATCGTCGCCAGCCACCACTCGAGCGGAAATTCGTAGCGTACTGGTCGAAGCGCGATCATCCGTACGCTGTTGCCACGAGCGACGGGAAGATCGGCGCGCTCGCCCAGCCACCACCAGCGCGTGAAAAATCGATAACGCTCGGGCAGCGAAAGCTCTCGAAGGTTGATAAGGTCCCCGCTCCGGAGGCCAACCTGGGCTAGGGGGTTCGAGGGTTCGAACGTCAATCGGTGGACCAAGGGTGTTGCGGTGCTTTCTTCGCCTGCGCTCTGGCCGGGCATACCGGCGGCGATGAGACCAGGGACCGCGGCAACGCTCGCAAGGTCCGTGAAAACCATGTAGCTTAGCTGAACTACGCCGAACGCGCAAACAGCGAGTAAAAGGCGACGCCAGTGCTGAGGTGTCATTGACTTGCAGTCGATTCGTGACCGCCGGGCCGCGCACCCTCGCACGAATATCGAGAGCACAACACTTCCACTTCGAGCGAGATGGTCAAGTTGCGCCTCTCTCGAAGGGGCACGCTATGAAGGGTTGGCTGCTCTTTCTGTGTGCGTTAGCGTTTGCGATCACGTTTTTCGCCGCTGCGGATAAGTTCGGACTCGGCGGCCGGCCGTGGTACGGCTGGTGGGATTCGAACTTCCATCCGATACGCGCTTTTACCGTCGGTATCGGCGCGCCCGTTTCCGGAGGCGCGTCGGCGCTTGGGGGACTGCGTAACGGCGACGTGGTCGATCTGCGCAAGCAAAACACCGACGCTCGGTTCGCGGTGCTCTATCAGCTCATGGGAACGCAGCCCGTGACGCTCTTGGCCGAACGCGGAACTTCGGCGGTGCGACTCGACGTAACGGGGAGCACCATATGGGAGGGTGCATGGGTTTGGAAGCTCGCCGTGATGCTGTCCGTTACAATAGCTAACCTCTGGTTCGTTGGCTGTGCGCTTCTCGTCGTTTTGCGCCGCCACGAGCGACGTGACGCAGCGACACTCGCGCTGGTGCTTCTTTTCATCACCGGCTTCCAACTGAATCCAACGTTTTTCGTCGTCCCGTGGACCTGGCTGCATCTTGTCCTCCTCGTGGGATCGCAGGCATCCCTTTGCGCAGCTTTGATCCTGCTCATTGCGCTTTCGTCCCGGTTCGGCGAGCGCAGCGCCGCTCGCACTTGGATAGAGTGGCTGGGCCGCGGCTTCGTCGGGTTGTTCTTTTTGAGCGCCGTCGCGGCGTCCGTCGGCATTGCCACGCTTTGGTTCGACCCGACGCCATTCGTTGACCGGATAAGTCCCGTTCCGGGAATGTTCGGCATTCCAGCTAGCCTGTTGACGGTGCTCGCCGCAGTGATGGCCATTTCGTCTTCCGCGGCGCCCGACCGGCCACGAGTTGCGTGGACGCTCATGCCGCTCCCAATTGCCATACTCGCATTTTCATCACTTGGCACCCTCGGCGCGCTCATCGTCGGCTCGTCGTGGTTTGCCATCGTCGGCGAGTCGGCATTCGTCAACGCGACGTGGCTCGCCGGTGCGTGGATTGTCACGTACGCGTTATTGAAGCGGCGTGTACTGGATTTCGAGTTCGTGCTAAGTCGCGCACTCGTCGTTGGTGCGGTGTCGGCAATCGTCGTCGCGTCGTTCGTACTGCTCGAATGGCTGCTCGGTACGACGCTCGCGGGCGTCAGCCATGCAACGGGGCTGATCGCTAACGGTGCATTGGCACTCGTGCTAGGACTTTCGCTCAATCCGATCCACAAGCGCGTGGACCGGTTCATTGAATCCTCCTTCTTCCACAAGCGGCACCAGAACGAGCGAGCCCTACTGGACTTCTCGAAAGAGGCGGCGTACGTCACCGATTCGCAGGCGCTGCTCGATCAGGCTGCCGAAAGGCTTGCGAAACACACTGACGCACGCGACGCCGCAATCCTCCTGGAAGCAGAGGGCGCGTTCGTCGCGGCGCGCTCGTTTGGAAACGGCACCATTGAAGCCATCGATGAAAACGATCCCGCGATTCTCGCCCTCAAGACGTGGCACAAACCACTTGACCCGCATCGCTATTCTGGTGCCATGCGGGGCGCGCTTGCCGCACCTATGCTCGCTCGCGGCCGGCTTCTCGGCCTGATCGTTCTTGGCGAGCGCAGCGGTGGCGAAGCGTACGCGCCCGATGAAATCGAAGCACTCTCACAGTTCACCCACGGTGTCGGTTCAGCGTACGACGTTCTGGTCAGCGCGCGCGACGACTCAATCGTCGAACTTCGCGCGTCGATGGCTGCAATGGCGGATGCTATTGCAAGGCTTGGGCGCGAAACGTCCGCACTCAGACGAGTTGAAGGCGGATAACATGAGGAGCTTTTCTTTCGGATGGCCGGGACTCGAACCACAACTCGGGGGTTCCAGCCGATACCGACGGTTACCGAAAAGTGTTATTCCGTAAGGCTGTTCCGTCACACTAGCTCGCGAATGGCCCCCGATCCCGACCGTTTCCGACCTTCCTCGGCTATTTGAGCGTTCTTTTTCGCGGTGCTACCTTGCGCGTCGCTATCGTTCTAAGGATCGACGACGTACCCAAAGAACTCGATACTGCCGGTACGATACCGCTTCCCCGACTTCGTCAGCAAAGTGAACGAGCCGTCGGAGCCCGTTGCGGGAAATCCGTTGAGGGTTAGCTTCATCGGTCCACTCGCCAGCAATTTCCAGCGCGAAGGCTCTGCGGCAATGTTCGGAACGGCGGTTAACACCGCATTCACGCCGCGCGCGATCGGCGTCCCGTTCACCGAGGTTAACAAGACGACGCATCCGCTGGTGCCGCGATTCAAGGTGAACGTCCCAAAGTACGTGCGTGTCGGCCGCGGAGTGGGGCCGGTCTTCGTCGCGGACTGCGGAGCTGGCTTCGGCGGGTTCGAGCCGTCCGGAGTCATACGGAAAACGAAATACTTGGCGCTCTCGGCCGACAGCGTGAAGGCACCGTTCTTGATATTTCCGGTAGCTTGAAACACCGTATACGGACCGGGGGCATTTCCGGACGTACCCGGACAGGTCGAGCTCCCCAAGTCCTTGGGCTGGAGCACCGAGGACTGCGACGATCCGGACCGCGTGAAGTCGTCGCTGCCCCCACGACAACCGGCCGCGACTGCGGCAATTCCAACCAAGCCGAGAGCGATCGCAAGCGTATGCAGTTTCATGTGCAAATACTCTTATAGGGGTTGTTGAGCATGGGCGTAAAAGCGTATCCGATGAAATTCGGAATGATCTCTACATGGGCCCGGGGGCTGGACCCATGGGGATTCACGGTGCATTTTTCAGTAAAGATGTCCCCGAAAAACACTACGTTACCCATGCACTGCGGCGAGGTCGTCACCGCTCCCTGTATCCAAATCTGCGGATTACCGGCAAGCTCCGGGGGGACGTCGTATCCAATCACTACTATACTGTTCTCGCCGGGCGCCATGCACTTAATCGCCCCGCGCTCAACACTCCAGTCTGCTTTGAGGACGTAGCTCCATCGGGGTACTATCCATACGTAGTGACCGGTCATGTTCAAAAGCACAACCTCAATGTTAAAATTGGCAACATGCGGTCTTTGCGTCGTCGCGGTAGCGACGCCCGGCGCGCAGACCGCGAGCGTCACGGCAACCAGCAGTGCGAATGGACGAAAAACGCAGTAGAAAAAGCGCATGTGACCCCTTGTCTCAAGCCCCACCAGAGAGATTGATTGTAGCATAAGGGGCTCCGAAGCGACTCCATCAGGCCCAAAAACTCTCGGGACGTCCTACTCGTCCGGCAAATTTGGGTTTCCAACCGCTCCGTTAGAAAATGTTTTAGCCCGGACGGGTCCCGGGCTTTAGCGCTTGTCCCGACGACATGCTTGCGCTCCCAGGTAAAACGGGAGGAAGCAGCGCGTATGACGTCGCGACGTGCTGTGCCACGTAGAGTAGTATGCGCGTTTCTTCCGGAAGATACTCCGTACGATCGCGTTTGCGACCGCATATGATGGCGCCCACCAGGTCGCGGCGCACCGAAAGCGGGACGATCGTACAGCCGCGAAGTGACTTAACCTCGCTGACGAATGGACGGTGGCGCTCGCACAATTGCAAGACGACGCGATCGCTGCGCTCGAGCAAGGCTGGGGTGCTCGGATTCGATGCATGCACGAGAATCAAATTACCGCCCACGTTCGTGAAGATCGCGATCTCGTCGGTATCGAGCGACTCCCGAAGCGCTTCGAACGTCGCGAGCAACAGCTCCGATCTCGTCTGAACTAAATCGGCTTCACGCCCGAAACTCTCGAGTAGCGATAGCCTGCGATTCTGCTCGCGAAACAGCACGGAGTTTACCCAGCGTTCGATCTTGGCGTGAAAGCTCCGTAAGTAGATGCCCATGAAGATCGCCGCGGAGAAGCTGACCGCCTGGGTAAAAACGCCGCGCCACAAACCTTCCTCGAGAATGCCGTCTGCGAGTTTTCCCGCCAACCATTCGACCCCGATAAAGCCACCCAGCATCAACATAGAAATTGCGGCAAACGCGGTCGATCGCGAAATAACGAGGTTGAGATCGACGACGCGATGACGTAGGGTCGCGTAGATCGGACCGATGAGCGTGCAACTGAGGAGAAAATAATAGACGAGCCCGATAAGCCATTGCTGTTCGCCGAACCAGAGCGGAGTAGCCGAGCCGATCGCGGCACCCAAAAGCCAGCAGAAGGCAATAGTCGATACGAACCACATCGACCGCGCGCGATGTTCTACCGGGCTGCTCAGCGCGATCGCCACGACGAGCACCATCAAGCTGAGGCTCGTGACCACGGCACCAACGTTTAGCACCTCGACGTACGCTAAGGGGGATGCCGGAGCGAAGACGCTTATGATGCTGCCGAACAAGACGGGATCGAGCGTGGACAACATGCCGAGAATCGGCGAAAGCCAAAGAAGCGCTACTCGCGCGCGCCGCATTCCCGCCGGTAGCTGCGCGACGGCCATCAACGCGAACATCGTGGTCGCCGCTTGCACGAACAGTTGGAAAACCATTCCCACTGTGAAGGCTAAGACCGGCGTCGGTCCCACCGCCTGAAAATCGGCTCCCACCGTGCCGATTTCCTCAGCGACCGCTAGCCACACGACCATACGCGCGAGGGGCAGATGTCCGGCTCTAAGCATAACGATAAAGCCGAAAACGACTTCGATAACGACGAGCGCTAAGTCGAAAAAGCGCGATGGCGAAGGCCACGCCTCCTGAATCGAAACGTCGACGACGCGCGGATTTCCGGCGCGAACGACGGGAACCGATAGGGTGCCTTTGGCGGCAGCTGCGAAGATGTCGATGCGCTGCGATAAGGTCGTCTTGGCGATGTCCAGCACGTCGCCGGTCCGCAAGCCTGCCGCTTGGGCGGGGCCGCCGTTTGGTACGGCGAGAAGAACCTGCGGCGTCCCGGAGAGGCGCCCGAGCAAATAGAGATAATTCCGGCCCGGCGTCACGACGTTATATAACGCCAGCACGATAGAGGCAATGCCCAGGGCTAAAACCGCAAGTTTCGCGGACCGCACCATGGTCGCGGCTTCAACACCTATGCGCTCAATCCCTCAAGGATCGTTGCGGACTGAACGCAGCCCTTCCCCAATTATCGTTCGTACGAGAATGACGCGTTAGATGCAATTATTTTGGGATGGCCGGGAGTCGAACCACAACTCGTGTTGCCCGGTACGAGGGCGAAGGGCCCTATTACTCGACGGCGCGCTTATGGGCCGACGGCATTAGACCGATCTACGGCTCCGCGGCCAGCGCGGTGGGCTGTGAGAACGCGGGGAGGTTGCGAAGGATCCTCGCGCCGTGCGCTCGGACTTCTCGAATTACGAACGTAGTGGAACACGTCGAGATTACGCAATCCGCAACGTAGAGATTCTCGGAGTCGTCGAGCGCCATCAGAAACGGATCGTTCATGACGATCGTGCGGCTCGCCGTCGTGGTTCCCGGCGGAAAAACCGCGACCGCTCCGTCGAATTCCGCGCTTCCCGACGACGACGAGCACGCGTTGGCGACGGTAGCTCCGGCCACATAAAGATTATCGGATGAATCGATCGTAACGGCAGTAACCGGAAGAAGTGGTGCGATTTTACGCACCACGGTCGTGCTCCTGGGCGCGAGTTCAGTCATCAACCCCACGGGTGCTGAAGAACTGCTAGAACTGCTCGAACAACTGAACGGAAGATTCGCCGTGCTCCCTACGTACAGGTTGTTATGCGAGTCGACGGCGAGCGACAGCGGTATCGAATTCCTGAAGGAAATCGTAAGCGTCGGCGCCTTGGCTTTGCGCGGATACATAGTTACGTTTCCGGTTCCGGCGCTGCTCGAATTGGAGCTCGTATTATTGGCGACGTAGAGGTTTCCATTATGATCGAAGGCCATCGCCGTGGGCACGTGCAAACCGGCGGTGATCGTATAGAGCAGCTTGCGGGTTGCCGGATTATAGACGGCGATCTGGTCGTCGGCATTGAGGACGTAGAGGTGCTTATTGAACGCCAGCGCCACCGGGCAAACGACCCCCCTGTCGATCGCGGCCTTGGCTTTTATGGAACCGGCCGGATAGCGAGTAACCGAACCAACGCCGCACGTATTGCCTACGATTCTTGCAGCCCCCACGTAGAGGTTGCTTGCGCGATCGAACGCAAGCGCCGTTGGCGTTCTCCCGGGTTGTGAGATCGTTGCGACGCGCGCTTTTCCGGTCGGCCCGAAGACCGCAATCTGACTCGCCATCGAGACGTAGACGTCGCCCGAAACTTTAAAGTTCGGCACCGCCCAGTCTGTCCGAGCGCTTCCTTGAAGAGATGGGATTGCGTTGTGGGATGCGCAGGCCGCCGACGCAATCATCGCCGCAACGGCGATAAAAGACAGATAACGTTTCACGATGGCATGCTCCATCCATCCTAAGGGGCGACTCCGGCGTATTGTGAATTGCAGTGCTATTGTACGACGCAAAAGACGAATTTCAAGCGTCCTATCGGCCGACGCCTTTGACGAAGCGGTAGTCCGATTTACGCGCTGCGCCGGGCACCATGGATCGCGGGGCGCGCATGCCCCTGTGTTTGCATCGCCGTGTTGATCGGCGGCTGCGACGAGCGATTCTTCGTGGTCACCGGCGATGATATCGCCGCAAAGAGCTCTCAGGCTTGTCTACACGTCTACAACGAAAGGGGCGCGGAGCCTCGTGAAATAAAGCGAATACTATTTGGGAGTCCGTGACAAAATGTGACACCGCCTGGTGGGCGATGCCCAAGGGACGGGACAACGGGAGCGACAAAGCCCTTCATCAGCAGTGCGCTTTTCGGAGGGATTTATGTCTTTGGCGCTCATCAATACATTTGCCACGCTCGGTACGTTCATCGTTATTGCGGCAACCGCCGGCGCCGCCATTGTTCAACTCCGCCACGCTCGCAGCAGCAACCAAATTGCTGCTATCAATGAGCTTGAAGAAGTGAGAGCTGAGCCGGACTTCGTAAGTGCCGAGCAATTTGTGATGCAAGACCTGCCTGTACGGCTACAAGATCCGCCGTTTCGGCATCAAATCGCGGTGGGCGACAAGAAAAGGGACGAGATACGCGATCTCAAGTCAAAGATAAATAAGGTCGGGAACCACTTCGAAATCATGGGAATTCTTGCCAAGGCGGGACTCGTCGATAAGAGACTCGTTTTAGAAATGTGGTGCGACGTCATTCTCTCTGTTTGGAACAAGCTCGCGCCGGTTACTGCTATAGAGCGCCGCACAATGGGTGACGGGCTTCTCGAGAACTTCGAATATCTCGCGGTTTTAGCACAGGACTGGATGGCGGCGCATCCCAACGGCGCCTATCCAACGGACGTACGGCGCATTGGCCTCAAAGATGATTGGCTCGAAGCCGACAAGGAATACGCCGCCTCGCTCGCACAGAGTTGAGAGCACATCTTTTGGGATGGCCGGAGACTCGAACCCTCACTTGGGGATTCCAGCCGATACCGATCGTTTCCGACCCGTCCGTGACAAAATGTGACAATGCAGGCGCTCTCCGCGATGCGTCGCATAGGCTTCCATTAAGGATGGAACCATGAGCTGGGAAGCGGTAGGGGCGCTGAGCACGGCCTTTACGGGCCTAGTGATCGTGGTGACGGCGTTTGCCGCTATCAGTCAACTCCGACAGCTGCGCGAACAGCGTC